>CAZXCW010000020.1:0-21780 GCA_964639385.1 uncultured Nitrospiraceae bacterium
TGGAAGCCAATAAAAGACATCTCGATAGAGGACCATAAAAGAGGCTGTTGCATAACATAAAACCTTCTGTTTACTACGACTATAGTTACAGAAAAAATAGAAACTTTTTTCCTATAAAATTCAAACCTTTTTGGGATTGACAAACTGAGCAAATTTAAGATTTCATGTATATAGTTGGTAAAAACGGGGGTAAAGAGACACCAACAATTTGTGAATTGTTTTAAACCACTCAAGTTGAAACCTTAGAAATAAATTTATTAAAACAGTTTTGACGCATCTCAGAAAGGGGATAATATGAAAAAGTTTCTTGTAGCATTCCAGATAATTTTTTTTATACTGCATATCTCAGCAACAGTAAGTTTTGGGCAGCAGATTTATGCCTGCAAAGTAAGGAACGCGGGATTTCTTAGACTCGTTAATCAACCTTCCGATTGCTTGCCGCCTGTCGAGGAACCAGTATCTTGGAGTATCGAAGGGCCGAAAGGGGATAAGGGTGATAAGGGCGACAAAGGCGATCAGGGTCTGCCAGGCAGTAAAGGCGATAAGGGTGACAAAGGCGATCAGGGTCTGCCAGGGGAATTAGATACATCCCGGCTGTACACTCATAAATGCACTGGCGACTCTGTGTATTGCGCATGTGACCATCCTGACGACCGCATTATTTCATGCTTTGCTGACTGTCCCTCCCCAGCAGTAGTGAAGACAAATCTTCTTACTACGGTAGAATGCATCTCGGTATACACCTACGAGCAATGTATGGATGCGCTTGCTAGTACTACTGAGTCAGTTGATTCCTGTAGTGTTGAATGTTCCAATGTCTGTCAGCATGAAAGAGTTGACCCACAACAAGTTGTTCTGTGTTATCATGTACATTTTCCTTGATCAACAATATATATTTCATATGGATCAACTTTCGAACAGCCCGTCCACAGGGTAGTAATTTATTAACCCCAAAAGTGCAATTAATATAATGCAGATGTTGTGAAAAAATTTATTTTTCGATACCTTAGCGTACCTCTAACTAATGGTAATTGGAATATTTTTATGGATATAACCAATAAATTTATTCCCATTAAATTTATCGAGTTAAATAAATTTTTGAACAATGTCTGCATTATTTGAGTTAATGAGCAATGCCTTAATTTATTAGTTGCTGCGAGGTAGTTACTACTGTAGCAATCTGATACGAGGTGCTATTCTGAACACTTCTCATTCTGTTATTTCTTTACGCCACTCTTTCTATTGCTGGATTTGAGTATTTCGTGATTAGTATCACATCAATTTCTTTCTTTAAATAACAATTTTAATTTAAAGATTAAAGGTATACTCATTATGGAAATACCACTTACTGGTAACATCAAAGACTTTGGCATTCCTAAGATTCTTGTCTATTTAAACAGACATAGGAAAACAGGTACATTAACGGTAACAACCCCTGCCTTCACAAAAAAGATATATCTCCATAAAGGAGATGTTATCTTTGCTTCCTCAACCGATGAAGATGATAGATTAGGTGAAACGCTCATCAAAATGGGAAAGATCAGTATAGAACAATATGACAGATCCGTAGAACTTCTCAAACAAAATGGAAAAAGGCAAGGTGAGATACTTGTAGAACTTGGATTCCTGACTCCGCAAGATCTCATCTGGGGCGTGAAATACCAGGTGAAGGATATCTTCTATAGCTTGTTCCAGCTCCAGGATGCTGAATACGAATTCGAAGAAGGAGAAATATCTTCAGATGAGGTCATAACGCTGAAGATGAGTATGGGTAACCTCATATATGAAGGAGTAAAGAGAATAGATAACCTAAACAGAATAAGGAATGAGCTTCCGGATATGTATGCCGTTCTCAAGTTAAGTACAGATCCTGTAAGTCTTTTTCAGGACATGGTCCTTGGCTCACTCGACAAAAAGATGCTTTTTATGATTGATGGAAAAAAGACCGTTAAAGAGCTACTTGACAGTTCATACATGAACTCTTTTCAGGCCATGAAGACCCTGTATGTCTTATGGTCTACTGGTTTAGTCGAAGAAAAAAAGAATGAAATAGAGAGGGCAGAAGATTCGGTGTCACTTGAACACATACTGAGGACCTATCACGATGAGGAAGAGGAACTAACAAAGAAGACTGACATGATATATTCGAATCTTGAGAAGTTCACTCCGAGTGAACTTCTTGAGATCGATGAAACCTCAGATGTAGGGACCATAAAGAACAATTATTATAAGCTCGTGAAAGAATTCCATCCGGACAGGTATCTGGCCTGTACTGATCCTTTAATAAAGGACAAAGTTATTGCAATTCTGGAAGCAATTACAAAGGCATACTCACTGCTGAAGGAAGATGACAGGAGGACAGATTACTTTCATAAGCAAGAATTGATATCACGGTTAAACAGCTTCCTCGACGCTCTAAAAAAGAGACGGGATGAGTTATACAGTAAAATAAATAATTCAGAGCAGCTTGTCAGCTCTAAAAACTAACATTCCTTCAATTACATCTCATCCTTCAACTGAAAAAGCTTTCTACTTTGTCTCTTTCCCCCATTTTTCCAAGAAAGGCCTAATCAAGTCTATTGGTACAGGGAATATTATTGTTGAGTTTTTCTCTGTGGCAATCTCTGTAAGGGTCTGGAGGAACCTGAGCTGCAATGCAGACGGTGCTGTTGCAATTATAGTTGCTGCGTCTGCAAGCTTTTGTGAAGCCTGAAACTCTCCTTCGGCATGGATAACCTTTGCCCTTCTTTCACGCTCAGCCTCTGCCTGTTTTGCTATCGCCCTTTGCATTTCTATTGGCAGGTCAACATTCTTAACCTCGACTGCTGTTACCTTTATCCCCCAAGGCTCTGTCTGGAAGTCAATTACCTTCTGAAGTTCTGCATTCACCTCTTCCCTCTTCGTAAGTAGGTCATCAAGCTGGCTCTGGCCAAGGATGCTCCTCAAAGTTGTCTGTGCAATCATTGATGTTGCATATAAAAAATCTTCTACCTCTGTGATAGCCTTTATAGGGTCAATTACCCTGAAATAAACAACGGCATTCACCTTAACAGAAATATTGTCCTTTGTTATCACATCCTGTGATGGAACATCCATTGCGACGATACGGAGGCTAACCCTGACAAGTTTATCAATTATCGGCCAGATTATAACAAGTCCAGGACCTTTTACAGGTATAACCCTCCCGAGCCTGAATACAACCCCCCTCTCGTACTCTCTCAATATCTTAATAGCACTTGAGAGAAAATAGATGATCATGAATATTGCAAAAAGAAAACCCAAAAATGACGGTGCCAATGGCATACTTACCTCCTTTTCACGACCGAGATATGTTTGTTATGTGTTATAGTGATCAGTCTAATCCATTTTTAACCCATCACGCATCACAGCTTTCTTACTTTTACTTTTAAATCTGAGACAGCCTCAACTATTATCTTTTCACCTTTTGAGACAGGTTCATCAGAATATGCTGCCCAGCGTTCACCATGTAATAATACCATACCCCCATCTTTTGTTATATCTGTATCGGCAGTTCCCTTTAACCCAATAATGCCTTCCGACCCGGTAACGGGCTTTCTCTTATGCGCCTTGAAGGCAAGGCGTATTGTTAAGGTGAAGAAAAGAGCCGTTATGATAACAGCAGGAAGAATAATAGATACAGAAAGTTTCATGAAAGGTGCCGGAGACTCAAAGAGCATCAGCGAGCCTATAATCATGGCAATTATTCCTCCGATGGTGAGTATCCCATGGGATATGATTTTCACCTCGAGGACAAAGAGGATAATGGCAAGGATAATCAGTAAGAGACCGGCATAGTTTACCGGAAGCGTCTGGAATGCGTAGAAAGCAAGGATAAGAGAGATTCCACCCAGTACACCGGGAAAAATTGAACCAGGGTTGGTCAATTCAAAGAAGAGACCATAAAAACCGAGGAGCATAAGAATATATGCAACATTGGGATCAGAGATAAGATTGAGGATCCTACTCCTGAAATCCATTTCTTCCCTGATCACAACGGCATTCTTTGTCCTCAAAACCTTTTCGCCCATAATCGTCTTTACCTTTCTGCCATCTATATCCAAAAGGAGGGAGTTCAGATCCTTGCTTACAAGGTCTATAACTCCCTCCTTTAATGCTTCTTTTTCTGTTGCAGAGATACTCTTCCTAACCGCATCTTCCGCCCATTTCGCATTCCTGCCATTTCTCTCCGCAAGCGATTTTATATAGGCTGCCGCATCATTTGTTGCCTTTTCAGCCATCACCTTATCCATCTTTTCTCCAAACCCTACAGGATGGGCTGCTCCGATATTTGTACCGGGCGCCATAGCTGCAATATGGGCAGCAAGCGTTATGAATACACCTGCAGAGGCTGCCCTGCTCCCACTCGGTGCAACATAAACAACAACGGGAACTTCACTCCCAATGATATCTTTAACAATGTGCCTCATTGAAGTATCCAGCCCTCCCGGGGTATCCAGCTCAATAATTAATGCCTCCATCCTTTTCTCATTCGCCCTTTTGATACTCTTCCCTATATATTCTGCTGCAACGGGATTTATAACACCGTTTATGGTGATGACCATGACTTCCCTTTTTGGTTCTTCAGAAGGAACTGAAGTGGAATACAAAAGGATTAGAAAAATAAGAAATACAATTCTCTTAACCCGAACAATGCAATTCGATAATGTAGATGTTGTGAAAAAATTTATTTTTCGATACCTTAATTTACCTTTAACAGATGGCTCACGGAATATTTTAGTGAATATAACGAATAAAGATATTTTTAATAAATTCATTGAGTTAAATAAATTTTTGAACAATGTCTACATTATTTGGGTTAAGCATGATTCTTAGCCCGTGAGCTTCACAAACTTTTATAGAAATTATAGCCCTTGAAAGGATAAATTACAATAAGAGAGGGAATTGAGAATAAGATGCCCCTTGGTTTAAAAAACCAAGGGACATCTTGATATTATTATCTTTAAAATAGCCCCTTCACTTTTCCTGTTTTCAGATCCACATCAACGCGACGATAAGCAGGATCGGATGACGTTCCTGGCATTAGGCTGATATTTCCTGCCACAGGGCATATAAACCGTGCCCCTCCATACGTAAGAAAATCACGGATATGGAGGATCCAGCCTTTCGGTACGCCTTTGACTGTTGGGTCATGAGAGAGAGAAAGGTGGGTTTTGACCATCATGGTAGTATAGTCTTTGAATTTTGGATCCTTTTCGAACCGTTCTGCTTTCACAATTGCCTCTGGAGAGTAGCTCACAGCATCGGCTCCGTAAACTTCTTTTGCTATCAACTCAACCCTTTTCCGCAGTGGTGTATCGAGATCATAAAGGAATTTGAAATTAACCTTAGCATTACATGCATCGAGGACTGCATCAGCCAGCTCAAGGGCACCCTCGCCTCCATAACGCCAGTGCTGAGATACTGCAACACGCGCACCTGCTGCCTCGCACATCCTCCTGGTCAACTTAACCTCTTCATCAGTATCAGTATGGAATCTGTTTATGCAGACAACAGGATTTATGCCCGCTTTTTTAACGGTGTTTATGTGATGAATAACGTTCTTCATTCCATCTTCAAGCCATTTTAGATTCTCATTGAAATATTCCTTTGGAATTGGTCTACCAGGTACAACGAGTGGTGCACCTGCATTAACGCCATGATGCTTTAACGCCCTTATAGTAGCAGTAATCACCGAGACATTTGGAATGTTTCCGGAATAACGACACTTAACATTCCAGAACTTCTCAAAACCGATATCAGCGCCGAAACCCGATTCCGTAATATGATAATCAGCTAATTTAAGGCACATCTTATCAGCAACCACAGATGACTGACCAACAGCAATATTAGCAAATGGCCCAGCATGAACAAAACAGGGCTGTCCCTCAAGGCTTTGAAGGAGATTTGGATTTATGGCGTTTCGCATCCACGCCGTCATAGCCCCTGCGACTTCGAGATCTTCCGTCGTTACCGGGTTTCCCTGTTTGTCATAAGCAACTACAATACCGCCCATCCTCTTTCTAAAGTCTGCAAGATCGCTGAAGATGGAAAGGATAGCCATGACTTCTGAGGAAACAGCTATCCCAAATTTTGAGGGCATCATAAACCCGTCCATCTTTCCACCGATACCGATGATAATATTCCTGAGTGCCTGGGCACAAAAATCCATCACCCAGCCCATCTCAACATTCTTCGGGTCTATATTGATACGCTTCAGATTTCTCTTCGCAAGCTGCTCATCAGTATAATTAAACTCATGCTGCATTCGTGCCGTCAGCGCAACCATTGCAAGGTTATGGGCATTCATGACGGCATTGATATCACCGGTAAGACCCAGGGAGAACTCTGTAAGCGGAATACACTGTGAAAGTCCGCCACCAGCGGCAGATCCTTTGATGTTCATGGTTGGCCCACCGGATGGCTGACGGATACATGCTGTAACCTTCTTACCCCGTTTGCCCATCCCCTGAAGAAGACCCATTGTGGTGGTTGATTTCCCCTCTCCAAGGGGCGTTGGTGTTATAGCTGTTACCTCAATAAATTTCCCATCGGGCCTGTCTTTAAGTCTTTCCAGAACCCGTGCAAAACGAACCTTTGCAATGTAATGCCCATGCGGTAACATCTCTTCTTTCTTAATTTCCAGTTCATCAGTCAACTGTTGAGACGTCTTCATGCGTTTTTCTGCTTCTTCTGCAATTTCCCAGTCTGCGTGATTGGTTGGATCAAGTGGCATTTTACAAATCCCCCTTCTTGTAAAAGTTTTTATTTATTTTATGAGGGTTCAAGAGGGTCAAGGATTCAAGTGGTTTAGTTTTTGTTTTACTTTAATCCTTGAATCTCGTAGCAATTCTTCGCGGAGAGTCGCTCCGACCTCGAACCCCTTTGGGTTTTATCAGTAGCTAATCAGGGCACTAAGAAATTTATCGGTTGTGCGTCTGAGCTTTTTGCTCATCTCCAAAGCAATCTTCTTGAGAATGTAACATGCAAGTTTTAAATCTTCTTCCATCAATCTTTCAAACTCTTCTCTCGGGATAAGAAAGAGTTCTGCGTCTTCAACCGCAACAGCACTCGCGACGTGGTGTCTTTTTTCAAGAATAGAGAGCTCTCCAAAAAAGTCTCCAGGAGTTACAACAGTAAGGGTCTGTCGCCAGCCGTCAGCAGTGACTCTTGAGATCTCAACCTTGCCTGAGTGAAGAAGATAAACTCCTCGAGTATCGTCCTTTTCTTTAAAGAGATGTTCACCCCTCTTGAGAGATACTTTTTTGACGATCTTTGAGAGCTTTTCAATACCCTCAGCATCAATGTCACTGAATAAAGACTGCTGTTTTAATGCTTGTATCATTTCCCATACCTCCTAACCTCGCAATTGACTGATATTTATTACTAAAGTACTTCCACCTTCGCTGCGCATATCTTCATCTCAGGTATTTTTGCTATGGGATCAAGGACAGTATTGGTAAGCACATTGGCTGCTGCCTCCCTGAAGTGAAAAGGTATGAAGAGCATCCCCTTTATTGGTCTATCCGAAATGATTGCCTTGATAGAAATAGACCCCCTTCTCGATGAAACCCTTACTTTTTTACCATCATTAATACCTAATTGTTTTGCATCATCAGGATGAATCTCTACATATGCCTCTGGTGATATTCTATTGATAGCATTAACCTTTCTCGTCATAGAACCTGTATGATACTGGAATAACTCTCTTCCTGTCGAGAGTAAAAATGGATACTCCTCATCAGGTAGTTCTTCCGAAGGTCTGTATCTAACAATACTGAATGCAGCCTTGCCCCTTGGAAACCCTCCTTTAAAGAGATATGGGGTCCCCGGGTGATCGAATGTCGGACATGGCCACTGAAGGCCCTTGTTTTCTAACCTCTTATAAGTCATACCCCCTAATGCTGGCCAGACCTTTCCAGCTTCATGAAAAACCTCTTCGATGAAATCATACTTCATCACATATCCAAGTCTTTTGGCAAGCTCCATAATTACCCATGAATCCTCTTTCGCTTCTCCTGGCGGTTCCACTGCCTTCCTAACCCTCTGCACCCTTCTCTCTGTATTTGTGAATGTTCCGTCCTTTTCTGCAAAGCATGCGGCAGGAAGCACCACATCTGCAAGCTCAGCAGTCTCAGTTAAGAATATATCCTGGACAATGAGAAAGTCTAATTTTTTTAATGCCTTTATTGTATGGTTTATATCCGGGTCACTCAGAACAGGATTTTCTCCCATTATGTACATTGCCTTTAAATGTCCTTCCATTGCTGCCGTTGCCATTTCAGAAGCCATAAGCCCTATCTTATCTGAAAGCTTGGCACCCCATATCTTCTCAAACTTTTCTTTTATACCTGGTATATTGACCTTCTGATAGCCAGGGTAACAATCGGGTAAGCAACCTATATCGCAAGCTCCCTGAACATTGTTCTGTCCTCTCAAGGGATTAACACCTGTGCTCTCCCTACCGAGGTTTCCAGTCATCATCGCCAAGTTCGCTACAGAATAGACATTCTCAGTTCCATGCGTATGCTGGGTAATACCCAGCGTATAATAAATACCTGGTCTTATAGCATTGCCATAAAGCTGGGCTACTTTAATGATGTCCCCTTTAGGAACACCTGTAATCTTTTCTCCTATTTCGGGCGTATATTCTTCGAGGATTTCCTTAAAAGACTCAAAACCCTCCGTCCATGTCTCTATGAATTTCTTGTCAATCAAATCTTCCTTTGTTATCACATGCATTATGGAATTCAAAAGGGCAACATCTGTGCCTGGCCTGTGCCGCAGCCATATATGAGCGAATCTTACAAGGTCAATCCTTCTTGGATCAGCAATAATAAGTTCTGCGCCCTTTTTCACAGCCTTTTTTATTTTTAAGCCTATGACAGGATGTGCCTCTGTTGTATTTGAGCCTATGACAAAGATAACATCATTATTTTCGATCTCAGGGATAGAATTAGTCATAGCCCCTGATCCAAACACCGCAGCCAGACCGGCTACCGTTGCGCTGTGTCAGACCCGTGCACAATGATCAACATTGTTTGTGCCAATTGCAGCACGCATGAATTTCTGGAAGAGATAATTCTCTTCATTTGTGCATCGTGCTGAAGAAAGCCCACTGATCGAGTCAGGACCATGGCTCTCCTTTATATCCTTCAGCCGCCTCGAAACATAATCAAGTGCTTCTTCCCACGAAACTTCCTTGAAGAGTTCAGAAATCGAGGGGGGGCCAGAATCCAAAGGTGAGTGTTTTTTATCGGCTACCCTCATAAGAGGTCTTATAAGTCTCTGAGAGCTATGAACAAATTCATAGCCAAATCTTCCCTTTACGCAGAGCCAGCCTTCATTGATTGTATCCTTCTTGGAGGATACCCTCATGATCTTGTTTCTCCTGACGTGAAGCGTCAGGTTACACCCACATCCGCAATAGGAGCATACTGTATCAACTTCTTTCAAATTCTGCCTCCCCTTCTGGGCCCACATTTTTCCGGTCAGGGCCCCCGTTGGGCACACCGCTACGCACTGACCGCAGAACTCACAACTAAGATCTCTTTCATAAGGAGGGGATATCTTGGTTCTAAATCCCCTATTAACAAAATCGATTGCACCAACACCTTGAATCTCATCACATATCCGTACACATTGTCCACAGAGGATACATTTTTCCATGTCCCTTTCAATAAAGGGATTGTCATCTTTTTTCTTGTAAACTCTCCTCTCACCTTGAAATCGGTTTTCCTTGATACCATAGAAATAGGCAAGTTCCTGGAGTACGCAATTTCCTGCCTTTTCGCACACCATACAGTCATTCGGGTGGTCGGAGAGAATAAGCTCAAGAGTTGTCTTCCTTAACTGTTCTAACTTAGAGTTTGTTGTTGTAACTTCCATCCCCTCACTTACGGGCGTTGTACAGGCTGTAACAGGCCTTGCCAAACCTTTAATTTCTACGATACAGAGTCTACATCCCCCATATGGGGTAAGATCTGGATGGTAGCAAAGGGTGGGTAATGGGATATCGAGCTTTCTCACAGCATCGAGTACCGTAGATAGTTTTCTTACAGTGACCTTTTTTCCGTCTACCGTCAATGTTACCATATATGAAACTCCAAATCCCCACTTACTAAAAGGGGATTACTCTTTCATTATTGCTTTAAATTTACATACGTCAAAACAAGTTCCACATTTCACACACAGATTTGGATCAATTCTGTGTACCATTTTTCTTGTGCCTCTAATTGCATCGGCTGGGCATACTCTCTTACATGCTCCGCACCCTGTGCAGACATCTTCAAGGATAGAGTATGTGATCAAATCTCTACAGACAACAGCCGGACATTTCTTGTCCTTGATATGTGCCTCGTATTCATCCCGGAAATACCGGATAGTACTCAATACGGGATTCGGAGCAGTCATACCTAATCCGCATAATGAAGCTGCCTTTATGTAATGGCTGAGCTCTTCAAGGACTTCAATGTCTCCTTCTTCGCCCTTTCCTGATGTAATCCTTCCTAAAATCTCGAGCAGCCTCTTTGTTCCAACCCTGCACGGAGTACATTTACCGCAGGACTCTGCCTGGGTAAACTCGAGAAAAAACTTCGCTGTGTTTACCATGCAGTCTGTCTCATCGAGGACAACCATACCGCCTGAACCCACAATGGAGCCAGCCTGAGCAAGTGACTCAAAATCTACCTCTATGTCAAGAAACTCTGCTGGTATGCAACCTCCTGACGGACCTCCCGTCTGCACTGCCTTGAGTGCCCTTCCACCTTCAATGCCTCCACCGATATCATAAATTATCTCCCGTAATGTAATGCCAAAAGGCACCTCAATCAATCCTGTATTTTTAACCTTTCCCGTTAATGCAAATACCTTCGTGCCCTTACTATTTTCTGTCCCATGGGAGGAAAACCACTTTGCACCCTTCCTGATGATATTCGGAACGTTCGCAAGGGTCTCAACATTATTTATTACCGTTGGTCTGCCCCAAAGCCCGCTATCCACAGGAAATGGAGGTCTTGCCCTCGGCATCCCACGCCTACCTTCTATCGAAGCAATAAGTGCCGTTTCTTCGCCGCATACAAAAGCCCCTGCGCCTAATTTAATCTTCACATCAAAGCTAAACTCCTTGCCGAGAATATTTTTGCCCAGGAACCCTTTTCCCCTTGCCTGATGAAGAGCTTTTTTCACTCTCTGCACTGCAAGGGGATATTCAGCTCTCACGTAAACATAGCCCTCTTCGGCCCCAATCGCATAAGCACCAATAATCATCCCCTCTACCACAGAGTGGGGATTACCCTCAAGAACAGACCTATCCATGAATGCCCCTGGATCTCCTTCATCAGCATTACAGATTATATATTTCTTTTTTGATTCTTTTCTCCTGCAGATTTCCCATTTAAGGCCAGTAGGAAAACCAGCACCCCCTCTTCCCCGAAGACCAGAATTTTTTATAACCGCTATTGTCTCTTCAGGAGTCATCGAGGTGAGAACTTTTTTGATGGAATCATAACCGCCGACTGCTATATAGGCTTCAATTTCTTCAGGATCTATCTCGCCACATTGGGATAGAACAACCTTTGTCTGTTTTCTATGGAAGTTGTAGAAGTCGTCTTCAACAGCCCATTCAGCAACTGGATTACCCTTAATAATATGCTCGTTGACAATTCTTTCCACCATATCAGGCTTTACATATGTATAGGTTGTCTTTGTGCCATCAATAATAATATCTACAAGAACATCCCTTGCACAGAACCCTCGACAGCCGACCTTGTGTACGGAGCACTTTTCACGAAAAACGGCTTCAATGTCTGTTGACGATAGAACCTTCTTAAAGGAAGACAATACCTCTTCCCCACCGGCTGCAATTCCGCCTGTGCCTGTGCACACTTTTATTTCGATTGCTTTATTCATCTGTCCGTAACCTTTTCATATCCCTCATAAGCTTATCGAGACTCATCTTCCCGCGTACTTCCTTGTTGAGTATAATGACAGGGGCAATACCACATGCACCAACACAGTTTACTTTTTCCACGGTAAATTTAAGGTCATCTGATGTATCCTCGCCCGGAGGGATATCAAGCTCTATAAGGAGTCTGTTCAATAGCCTTTCAGAACCTTTTACATGGCAGGCGGTACCCCGGCAGACAGTGACTACATTCTTACCTTTCGGCTTGAGATGAAACTGCGCATAGAATGTTGCGATCCCGTAGAATCGGCTCGCGGGGATATCAAGTTTTTTCGAAAACCAATTTACTGCCTCTTCAGGTATGTAACCAAAGGTTTTCTCCACACTTTGAAGGATAGTAATGATGTTACCTTCATTTTGCCTATAATCTGTCAGTATTCTCTCGAGAGCCTCTTCCATTTTATCCAATCCTGCCTTCTCGATAAACATACAGCGTTTCTCGCAACATAATAACTAATGCCTCAGAAAATTCCCTTTTGGAATAAATTTCTGGTCATTATTTTACAAATAAATTATATAATTAATTATAAAATGGTGTCAATCCTTGCTTTTAGGACCTTTATGTGACAATGAGGATGGGGATATTCAGCCACAGCAACCTCAAGCACATTTTATGAAATAAAAGGAAGAGCTTTCTATCCAGCTCCTACTAATCTATATCGTAACTGGTAGACAGAATATCATGTTATATCTATGCCTTGTGTATATGGAGAAACAGATATAACATATTTTATAAATTCATTTCAAGCAAGAAATCATAATATACGATATACGGAAAATCAGTTGTAGACTTTTTGTAGCAATTGCATTGTTTTGGTATCTATAGGTAGATATCAAACAGATAAATAAGCTTAATCTCCTTTACCGAAAGGGCAGAGTGGATACTTACACACTTCGCATCTCATACACAGCCCTCCATGTCCAAGCTCGGCCAGTTCTCTTCTTCCGATCCTTTCCCCTGTAAGAACCCTGGGAAGAATCAGGTCAAAAATCGTTGTCCTGGCATACATTCCGCACGCAGGGATTCCCAAGATAGGGATTGAAGGCTTACCATCCAAATCCCAATAAGCCACAAGAAACATCGCACCAGGAAGAACGGCAGAACCATAGGTAATATCGGTCGCTCCAAGTTTTCTTATGGCGAACCTCGTCACATCGTCAGGATCAACGGACATCCCACCCGTGATTATAAGCAGGTCGGCACCAGCTTTTATTAACTCCTTCAACCTTGCTTCAATGAATGATTCATCGTCAGGTGCATAGTAGATGTGAACAATTTCACCGTAGATCGCATGTATCTTGTTTGTTATGATCGGAGCAAAAGCGTCCTTAATCTTTCCGAAATATACTTCGTTCCCAGTGATAACAACACCTACCTTTGGCTTTCTGACTTCCCTGACCTGAATGATCCTGCCTGCCTTTTCACTAACACGAACCGCAGCCTGAACAACATCTTTCTTTACGATCAACGGTATGGCCCTTGTCCCTCCTACCGTCTGTCCTTTTCGTACAAGAGTATTATTATGGAGAGTTGCACACATGACATCACCGAGCATATTGAATTCAAGCAGCGCGTCTTTATTTATCTTGAGAAGACCGTCTCTTTCGGCAACGATATTTATCTTCCCTTCTTTCGGCTCCCCTGTTATCTTAACACCCTCACCCATAAGAGCATTCGAAAGGGCATAGGCAGCATCGTCTTCGTGCATCTCGTCTTCTGCTATATTCAGGACAAAGAGGTTTTCCTTTCCGAGTCTCTGAAGATGACACACATCTTCTTTTCTGATAATGTGGCCTTTCTTAAATGCCCGCCCCTTGAACTCCCTGGGGCGTATTTCTGTGATATCATGAGCGAGGACAGTACCTACAGCCTCCTGAACAGGTATTTTTCTTGTTCTATGATTAGTAGTTTTATAAGAGGAGTTACACATAAAAACCCTACAGTCTATTTCTCTTGAATGTTTTCTTGAACTTTTCATCAATGACCTCTTGTAAACCCTTTTCAAATGCTTCATATTTCTTTAGAATTTTTCTTGCGTTTTCTGTAAGGCTTGCCCCTCCTCCATCTTTTCCGCCAGTCTGCCGTTCGATAAGTTTCACTCCGAGCCTTTCTTCCATAGCATTTAAGTAGCCCCAGGCCTTTCTGTAGGACATGTTCATCTCTGTTGCAGCCCGGTTTATAGAACCTTGTCTGTCTATGGCTTCAAGAAGATATTTCCTTCCCCTGCCGAATACAGGCTTCCCCTCCACCTCGATCCAGAACTTTGATTTAATCTTCAGGTCCATCACTTTGCCGCTATGGATAAGTTGCATAACGCATATCAAAAAATATCCTTCCGGAGAATTTCGTAATATCCGCAACCTGCGCAGGACTTGCACAAGACCTTTCCATCCTTGTAAACCTCTCGCGAGTCTTGAACACACTCACCACAGGAATCGCATTTAACCCTCTTTAGTGGCCTGCCGGGCATATCTTCGGGATTTATTTTCACGTTGACTTCCATCACATCGAAGAGTTCTTCATCGGGCATAATCTTGTATGCTTCAAGCTGAGCTGCATATTTGTTTCCAATTTCTTGAAAATATTCTTTTGCCTTTTGACGCGATTCCTCTTTTGCGATGACCCTTACTGCCTTGCCTGTCTTCAGATTCAAAAAGGTTGTCGCCATCTTGCCATAGTCCACGAACTTCATTGTCCTACGCCCCAGGCTGCATCCTGTGACGGACTGGACAGCATCCGTTGCACACCGGTCCATTTCTACAAAGACGGTGATGTTCCTCCTGTCCTTTCCTTTCGGATCTTTGATCCCTATCTCCCTCAGACCCAGTATGGACATTCGGACTCCAAGTACCTGTCCGGGACATAGATGACCATGCATTTTTACTGACTCAGATAACAAATACTCACACTCTAAATGAATATTCATGTCTCATATACCTTACAAAAATAATTTGTCTCAAGGAATAAAAACTGGCCTTGACTATAATAACTTACGGCTAACAGCAAATCAAGTTCATATTTCAGCTATTTATAAATAAAATTTTAAATAAATATGTTATTAATCTACCAGGATTTTAAATGTTATTTAAGTTTTTTGATTATTTTCAACTTAAGTCTTTGGTTATCCAAGATAATGGGTATTTCCGGCCACCATAATATCTATTTGCACTTGAAAAAATATCCGGGAAATTTTCTCTTTAGCTTTTCTACATTTACAATAGGGGGGCAGAATCTCGCCTCACCCTTATCAACCTCATTGTTCAGTCTGTATTGAGAAACAGATATAACATGTTTTATAATTCATTTCACTGATAAATTATGTTTAGATCTAGGTTAGCCTTTTTATTATTCTTCACCCTTACCCTTTTCGTTACGTCACATGCCTCTGTTCTCCTCGATCGAGTTGTCGCGGTAGTAAACAAGGAAGTCATCACATGGAGTGAGCTTTATAAAGCAATGGAATTTGAGGCAACAGCGCAGGTTAAGAACCTGAGCGATGAAGAGCGAATGAAAATATTCAAAGATAGTGAGGCTACCTTCCTTGAGACACTCATCGATATGAGACTTCAGCTACAAGAGGCAAGGAGACTGGGACTTGAGGTCACTCCAGAAGAGATAGCAGAAACTATAGACAATATCAAAAAGAAGTATTCTATGTCACAGAACGACTTTATAGAGTCACTCCAAAAAGAAAAACTTAGTCTCGACGAATATAAGAAAAGACTCTCCGATCAGATACTCATAAATAAAGTAGTCAACTATCAAATTAGAAATAAGATTGTCATATCTGATGCAGAAATTACGAGATACATAGAGACACACAAGGAAACCTTCGGAGACAGTGAAACATATAGACTGAGACAGATACTCTTTAAGAATCCAGCGGGCAACGTGGATAAGCATAGCATAGAAGAGAAGGCATTGCTCGTCATCAATAAACTTAAGGCAGGTGAGGACTTCTCAACGCTTGCAAGAGTGTATTCTGAAGACCCTTCGGGAAAGGAAGGTGGCGACCTTGGTTTTATAACTAAGCGCCTCATGGCGAAGGAATTTGTTACAGCCCTTAGCAATATGAAAGTAGGAGATTTCAGCATGCCCTTTTGGACTGAGAAGGGACTTCATATTATAAAACTCGATGAAAAGATTCCTGCCCAAAACGTAGACAAGATTAGGGAAGATATTCGTAACCAGCTGACAGAAGGGCAATTCCTGGAAAAATATAAAAGCTGGATTAAAGGCTTAAGAGAAAAGGCTTTCATAGAAATACGTCTCTAACCAATATTATTCATGGAATCAGGGAAAGATATAGTATTTTCGCTCTCCGCCTTAGGCACACTCGGGCTATCGCCCTCTCTACGAGTCGTAGACCCGTTTTCACGGGAATGACAACCATTGGAACAAAATTCGCCATGAATTAAATAGGTAAACATTATGCCAATTCTGAAAATCGGTGTACTTGCATCAGGGAGAGGTTCAAATTTCCAGTCAATCATAGATGAAATAGAGTCTAAAAGACTAAAAGCAGAGATAGGTTTATTAATAACTGATAATCCCTCAGCCTTTGCCATAGAGAGAGCTAAAACGCATAGTATTGAATACCTTGTGATTACGCCCAAAAAATACAGTTCAAGAGATGATTTTTTCATAAAGATTGCGGATGAACTGAAGAAAAGAGACGTCGGATTGGTTGTTTTAGCTGGATTTATGAGGATTGTGGGTAAACCTCTCATAGATGCCTTCCCTAACAGAATAATGAATATCCATCCTGCTCTTCTGCCTGCTTTTCCAGGATTGCACGGCCAGAAGCAGGCCCTTGAATACGGCGTAAAAATTTCTGGATGTACTGTCCACTTTGTTGATGAAGGGATGGATACAGGACCTATCATAATACAGGCTGCGGTTCCAGTACTTCAGAAAGATACAGAAGAAACCCTTTCAGAAAGGATACTTAGATACGAGCATAAGATATATCCCGAGGCTATAAGGTTGTTTTCGGAAGGGAGGATTAAGGTAGAGGGCCGTAAGGTTATAATCAGGGGTTACACTCCATTTAATGCTCATATTATAAATCCCTCTATATAAAAAATGAGAATTTCCGGAGGTCTTGCAAAAGGAAGACAGACAGCCACAAAAAGGCTTTTTTCAAAGGCACCAAAAGGCGAGGAGCTAAGGCCTACCTCCTCCAAAGTAAGGGAAGCAATATTTGACATCTTAAGAGATAAAATTGATGGTGCAAGTTTTGTTGATCTCTATGCTGGCACAGGCACGGTTGGCCTTGAGTCATTATCAAGAGGTGCAGGCAAGGCCATTTTTGTGGAACCAAACAAGGTAAGGGCAAAGGCCATCAAAGAAACTGTTGTTAAGTTCGGCTTTGGTGAAAAAGTAATTGTGGTGAATGGAAAGGCGCACGAATTCCTTAAAAAAGCTAATGTCAAAAAGGAGAAGTTTGACATTTTTTTCGTTGATCCCCCATATGGTTCAGAAGAAATTATGATGATACTTCCTATAATTATGGAAAAGGGACTGTTACATGATGATGGGGTAATTATAGTAGAACACTTTTTCAAAAAGAAATTGCCTGAAACTGTTAACGAATTAAAAATGATAAGAAGCTATAGATATGGCGATACAATGTTAACGATTTACATGAAGAAAAATAGAAAAGAATGGAGGAATAGTGAACAAGATAGCAGTTTATCCAGGGACATTTGACCCATTTACTGCTGCACATTTAGACAGCGTGAAAAGGGCTCTAAGGATATTTGATGAAGTGATAGTTGCCGTTGCGCCAAGCCAGAAAAAAAGACCACTTTTTACTCTTGAAGAGAGACTCAATATGATTAGAAAATCCATAGAGGGTATCGAGGGCGTTAAGGTCGAAGCTTTTACTGGCCTGCTCGTAGATTATGTAAAAGATAAAAAGGGTGCTGCCATCGTCAGGGGTTTGAGGGCCGTCTCCGATTTTGAGTATGAGCTCCAGATGGCCCTAATGAATAGGAGACTCAACAATGAAGTCGAGACGGTTTTTCTTATGCCAAGCGAAGAATACAGTTTCTTGACTTCAACAATGGTAAAGGAGGTCGCATCCTTTGGTGGCTCCGTGAAAGGTTTGGTCCCAGAGATAGTTGAAAAAGCACTGAGAGAAAAATTTAAGATAGTTGAAGACATAGTGGAATGAATTTAAAAAGGAATTTTTATGGCTAAGGAGGCACTCTTAATTATTGACATGCTTAATGACTTTGTTTTAAAAGGTGCCCCTCTCGAAGTACCTGAGACAAGAGATATAATACCCAACATAAAGAGGGAAATCGAGAAAGCACGTGCAGCAGGTAATCTCATAATTTATATCTGTGATGTACATGCGCTAGATGATAAGGAATTTTCTAAGTTTGGCTGGCCTCAACATGCTGTAAAAGGCACACAGGGGGCTGAGGTAGTTGCTGAACTTAAACCTCAGGAAGGTGATTTAGTGATAGAAAAGTCTACTTATTCAGGATTCTATAAAACAGAGCTTCATGGGACACTTGAAAGGCTTGGCGTGGATAGCCTTGTACTCACTGGATGTGTAACCCACATATGTGTGATGTTCACAGCATCAGATGCTGTGTTGAGAGACTATAAAGTTACGGTAGTGAAAGACTCTGTTGCAGGACTTGCAAGAGAAGACCACGATGCAGCAATAAGGATTATGAGAAATGTGCTGGGAGTGACGATAACATAGAAACTCATTGAATAAATATTGAATAAATAAAGAACCATATGCTAACTTAGAACAAATTAGTAAAGAAAGTAGGTTTGAGTGCAACGGTCTGACCAAATGCGATGAGCCTGCCCAGAAAAAAGGTACATGTATTCATTGTCTCGGACGCAACAGGGATTACGGCTGAGATGGTGATAAGTGCTGTCTTGGTGCAATTCAAAGAAATAGAACCAACCTTCAAGAAATTTCCTTATATCAAGACAAAGGAACAAATAAATGCGATATTGACACAGGCTGAGGCGGTGAAAGGTATAGTCATCTACTCACTGGTATCACAGGAACTCAGAGTGTGGATTCGCAGGGAAAAGCGCAAAATGGATATCTATACTATTGATCTTCTCGGCCCACTTCTTGACCGAATGAGAAAACTCTGGAACCTGAACCCCTTGTTAAGTCCTGGACTGTTAAGGGGCATTGGAGAAGAATCTATCCTTCTTGCCGAATCTATTGATTTTACCCTTAAACACGATGACGGACAGGGCATTGATACATTGGACAAGGCAGATCTTATTATAATTGGCGTTTCAAGAACCTCTAAGACTCCCACTAGTCTATATCTTTCATGTAACAATGATTTGAAAGTGGCCAATGTTGCTATCATCCAGGATATGAAACCACCAAATAAGGTCTTCACACTGAAAATCCCGAAGATTGGATTCACTATTTCTCCAGAGAGACTTGCCTTTATCAGACAAAAGAGACTTAAATATGCAGGGTCTACCGATTATACAGATCTAACTCAGATCAAGAAAGAACTCGAATATAGTCATAGAATATTTACCCAGATAAAAGGATTGCAGACTATAGATGTCACAAATAGCTCCATAGAGGAGATTGCTAACAAGATCATAGAAGGTAAACCGGAAATCTTAAATCGTTAACCTGGATAATATTTATTTCAAATGAATTACTTGAATAAACCAAAAAACCTAATATCAAATACCGGTTTGCGAAAGGAGGGTAATTTCCAATTATGAAGAACCAAGACGTTGTGCTATGGTTTAAAAATCTGAGCAAAGAAGATATTCCCCTTGTTGGTGGCAAATGTGCCAATCTTGGAGAATTGGTAGGTCGTATTGGCGTACCTGTCCCTTATGGTTTTGCCGTCTCAGCCCACACATATCAGGTATTCCTGGAAAAGACAAAAGCGGACAAAAAAATTGAAGCCCTCCTTTCTAAAATGGACATGACTGATATGAAATCCTTAGAGGATGCCTCAGAGAGAATCAGGAATTTTATTGAAGGCCTGCCCATGCCAAAAGATATGGAAAAAAAGATTCTTAACGCATACCGGGAACTCTGTAAGTATACCGGCAAAAAGAATGTTGCTGTTGCCGTTCGCTCTTCAGCCACCGCTGAGGACTTACCAGGTGCCAGTTTTGCAGGCCAGCAGGACACATTTTTGAATGTAACTTCAAGAAACCTTTTATCAAGCATAAAGAAGTGCTGGAGCTCTTTGTATACCCCGAGAGCTATTGTCTACCGAAAAGAAAAAGGGTTCTCCCATGTTGAGGTACTTATCAGCGTTGCTATCCAGGAGTTGATCTTTTCTCATGCTTCTGGTGTCATGTTTACACTTGAGCCAGTCAGTGGCGCCAAGGATAAGGTAGTTATCAATGCATCTTGGGGTCTGGGTGAAGCCATCGTAAGTGGCAAGGTAACACCCGACGAATATGTAGTGGAAAAGGGGACATTTAAAATTTTGGAGAGACATGTTGTAAAGAAAACCAGGCAAATTGTGTCAGATATAAAGGGAGGCACAAACTGGGTGTCAGTGCCCAAAAAATTGCAGGATCAACAAGCATTAACAGATGAATTGATTACTTGCCTGGCACGGTACGGAGTACAGATAGAGAATCACTACGGACTACCGCAGGACATTGAATGGGCTGTGGACAATAAAGGTAAAATTTTTATTCTTCAGGCCAGGCCTGAAACAGTCCACGGCGTTGAGGGAAAAGTAAAATGCGAAGAAAGGAAGGACTTTATGGAGCAAGACATACTCGTAAGAGGAATAGGTGTGAGTCCTGGCCAAGGATCCGGCCCTGTAAAAATTATATTGGATGTTAAGGACATATCAAATTTTAAGCAAAAAGGTATCTTAGTTACGGAGATGACCACGCCCGACTGGGTTCCTGCCATGAAGATTGCCTCTGCAATTGTAACGAACTTGGGAGGCAAGACATGCCATGCCGCTATAGTAAGCCGGGAACTCGGTGTTCCTTGTGTCGTTGGAACAGAGAATGCCACAAGCGTACTTAAAGATAGTGAGATGGTGACAGTTAATGGACAGCGCGGTCTCATATTCAGGGGTGTTGGCGCTGAGCGAGAGGAAGTCAAAGCTGCAGTCGTACCTTTAGATCTGTCAGCACAAATAACAACAGCCACCAAAGTGTATGTGAATCTTTCCATCCCTGAGATTGCCAAAAAAGTGGCTCAGGAAACAAATGCTGATGGTGTTGGCCTCTTAAGGGCTGAACACTTGATGCTTGGTATCGGAAAACACCCGAGGCTCCTCTTAGAAGAGGGCGGCGAGCAGGTTATGATTGATAAGTTTTCACGCGGTGTGGGACAAGTAGCAGAAGCATTTTTCCCCCGGCCAGTAGTTTATAGATTTCTTGATTTCAAGCCCGATGAATTTCTTGAGCTACCTGGTGGTGAAAAGTATGAGAGGGAACATGTGGGACCTAACCCTATGATTGGTTATCGGGGAGAGTATAGATACACAAAGGAAGATGATATCTTCAGGCTTGAGCTGAAAGCGATCAGGCAGGCAAGGGAGAAAATGGGATTCACCAATATATGGGTTATGGTTCCCTTTGTCAGAACCCTCGAGGTTTTCCAGAAGACTGTTCAGATTATGCGTGAAGAGGGATTAGACCTTCGGACTGACCGAAGTTTTCAACTCTGGATCATGGTAGAAGTTCCCAGCGCAGTTTTTATGATAGAGGAATTCTGTAAGGAAGGAATAGATGGTGTGAGTTTTGGAACTAACGATTTGACCATGCTTATCCTTGGTGTGGACCGAAATGACAC
>CAZXCW010000021.1:0-21708 GCA_964639385.1 uncultured Nitrospiraceae bacterium
GAGAAGACATTTTCAAAAGTCAAGATCTCCTGGATCGAACTCCAGTAAAAAGTACTGCTTTGGTGACTGACAAAGGCTGCTATGTAATAGCCCCCAAAGATGGAGATGGCATCACCGGTAATGGTGAGGACAGGAAGCATCACGAGGGAACTCAGTATCCTTGGGGTTACAAGCTTCCTAATAGGGTCCACCCCAAAGACTCTGAGAGTATCCACCTGATGGCCAAGGACCATAGAACCCAGCTCTGATGCTATTCCAGCACCAGCCCTCCCTGCAAATACGAGGGCTACAGTGACAGGGCCGATCTCCCTGATGACGGAAAAGCCCACAATCCTCCCTGTGTACATCTTAAGCCCCAGAAGTGCAAGTTCAGCTGATAATTGAAGCGAGAGGGCCATGCCGATAAAAAGGGAAACAAGAAGGATTATCAGAAAGGAGTCAGATCCTGCATAATCCATCTGCTCGATGGTGTCCTTGAAATAAAAAGGTTTTCTTACAATACCCAAAAGCCCATGGATGGAAAGGAGGTAAAAATCCTGAAGGCCACTTATTAATTCTTTTGTCTTAAGCGGTTTCATCATATCTCACAAAAACAAGTAACTTACTTATAGAGAAAACTTGCAAGGTTGTCAATAGAAAAAGATTGTTTATCCTAAGCCAGATCATACTTACATTATAAGATGGAAGGCATCATGTACGTATTTAACAATATTTTAATAGACATGAGTACCAATATACATTCTAATTTAATAATTGTATCATATTTCTTCGTTTCCAAATCTTTATTATTGATTTAGGGTAGCCGCTTTTAGGTAGTTAAGATAGAGCTAATTTTGCAGATTATACCCACACTATTTATACTCAGGAAAGTCTTGCTGGGGGTTGGGTGTATTTTATATCAAAAAATGGTCATATGTGCCATGTATTGTGTTAAAATATTTCTTTAAAATTTCATATATCTGGAGGAGTCATGAAGGATAAAAAAATAGTACTGCCTGAAAAAGAGATACCAAGACAATGGTACAATGTCCAGGCTGATTTGCCAAATCCTATTCCCCCACCTCTTAACCCAGCGACGGGGCAGCCTATAACACCTGATATGCTCGCACCAGTGTTTCCCATGAATTTAATAGAGCAGGAAGTTAGTGTAGAGAGATGGATTGATATACCTGAGCAGGTTTTAGAAAGATATCTTATGTGGAGACCAACACCATTATATAGAGCTTATTCCTTGGAGAGGTTTCTCGAGACACCTGCGCGGATATATTTTAAAAATGAAGGTGTAAGTCCACCTGGTAGCCATAAACCAAATACTGCCATAGCTCAAGCATATTATAACAAGGCATTTGGTATAAAGAGACTCGCAACAGAAACAGGAGCTGGTCAGTGGGGGAGTGCCCTTGCCTTTGCCTGTAGTCAGTTTGGTCTTCAATGTAAAGTATATATGGTACGCGTAAGTTATAACCAGAAGCCCTATAGAAGGATTCTTATGGAGACATGGGGCGCTAAATGTGTGCCGAGTCCAAGCCCTGACACTAATGCTGGAAGAAAGTTCCTTGAGCAGAATCCAGAACATCCAGGCAGTCTCGGGATATCAATAAGTGAGGCAATAGAAGATGCTGTAACATCAAAGGATACGAGATATTCTCTCGGCAGTGTTCTTAACCACGTTTTGCTCCATCAGACTATAATAGGTCTCGAAGCACATAAGCAACTCGCTATGATTGGAGAATACCCTGACATGGTGATAGGGTGTGCTGGTGGAGGAAGTAACTTTTCTGGATGCGCCCTCGCCTTTGTCAGAGATAAGATACATGGCAAAGATATGAAGATAATAGCCGCTGAGCCTACTTCATGTCCTACAATGACAAAGGGCCCTTATGTTTATGATTTCGGAGATACGGCAGAGACAACACCCCTAATAGCTATGCATTCTCTGGGCCATAGTTTCGTCCCACCCCCTATCCATGCCGGCGGCCTCAGATATCATGGCATGGCTCCCATCCTGAGCAGGCTCGTAGTGGACGGTATTATAGAAGCAAGGGCATATCCCCAGATTGAAACATTTACAGCAGGTATTACCTTTTCTCGTACAGAGGGTTTCGTCCCAGCCCCAGAGACGAATCATGCTATTGCATGCGTTATAGAAGAAGCAAAAAAGGCAAAAGAGGAAGGTAAAGAAAAGGTCATCCTCTTTAACTGGAGTGGCCACGGTATTATGGATCTTGCTGCATATGATGCTTATATATCTAAAAAACTCGAAGATTACATATTACCCGATGAAGAGATACAGAAGCTTATAAAGGAGTTAGAAAAGTTTCCAAAACCAACAAAGGCTTAACATTGAAGGTTGATTCTTGCACTTTTGAATAAATATTAAATTAAGCGTGCGATTTTCATCACATGCTCAGTTTTTTTCTTTAATCCTGTCCATCTATTTACCCTAAGATAAGATTCCTTTGATTCTTATAAAAAGTATTGCTATTTTAATTACATTTATGTATTTTTAACTACTCTTTTAAAAAATAAAAATGAATTTTAATACCAAGACTGTATCCAGAATCGCAGGATTAAGTATAAGGCAGATTGATCACTGGGACAGGACGCATTTCATAAAACCTTCTATATGCAAAGCCTCAGGCTATGGTTCTACAAGGCTTTACTCTTTCGATGACCTTGTCCAATTAAGGGTTGCTAAAACCCTTTTGGACAAAGGTGTAAGCCTTCAAAGGATAAGAAAGGCTATAAATTATCTGAAAATAAATATGTCCGAAGCAAACAAACCACTTTCTGATCTCAAGTTTCTAACAGACGGGGAAACAATTTTTGTGCTTACTAAAAATAAAAGGGCTATTATCGATACTCTAAAAAGTGGCCAGCTCGTATTTTTTATTGCCTTGGGTGAAATTGTGGAAGTACTTAAAGGTGAAGTTTTAGCCTTCCAAAAGGGAAAGAAATATGAAATTGAGGTAAAGGGTAAAAAATTTCATGTTACCCTTCATCCAGACACAGGAGGTAGTTATCGGGTAGAATGTTCATCTTTTCCAGGTTGTGTTTCTAAAGGCGACACTTTAGAAGGGGCTCTTGAGATAATAAAAGATACAATCGAGAAATATCTTCAGGTGTTTAAGGAAGGAAAAAGAATGAGAAAGATTCCGTGAGAAGGCCATAGAGTAAATAAAGTGGGGCATGGGATGCCTGTACCCCCCCTACCTTTCAAGGGTCTATCCCTCCATACAGCTCCCATGCCCGCACCACTCTACGATTAAAGATTGCAAAAGTTTTGCCAGTTATATAGTTTCCTCTCCTAAAATTGTATGGGAATCAAAAAACCAAAACTATTTTTAATCTATGGAGTAAGAGAATCAGCTACAATTCTTTAAATTATTATATAAAATTATTATTTAAAATAAAATGTATAATACTAAGTCAATTATTTGCTCTTTTGGTTTTTAGTATTGTTAGGGTTTAACTTAGGAAATACTCATCCCGCGTTTTCAAAATCCTAACCTTTAAATTTCCCAATAGAAGCTAATATTTTACTGGAGAGGAATTAATACAAAATTAATGGTAGGCGATGCTGGGATTGAACCAGCGACCTCTTCCGTGTGAAGGAAGCGCTCTCCCACTGAGCTAATCGCCCAAAAAACAAATTGGAGCCGGTGAGGAGAGTCGAACTCCTGACCAGCTGATTACGAATCAGCTGCTCTGCCTCTGAGCTACACCGGCAAAGAATGAGCCGTGCAGGATTCGAACCTGCGACCCGCTGATTAAGAGTCAGCTGCTCTACCAGCTGAGCTAACGGCCCTAATCCTTTATTCGCGCCTGAGAGGATTCGAACCTCCGACCCTCGGCTCCGGAGGCCGATGCTCTAATCCACTGAGCTACAGGCGCATTTTAGTTCGAAGTCAGGGGTTATGCGTTCGGAGATAAAACATTCTCTTAACTCCCAACTCTTAATTTAGAACTCCGAAATTTGCAAGCAAATTTCGGGTGGGGTGAGTGAGGGGACTCGAACCCCCAACACCTGGAGCCACAGTCCAGTGCTCTAACCATTGAGCTACACTCACCATTCTGCTACCTGCGCGCCTGAAGGGATTCGAACCCCTGACCCACTGCTTAGAAGGCAGTTGCTCTATCCGACTGAGCTACAGGCGCACCCTTATTAATAACTTGTTATTAGTAAAACAAAAATACCCGTCTCCGTCAATTAGAATAAGTTCCAACAACCTCGGACGTGGTGCCGGTGGTGGGAGTCGAACCCACACGGAGTTGCCCCCACCGGATTTTGAGTCCGGCGCGTCTGCCAATTCCACCACACCGGCATCAATAAGTTACAAGTTTTCAGTCATTAGTTTCAAAATCTTGAGCCAGGAGCGCCCCACATTTATTGACCCAAATAATGCAATTGAGATAATGCAGATGTTGTGAAAAAATTTATTTTTCGATACCTTAGTGTACCTTTAACTGATGGTTTTTGGAATATTTTTGTGGATATGACCAAATAAAGATATTCCCAATAAATTATCGAGTTAAATAAAAATTTTGAGCAATATCTGCATTATCTGAGTTTACAATATTATAGAACCGCAGATATCTCTATTTCCCAATACAAAAATTCTGAAATATACTATCAAGTATATCTTCTGTTGTTACAGTTCCAACAATCTCGCCGAGTCTGTCGAGGGAGTCCCTTAGCTCAAGAGCGACTATCTCGAGAGGTTTGCTCTCTATTAAACCAGATAGGGCGATTCTGAGTGATAACAAGGCATTTTCTATAGCATTTTTATGTCTGAGATTTGTGACAAGAACTCTGTCACTCCCTTCCCTCAAGTCTTTAAGGGAGGAGTTGAAAATTCTATTCTTGAGTTCATCAAGACCATCGCCTCTGATAGCGGAGATGTTCAAGATACATGAATTGCAAGAAGGGAGATGTGAGGTAAGAGCAGTTTCATCAAATGCTGCTGGAAGGTCGCTCTTATTTACAACAATAACTGCATTCTTATCCCTTATCTTCTCAATAACTTCAAAATCCTCATCACGCAAGGATTCGCTGCCATCAAAGATAGCAATAACAAGGTCAGCATTCTCTATACTCTGAAGACTTCTTTTTACGCCTTCCTTCTCAGCTCTGTCCTGTACATTTCTTATCCCAGCTGTATCCATAATCCTGAGCGGAAGACCATTGATGTTTAGATACTCTTCGATCACATCCCTTGTTGTACCAGGAAGCTCTGTAACTATTGCCCTATCTTTTCTAAGAAGTGCGTTGAGAAGAGATGATTTACCTACATTTGGTCTTCCAATAATGACTGTCGAGAGTCCTTCTCTGAAAAATCTTGCCTCGTCATAAGTCTTGAGGAGTTTCTGTAGTTCTGTTTCAACCTCTTGCATTAGCTGGGATAAATACTCTCTCGAGGCTGTCTCTATGTCATCCTCAGGAAAATCTATATATGCCTCTAGGTGGGCACAGATTTCCTTAAGCCTGTCTCGCAGCGCAGTGATTTTTTCGGAGAGACCACCTTGAAGCTGTTCGATCGCAATCTTTCTGCTTTCATCGGTTTTGGACCTTATAAGATCGAGTACCGCCTCTGCTTGACTGAGGTCTATCCTTCCATTTAAAAATGCCCTCTTTGTAAATTCTCCTGGCTCTGCAAGTCTTGCCCCCTCTTTAAGGGTTGACTCAAGAATCCTTCTTAGGGTTACCATACCACCGTGACAATTTATCTCAACAATGTCTTCTCTTGTGTAGGAGTGGGGAGATCTCATTATTGTGACAAGCACCTCATCAACCTCTTTACCTGATGAAGGGTCTTTTATGTGTCCATAGGTCACCCTAAAAGAACCCAAATCCTTAAGAGATTTATTTCTGTATGAAGCGAAGAGTCTTTCTACAAGTTCTATTGAGTCTTTTCCACTTAGCCTTACAATACCTATCCCACCTTCACCCAAAGGTGTTGATATAGCAGCTATAGTATCATCTGTAAACATCTCTGGTTCTTCTCTAAAGGATTGCCAAAATAGGTATAGACTTTTATTGAATAGTATAACGTAAATAGACTGGGATTATAATAAGGTTAATAGGTTAATTAACCCTCAAAATACATTTAGATAATGCAGATGTTGTGAAAAAATTTATTTTTTGATACCTTAGTATACCTTTAACTGATGGTTATTGGAATATTTTCATGGATATAACCAATAAAGATATTCCCAATAAATCATCGAGTTAAATAAATTTTTGAGCAATGTCTGCATTATTCTGGTTAAGATTCTTTTTTCAGTTTTCTGTTTGCGTAAAGCTGCTGGGCGATACTGAAGATGTTATTCATAAGCCAGTAGAGGACAAGGCCGGTTGCAAAGTTAAGGAACAGAAAGGTGAATATAATTGGCATAAACATCATCATCTTGTTCTGGGCAGGGTCCATAGAAGTAGGGGTCATCCTCTGCTGGATTATCATGGTGGCTCCCATGAGTATTGGTAAAGGACCTATAGCAAAACCTCCAATTAAGGGAAACCATGGTGGAATATGTCCAAAAAGTGTATCAGGTGCTGAGAGGTCTTGTATCCATAGCATAAAAGGTGCTCCCCTCAGTTCTATGGCGATCAGCAATATCTTATAGAGGGCAAAGAATACAGGTATCTGGAGGAGCATGGGAAGACAGCCACCCAGAGGGTTTACCTTATACTTTTTATATAGCTCCATCATCTCTTTCTGCATTCTCTGGGGGTCCTTCTTGAATTTTTCCCTTATCTCAGCTAACCTCGGTTGCAACTCCTGCATTTTTTTCATTGACTTCTGACTCTTGTTCACAAGGGGTATGAAGGGGATTCTGATTATAATGGTAAGAAGAACTATCGCCCAACCATAATTGCCAAGAAATCTGTAAAAGAGTTTCAGTGTCCAGAAAAGAGGCACGGCTATTACCGAGAAAAAACCGAAATCTATAATATATTCGAGCCCCACCTTAAGGGCCTTCAGTCGGTTATAGTCCTTTGGCCCTACGTAGAGTATAAAGCTATTTGTGCCTGGTTTCCCCCTAAAAGCAATGAGAGGAGAATCATTCTGTTTCCATACCTTTGCCTCTTCCATGGTGGTAAGAGGTACGAGAGAGGCGAAGAAATACTTGTTTTCCTGGGCTATCCATTTTAGATCACCTGAATAAGTCTTTGCCTCTTTCAGTTTGTTTGCACTAAACCCGATTCTGTCGGTCCCTTTGAGGAGCACAGGCCCCACATGGGCAGATCTGTCTTTTTTCTCATGAATACCAAAATCAGTACCGATCGTTATCCAGTAGTCAGTGAACCCAGAGACTTTATCTTTGACATCAATCCTGTAATCATTATCATAGAAAGTATATGTCCTTCTTACAGATAATCCAGAGCCTGTATATTCAAAGGTAAGAAAGTCTGATTTCTTGTCCTTGCCAAGTTTGATATCTTTTCCCGAAGTATAAAAATTAACCCCTGAAAGATTAAAGTCTTCTTTTGAACCTATGCTGAGAGGAGGGGGTAGACTCTGTCCCGTTATAAGTACAACATTATTACCTGCTTTATCCTTGTACTGTTTTATCTCATAATGCTTGAGAGTCCCACCTCTCGTTGTGAATATAGCTGAGTATAAATCAGTCTCGACCTTTATATCTTTTTCTTCAAAAGCGGGCAATATCTTTTTTTCTAAAGGATGCTCTACAGTTGTAACAGGTGTAACAGGCGCCGGTTCTTCTTTCTTTGCAACCTCCCCTTTTTTCTGAATTTGCTGGGGTTGAGGTTTAATAAAGAAATGCTGATAGAGAAAGAGGATAAGAAATGAAAGTGCTATAGCAACAATGGCCCTCTTTTCCATCTTTATTCTACAGGGTCATACCCGCCGGGATGAAAGGGATGACACCTAAATAATCTCCTTAATGTAAGATATAATCCCTTTATGGAGCCATATTTCTCTATAGCCTCTACTGCATATACAGAGCAAGTAGGGCTAAACCTGCAACTCACAGGTAGCAGGGGTGATATGATAAGCCTGTATAGCCCTATCAGTGATATAAGGATTTTTTTCATTCCAGGAATGCCTTTATGCATTTTTATTATAAATATCTTAATACATGATACATGAAACAAAATCTTCCAGACATGTCAGCTCTTTGTGACAGAAAAACAATGGCGGTTAAAGGGACCCAGGCTCAAATTGTAAGCTTTACACTGTCAGCCTTTTTCGATTTTTGTTCCTTCTCCTCTTTAGAACTCTTCTTCCTCCAGGAGAGCTCATTCTCTCAAGAAAGCCGTGAGTCCTTTTCCGCTTGATTTTATGAGGATGGTATGTAGTATATGTTCCCATGTCAGGTAGAAATTATAAATTTCCGTTTAAACCAAAGTCAAGGTTTGCACAGGTTATGCACAGTTTATCTTATCTTCTACAGTTACAGCCCTATTAAGACAACCATAATATCCGGAAAGTCAGTATTTAAGCCAGCTTACGTGATTGACATCTTCAGAAGCATAGGAAACATAGTGCCACGCCTGATTTTAATGACTCTAACATATTGATTCACAAGTATTTTTGAAAACCAACTGTAGAAGATGAGTTTATCCCTGCCATGCCTCCCTCAATTCAGTTTTTCTTGTATTTACAGAGTTTCTTGTGCTAAAAAAACTCAACGCTCCAAAAATAGATAGAATCGAGTAACTAAAGATGGAAATAGTCCTTGCAACGAGAAACAGGAAGAAAATCGAAGAAATGAAGAGGGTCATTGCAGATATGCCAATCATTATACTAACACTTGATGATTTTCCAAGATGTCCAGAGGTAGAGGAAGAAGGCACCATATTTGAGGAGAATGCTGTAAAGAAGGCCACAAGTGTTGCAGAATATACAGGAAAAGCTGCATTAGCAGATGATTCCGGTCTTGAGGTCTATGAGCTCAATGATGCTCCGGGTATATTATCTTCACGGTATGCTGGTGTGGACGCAAATGACAGGAAGAATATCGAGAAACTGCTGCATGAAATGGACTCTATTACAGATGAGAGAAGAGGCGCAAGGTTCGTATGCTGTATAGCTTTGGCATTTCCTGACGGTAATATCAAAACATTTTTTGGATATGTGGAAGGTAAGATAGGGAGGAAACCGAGAGGCTCCCATGGTTTTGGGTATGACCCGGTATTTTATCCGGCACAACAGGACAAGACCTTCGCAGAGATGAGTCCCGATGAAAAAGATGCCCTGAGCCATAGGGGTAAGGCATTAAGAGAACTTCGGGGCTATCTCAAGGAAGCTGTAATTTATAAATAATCCTATTTATAAATCACAGCTGATTTATAAATCACACTTGTAAGGAACTAAAGTTAGGAGGGGGGTTAATAAGGAAATTTTATCTATTTATCAGAAATATGAATTTGACCTTACTGTTGCATAATGTTATCCTTCAATGTTTTCTAAACACAAGGCGATTTTAATTTAGTCTTTTTTCATTTTATAGTCGTAATAGCCGTAGCATCTAATTTTTATTTTTTCAATAACAGTCTTATTTTTTAATTGAACTATTAAGGCCTTTAAAGGGGGAGGACATGAGACTTGTTTTTCTTGGAGCACCAGGGGCTGGGAAGGGGACTCAGGCAAAAAAACTCGTTGAAAAATACGGGATTCCCCAAATTTCTACGGGCGACATTTTAAGAGCTGCTGTAGCAGCAGGTACACCTCTCGGAAAAGAGGCAAAGTCTTATATGGATAAGGGCGAGCTTGTGCCTGATAGCGTTGTCATAGGACTTGTCAAGGAAAGAATTGCCAAAGATGACTGCAAAAAGGGTTATATCCTGGATGGTTTTCCGAGGAACACTGCTCAAGCAGAAGTCCTCGACATAGTACTCGCGGAGATGAAAGCCCCCCTTGACGCTGCTGTGGATGTTGATGTGGATAGAGACATTCTCATGAAAAGGTTGACAGGAAGAAGGACATGCAAGAGCTGCCAGCAGATGTATAACATTTATTTTTCACCACCAAAGAAAGAAGGAGTGTGTGATAAATGTGGTGGCGACCTTTTCCAGAGGGATGACGATAAAGAAGAAACGATCAAGAGGAGGCTTGATGTATATGATGCCCAGACAGCACCCTTGATTGACTATTACAAGAAGAAGGGGATACTAAAATCCATTGTAGGCACAGGAAGTATAGACGAGATATTTAATAAGGTTTGTAGTGTCTTAGCAAGGTAAATAAGCAGTCGCTTATTAACGAAATTAAAAGGAGGATAAGAATGGAAAGCATTGGTCATGGTGGTAAACCAATTGAAGAGCGGGTTATGCCAAAGGATGTGGCGATTAAAAGGCTGGCAGAGCTAAGAGCAGCAAAAGCGAAAGAGTATGATGTGCGTTTGCAGATTGCCACCGAGATTATTGATATTGCTTACGGTTTCTTCACGCCCCTTGAAGGGTTTATGTCAAAGGCTGATGTGGAGTCTGTATGCAATAATATGACGCTGGCAGACGGGAAAACTGTATGGAGCATCCCTATCGTATTTGATGTCACTGAAGAAAAGTTAAAGGCAAGCGGGATACAGAAGGATGACACAGTCATTCTTACTTATACTGGCAATCCTTTAGCCATATTTGACGTTACAGACATATTTACACTTGACAAAAAAGATGTCGCGATGAAGGTCTATGGAACTACTGAGGAGAAGCACCCGGGAGTGAAACGGACCTATAATTATAGGGATAAGTTCCTTGGTGGGAAGATTACTCTCCTTAACCCTCCAAAGATAAACGAACCTTTCACAAAGTTTTGGCTTACACCGAAGCAGATGAGAGAAAGATTCAAAGAAAAAGGATGGGAAATGATAATTAACCATCAGACAAGAAACGTTCCGCATACCGGACATGAGTGGCTTATGAAAGGTGCGTGGTTAGGAGCATATGGTTCAATGATGGTAGATAAACAACGTGGAGGGATTCTGGTAAATGCGATTATCGGCGAAAAGAGAGCGGGTGATTACATTGATGAGGCGATAATCCTCTGCCAGAATGCACAGGGCAAATATGGATATATCAGGGAAGATACATTTTTATGCACCTGCAGCCTCTGGGATATGCGTTATGCTGGGCCGAGAGAGGCAGTATTCCATGCAGTTCTGAGGACCAATCTTGGTTGCACACACCACATGTTCGGGAGAGACCATGCAGGTGTCGGAAGCTATTATGATCCATATGATGCACATAGAATTTTCAACAAAATACCCAAAGGTTCCCTAAGAATAACACCTATCTTTAATCTTGACTGGTGGTTCTGTCCTGTCTGTGATGAGGTGACCTATTCTGGTCTTTGCGGACATAAGGACAAAAAGGCATCGTTCAGCGGTACACTCATCAGAAGTATTATTCAGGATGGTGTGAAACCGCCACGTCGTATCTTCAGACCTGAGGTTTTTGATCTAATCATGGAATGTGCAGAAAAGTATGGCTTTGGCTCTCCATTTGTTAATGAGCAGTACTTAAAGAACAGGCAACCGGTATTTACGATTGAACCATTGAAATAAATTAAGGAGGGATAAATATGGCAGAGGAGACTTATCCAATAAACTTATGGATCAACGAAGAGAGGCTTGAAAAAATTAAAGCTGCGGGCCTTGGAGATATGACCAAAGAGGTATTAGCTGGACTAAAGGTTATAGCAGTCCCTAATACAGCAGAACAGAGAGATAAGATGCTCAAATTATTCCCTATGGCAAAATTTGATACCGCTACAACAAAAAGCATTGAGAATCTACCGAGACAAATAAAAGACCAGATATTCGACCTTGTTGTTAAGAAAAAGTCGTTAAATGTTATGGATGACTTCATTAAATCTGTAGAAAAATAACAACGAAAGGAGGTGGAATGACGTTTCAGGTTTCAGTTGATAATACTGCTCAACTCTCAACTCATTCAATAAAAGGAGGTGTAGTTAAATGCCAAGTTTTGTGATTACTGAAAAGTGCGATGGTTGTAAGGCTCAGGATAAGACTGCGTGTCAGTATATCTGTCCCCATGATTTGATGGCACTCGACAGAGAAAAGATGAAGGCATACAATCAGGAGCCTGAGCAGTGCTGGGAGTGCTTTAACTGTGTAAAGATTTGCCCTCAGCAGGCAATCGAGGTAAGAGGTTACTCAGATTTTGTGCCTCTCGGATCCAGCACTATCCCCTTGAGGGGGACTGATTCCATTATGTGGACAATCAAGTTCAGGAGTGGTTTGACCAAGAGATTCAAATTCCCTATTAGGACCACGGCAGAGGGTTCTGTTGATCCCTATGCAGGCAAACCAGAACCGGATTTTGCGACGATTAAAAAGCCTGGATTTTTTAACTATCAGGCAAGAAAAGAATAAATAAAGGAGGTGAATGTCAATGGAAAAAGAGACTTGTACATTTTCATACTGTGCGAGACCTGAAGTTACCGAGGTAGATTGCGATCTTCTTATCATGGGGGGTGGTATGGCAGGCTGCGGTGCAGCGTTTGAGGCATGCCTCTGGGCAAATGCTAAAAACCTTAAGGTTGTTCTGGTTGATAAGGCTGCTACTGATAGAAGTGGTGCAGTTGCGCAGGGTCTGTCTGCTATCAACACCTATATTGGTGAGAATAAGTGCGCCGATTATGTCAAATACGTAAGAAGCGACCTGATGGGCATCATCAGGGAGGATCTTGTGTTTGACTTAGGCAGACACGTTGATGATTCTGTCCACTGTTTCGAGGAATGGGGACTTCCCATCTGGAAGAAGGGTGATGACGGATTCTCAATGGATGGGCATGAGGCAAGAGAAAAAGGCAAGCCAATGCTTAAGGATGGCGGAGCGCCGGTTAGATCCGGTAAATGGCAGATTATGATCAATGGTGAGTCCTATAAAGTTATTGTTGCCGAGGCTGCAAAGAAGGCCCTCCAGAGCAATAGGGAAAAAACCGGCATGGCCCAGAACCACTTTGAGAGAGTGTTCATCGTAAAACCGGTTATGGATAAAAACGATCCGAAGAGGGTTGCAGCAGCAATCGGATTCAGCGTGAGAGAAAACAAGATTTATTCCTTCAAAGCAAAGGCAATGATCTGTGCAACGGCCGGAGCAGTTAACTGCTTCAGACCAAGATCAGTTGGTGAAGGTATGGGAAGAACCTGGTACCCGGTATTTAGCTGTGGTTCAGGTTATGCCTTTGGCATGCAGGCTGGCGCTGAGCTGAGCCTGATGGAAAACAGGTTCGTCCCTGCAAGGTTTAAGGACGGTTATGGACCAGTTGGTGCGTGGTTTCTCTTCTTCAAGGCAAAGGCTACAGACAGCTTTGGTAATGATTACTGTGCTGATAAGGAATATTTTGATGATGCAGTTGCCAGGTACGGAGACTATGCAAAAGGTCTGGGTACAGCCATCAGGAACCACCTAATGATGAGGGCTATGAAGGACGGTAGAGGCCCGATCCTTATGCAAACCCCTGCAGCACTTGCAGAGTTCTCCAAAAGGATTAAGGATCAACTCGGTGAAAAAGAAGGTGCAAAGAAGCTCAAACACCTCGAGGCAGAAGCATGGGAAGACTTTCTTGACATGGCTATCGGACAGGCATCCCTCTGGGCAGCATCAAACATTGAGCCCGATAAGGTTCCTTCAGAGATCGCGCCGTCCGAGCCGTATCTTCTCGGCTCCCACGCTGGCTGTGCTGGGTTCTGGGTAAGTGGCCCTGGCGATATCCCTGGCACACCGGAACATTATTCTTGGGGATATAACAGGATGTCTACCGTACCAGGTCTCTTCATGGCTGGTGATGTTGTCGGTGCATCAGGACACAAATTCTCATCAGGTTCCCATGCAGAAGGCAGAATGGCAGCAAAGGCTGCAATAGCATACATCCTCGACCATGCAGACTACAAGCCAACACCAAAAATGTCCCTTGATGAGATTGCGGCTGAACTCTATCTGCCATTCGAGATCTATGAGAAATATAAAACATATACAACTGATGCTCTTATCAACCCTAATTACATCGGCCCGAAGGCACTTCAGGCAAGACTTATGAAGATCTCCGATGAATACTTCGGCGGTGTCTCAACATGGTACATGACATCAAAGACCATGCTCGAAGAAGGCCTCAGAAAGCTCGAGCTGCTCAAAGAGGATGCCGGCAAAATGGCAGCATCTAATCTCCATGAGCTCTTAAGATGCTTTGAAAACTACCACAGAATTCTGTCGGTCGAAGCACATGCAAGACATATCCTCTTCAGGGAAGAGTCCAGATATCCTGGATACTACTACAGGGGTGACTTCAACAAGATTGATGATGCCAACTGGAAGTGCTTCACAAACTCCAAGTACAATGAAGAGACCAACACATGGGAATTTAAGAAAGTTCCCTACGTCCAGATGTTCCCGTAGATTATGTTACAAAAGGGAGGGCTAAGCCCTCCCTTTTCTTTTCAAGGCTCATTAACCCAAATAATGCAGATATTGCTCAAAAATTTATTTAATTCGTCTACGACTCGTAGAGATGATTTATTGGGAATATCTTTATTGGTTATATCCATGAAAATATTCCGTAAACCATCAGTTAAAGGTATACTAAGGTATACTAAGGTATCGAAAAATAAATTTTTCCACAACATCTGCATTATGTAAATGCATTTTTTGAGTTAAGGATTTTTGTTGACATGTGTGCTATAATACTCCCCGTTCACTCAGTAAGTTAAAAAGAGATGGTTATATGGGCATTATAACTATCTCTTTGTGATTTACTGCCTATAAGGAGGGTTAACCATGGCAGATAATAAGAAGGTTCTTGTTGTCGGAGGAGGCATGAGCGGGCTCACTGCTGCAATCGAGGTAGCTGAGGCAGGGCTTGAGGCTTATATTGTTGAAAAAAACCCTTATCTCGGTGGAAGAGTTGCACAGATAAATAAATACTTCTGGAAGCTCTGTCCCCCAAACTGTGGTCTCGAGATCCAGTTCAAGAGAATTAAAAATAATCCACGCATCAAGTTTTATACCCTTGCAGAGGTGGAAGATATCAAGGGCGAGGAAGGCAATTTTGATGTAACTGTCAGGCTGAACCCAAGGTATGTGAATGATAAATGTGTTGGCTGTGATGCCTGTGCACAGGCCTGCCCGTCATACAGGGAGAATGAGTTTAACTTCGGAATGGACAAGACAAAGGCTGCGTATCTGCCTTTTGAGCAAGCCTTTCCTTTTCAATATGTGATTGACAGTAAGCATTGTTCAAAGGACTGCATGAAGGCATGCTATGAGGCATGCAAGTATAATGCAATAGACCTTGACATGAAACCTGAGAAAATAAACCTGAAGGTGGGTGCAGTGGTTTTGGCTACTGGTTGGAATCCCTATGATATGGCTAAATTAGACATTTTAGGTTCGGGGAAGATTAAAAATGTTATCACAAATATGATGATGGAAAGGCTGGCATCCACTGATGGCCCCACAAAAGGAAAGATTATCAGGCCTTCAGATGGAAAAGAAATAAAGAACATCGCCTTTGTCCAGTGTGCTGGATCGAGGGATGAAAACCATCTGCCATACTGTTCCTATATTTGTTGCCTCGCTACATTGAAGCACGCTATGTATGTAAAAGAGCAGTATCCAGAAGCAAAAATTCAGATATTCTACATTGATATTAGAACCCCGGGACTTTATGAACAAAGATTTTACTGGAAGATAAAAGATGACCCTAATGTGATCTTCACAAAAGGAAAAGTTGCAGGGATTACAGAAGAAACTGGAACGAATGATGTCATTGTCGATGTGGAAGATATCTATGAAGGAAGTAAAATTAAAGCTAAGTTCGACATGGTTGTACTTGCAACGGGAATGGAAGTATCAACAAAGGGGTCAAAAGTTGGGATTGATATCCCGTATACACCTGATGGGCTTGTAGATGATTCAGTCTTAAAGAAAGGGATATATGCAGTAGGAACAATGAAAAGCCCAGTTGATGTTGCAAGGTCAGTCCAGGATGCTACTGGCGCTGCTTTAAAGAGCATCCAGAGTGTGAATAGGAGGTAGGGGATGGAAAAAAAGTTTGGTGTATATATCTGTAAAGGATGTGGGATTGGGGATTCCGTTGATATAGAAAAGCTTTCAAAGGCTGCAAAGCATGGACCGATTAAAGAAGAGCAGATAAAGACACATGATATTTTATGCAGCTCTGAAGGACTCCATTTAATAAAAGATGATATCAAGAAAGATGGGATTAATACTATTGTAATAGCAGCATGTTCTCCCCGCGTTAAATACGAAGAGTTTGATTTCCCCGGATGTATAACTGAGAGAGTAAACATTAGAGAGTTTGTTGCATGGATGCAGCCACCGAAAACGGATGATACACAAAGCTTAGCAGAGGACTATGTTGTCATGGGCATTGTGAAAGCACAAAAGGGTGAATTGCCAGAACCCGGTATCCTTGAAAACCTGAGCAGCACGATATTAGTTGTAGGTGGTGGCATTACAGGGATGACCGCAGCCCTTGAGGCAGCAAAAACAGGATATCAGGTAGTCCTTGTTGAAAAAGAACCCCAGCTCGGAGGGTTTGCCAATAAGCTCTATAAAAAGATCCCGACAAGAAATTTCACAGGCCCGGTCATTGTAGATACAGATATTGACAAGGTTATCAAAGAGGTCGAAAGCCATCCTGATATCAAGGTACACAAGTCATCAAGAATTGAAAAAACAGAAGGACAACCAGGCTTGTATGATGTGACGATATCGACAAACGGAAGCTCGGAAACAGTGAAAATAGGGGCGATTGTGATGGCTACAGGCTGGATTCCTTATGATGCAACAAAACTTGGCCATCTTGGATATGGAAAATTTAAAGATGTCGTGACAAATATTGAATTCGAACAGATAGCAAAAAGGGGTATCATTACAAGGCCATCTGACGGGAAGGAAGCAACAAAAGTAGCCTTTATTCAGTGTGCTGGCCAGAGAGATCCCAATCACCTCCCATATTGTTCGTCCATGTGCTGCGCAACATCGCTGAAGCAGGCGAGGTATGTAAGGCAAAACCCAGAAGCATTAGCAATGATCCTTTACAAAGACATAAGAACTCCTGGAAGGCTTGAAGCATTCTATAGAGAGGCCCAGAATGATCCTGGTGTCATGCTGACAAAGGGCGATGTAATAAGTGTTTCAGGTGCAGGAAATGGGAATCTCTATGTCGAGATGGAGAAGACCTTCTTAGGTGATAAGGTTAAGGTTGAAGCTGATCTCGTTGTTCTTGCAACAGGAATGGTGCCTACTTCACGTGGTCCGCAGGAGTATCTTGACGGACTAACTCAAGCTGCTGCAAAAGGTGATGATGCAAAAAAGGCTTATTTAGAGTCAACTCCAAAACCTGAGTTTATATTAAATCTTGGTTATAGACAGGGTCCCGAGATTCCATCCCTTGAAGGGGCCTGTGGATTCGCAGATTCAAACTTTATCTGTTTCCAGTATGAGACAAGGAGGACTGGAGTATATGCTGCTGGTCCTGTAAGACAACCGATGAATATGACCGAGGCACAAGAGGATGCAGCAGGCGCTGCGTTTAAGGCGATCCAGTGTATAGATCATGTGGCAAAAGGGATGGCAGTACACCCAAGGGCATGGGATCTCACATTCCCCGACCCACAGCTCATCAGGTGCACAGCATGTAAGAGATGTACAGAGGAATGCCCATTCGGTGCGATAGATGAAGATGAGAAAGGTATTCCATATTACAAGATTAACAGGTGCAGGCGCTGTGGGACCTGTATGGGGGCATGCCCTGAAAGGATAGTATCATTCAAAGACTTCAGTGTAGATATCATAGGCTCAATGATCAAGTCTATTGATGTACCAGAAGAAGAATTCAGAATTATATGTCTGGCTTGTGAAAATGACGCTTACCCTGCATTGGATACAGCGGGGATTAATCGGAAGCAGATAGACCCGTGTGTCCGATTTATCCCAATGAGATGCCTTGGTGGTATGAACCTCGTATGGATAGCTGATGCCCTGTCAAAAGGTATAGACGGTTTTCTCCTCCTTGGGTGTGTGTTCGGAGAAAACTATCAATGTCATTTTGTCAAAGGCAGTGAACTTGCAAACACTCGATTCAGCAAAGTCGGTGAGACTCTCGATAGACTTCAGCTCGAATCAGATAGGGTCACCATGTTACAGGTGGCTATTTCAGAATATGATAAGCTACCGGATATGATCAATGAGTTTGTTGAAAGGGTTAAAGAAATAGGGCATAATCCGTTTAAGGAATTTTAGCATAGAATTTATCTGCGACCTTTGAGGGAGGAGATATATGGAACAAGAGAAAGTCCCATCAGCCGAAACAAGAGTAGAAACCGAAACAATATCCGAAGTTAAATCAGATGATACCCCAATTATTTCACCTGATTTGCAATTTGTCAATGAAATCACCAAAGCCGGAGGAGAATCTTTAAAAAAATGTTACCAGTGTGCGACATGTTCCGTCGTATGCAATTTAACCCAAGATAAAAAGCCATTTCCGAGAAAAGAGATGATATATGCGCAATGGGGATTGAAGGATAAGCTTTTTGGGAATCCGGACATGTGGCTCTGCCATCAGTGCAGTGACTGTACTGCCTACTGTCCGAGAGGAGCAAAACCTGGGGAAGTCCTCAATGCCGTGAGGAAGATGTCTATCGAGAATTATGCAGCCCCGAAGTTCTTAGGAAAGGCAGTTGGGGGTCCTGGTTCTCTTGTTCTCCTCCTTGCAATACCTGCTGCTATCTTTTTTATTATTCTTGCATCACTCGGACATCTGAATCTTGCAAATATACCGCTGAATGAAAAGGGGCAGATATCGTATCATGAGTTCTTGCCTTCAGTATATATTGATAGTGTTTTTGTCCCGATAGCTCTCCTTGCTGTTATTTCTCTTGCCATCGGAATTTCTCGATACTGGAAGGAAATGGTACGTGCGGCAGGACCGATAACACCTAAAGGCAGTATCTGGAATGCAATATCCGCCACTATCAGTGAAATTTTATCACACAACCGTTTTGAAAAATGTAATGTAACAAAAATGCGGAAAATATCACACTTTTTAGTATTTTATAGTTTCATCGGCCTTGCCATCACAACAGCATGGGCTGTTGTTTATCTATACGGACCGGGTATCATGAGACTTCTTGGTACTGAACCGTTCAAGTGGATGCTTGGACCATCGCCCTATCCATTAACTGATCCCGTGAAATGGCTTGCAAATGCAAGCGCCCTATCACTTTTAGTAGGGATTACCCTTGTTATACAAAACAGGTTAAAAAACAAGGAAAAGGCTGGTAAAGGCGGTTATTATGACTGGCTTTTCATATACATTGTCTTTGCAATCATGGCTACCGGGATACTTTCCGAGGTTATACGGTTAGCGAATATTGCGGCCCTTGCATACATAATTTACTTCACTCATCTCATTGTTGTGTTTTTCCTGTTTGCTTATGCCCCGTTTTCAAAGATGGCACACATGGTCTACAGAGCCACGGCCATGGTCTTTGAAAAGCAATACAGAGAAGGGAATTGATGCTTTAACAAGGCAGGTTAAAATGATGCCATTGAAGAGGTGTCATCCACTACAAAGTAAAAAGGGGGTGAAAGCGGGTAACAAATTTCTTTCGTTGTTCTCAGGTATCAGTTATAAATAACTGGAAAAAGGAGGGGAAAATGAGCGGAACCATTTTATTTGGTTTAATCTGTGGTGTGATAGGCGTTTTATATGCACTGATAACCGCAGCATGGGTAACCAAACAGGATTCCGGAACAGACCGTATGAGAGGGATCTCAGATGCTGTAAAAGAAGGCGCTTATGCTTTTCTTGCTCGTGAGTATAAGACAGTTGCAATGGCCGGTATAGTCATTGTCATCTTGTTATTTATTTTCTTGGGCAAGTGGACTGCAATTGGTTTTGTCATTGGGGCTTTTGGCTCTGCACTTGCTGGCTATATAGGTATGATGGTTTCCGTAAGGGCTAATGTCCGCACCTGCCAGGCTGCATACAAAGGGCTCGGTTCAGCACTGAAGCTTGCATTCAAAGGCGGATCGGTCACAGGCATCATGGTTGTTGGACTCGGTATCATCGGCTTAGCCGGTTATTACTTTATCGCAAAAAAATATGCAGGTGAAAATGCATTCCATGCACTTGTCGGACTTGGGTTCGGCTGCTCTCTGATGAGTGTGTTTGCACGTATCGCAGGCGGTATCTACACAAAGGCAGCAGACGTAGGTGCCGACCTCGTTGGTAAGGTTGAGGCAGGGATACCGGAAGATGACCCGAGAAACCCTGCAGTTATCGCTGATAATGTTGGTGACAATGTTGGTGACTGTGCTGGGATGGCAGCAGACCTGTATGAGACATATACCGTTACACTTGTTGCAGCAATGCTTCTTGCAAGGACTGTCTTTGGAGCAGAGAGCCCATGGGTTGAATTCCCGATTCTCATTGGCGGTATTTCAATTGTCGCCTCTGTCATTGGCACATATTTTGTGCGCCTTGGGAAGAGCCAGTATATAATGGGCGCCCTGTATAAAGGATTGGCAGTATCGGGCATCCTTGCTGCAATCGCATTTTACTTTGTATCAGTAAGGTTTATTGCGGGACTTTCAGGAACTGATGCAGGTGTCTTTACTGCTAACAGTGTGTTCCTGACAGCAGTGATTGGACTTGCCCTTACTGGTCTAATAGTTATGATTACAGAATATTTCACATCAAAAAGCTTTGGCCCTGTTAAGCATATAGCAGCGGCAAGTCAGACTGGACATGGCACAAATGTCATAGCTGGTCTGGCTGTCAGTATGAAGGCAACAGGCATGCCAGTTATAGTCATTGTGGCAGCTATCCTTGGCGCATATGCATTAGGAGGCGGTTTTAGCGGCAATACCGGGGGCGGTCTTTTTGCGATTGCCCTTTCAGCGGTTTCGATGCTTTCCATGACTGGTATTGTTGTGGCTATTGACTCATACGGCCCGATTACTGATAACGCTGGAGGTTGCGCTGAGATGGCAGAATTACCCAAGGAAATTCGCGCAATAACAGACCCTCTCGATGCAGTCGGGAATACAACAAAGGCAGTTACAAAGGGGTATGCTATCGGTTCGGCAGGTCTTGCAGCATTGGTTCTCTTTGCAGAGTATTCGAGGTCTTTTGGACAGACCCTGGCATTTGACCTTTCAAACCCGATGGTTCTGGCAGGTCTGTTTATTGGTGGATTACTTCCATACTATTACGGTTCACTCCTGATGGAAGCGGTTGGAAAGGCTGCTGGCGGAGTTGTGGAAGAGGTCAGAAGGCAATTCAGGACAATCCCCGGAATCATGGAAGGAAAGGCAAAGCCAGAGTATGGAACCTGCGTTGATATCGTCACAAAGGGCGCAATAAAACAGATGATGGTTCCTGCCCTTATACCTGTAGTGGTTCCTGTTCTCGTGGGAGTTTTTATTGGTAAAGAGGCCCTCGGTGGTATCCTTATTGGCAGCATTATAACAGGACTATTTCAGGCAATAGCCATGACAAGTGGTGGAGGCGCCTGGGACAATGCCAAGAAGTTCATAGAAGATGGTATGTACGGCGGGAAAAAATCTGATGCTCATAAGGCTGCAGTTACCGGCGATACAGTTGGTGATCCATATAAGGATACAGCAGGACCGGCAATTAACCCTATGATTAAGGTTGTTAACATCGTTGCATTGCTGATTGTACC
>CAZXCW010000022.1:0-20987 GCA_964639385.1 uncultured Nitrospiraceae bacterium
TAACAATACCCGAAACAAGTTCGGATATTATCCCAAATCTGGACAAAAAGCGAATTAGGGGTGCGTTTGTTAACGAGTTTTGCGCTACGCAGCGTCCAAAGAGGTAAATAATGATCGGGAGTAAGTAATGACGAAAGCCGAAGAGCATGCTAACTATCTTCGAACCGCCGAACTCCAATTTCGCTTGGCATCCGCAGTCCGATTGGCAACAATTTCTGAAAAACAGCCCCTCGATCTACCCATGGAATGGATACACGGCAAACATCGAGTGAAGTATCACGAGATTGCATTACGCAGGGATCAAGCAGATTTCGCCGCTTGGAGTCTACACCGAGCGGCAACCTTCTTGATGGCCGTTGCAATGAAGGACGCAATCAAGGCCGTGATCGACGATCCCAAGAACCACAAAGACGACAACATCCGTTCCGCCTATCAGATTTCGAGGTTAATTCGGAATGCTTTCGCCCATGCTCCGTTTCAACCAACTTGGTCTATTGACCCGGATTGTCAGAACAAAATTTTCGCCGTCAGAGACATCATTACTCTCGACACGAGAGACCTGAACGGCAAGCCATTTGATTGGCGACACTATGGTGGTCCACTATCGCTGTTCCGATTGTCACAGTTTGTGCGTCACGAAATTCTCAAGGAGCCACAGAAACCACGTAGCGTAATACCTCTACCGCATGAGTATATCGTCCAGCAAGGCGACCTCATTCTAAGGCGATTGGATAAAATTCCAGATGATGCTAAGAAAATTGAATGAGGACGCTGCGTAGCGTATAACATGGCAAACAATGACACTCCTTTTGTTGAAAAAATTATTGTAGTTGTTGCATTGTAGCGCTTCGTGTTTTGGTAGATAAAACTTTTCTTAGGCGCCACAACGGTGTTATTTGCCGAGACGTTAGCCGCTCATTGCAGGCAATTGTAAGAAAAAACAAAAAATGAAGCGATATAGAGTTCTTAATTTTGACTTTGATACCAGAGTACGGACATTAGTCGATCCAATAAAAGAAGAATGGGAGGAAAAAGTAAAAGAACTTCACCTCCAGAACCGTCAGAAAACGGAACAAAGTTTAATTGAAGCCTATGGAGTACTTAACAAAGATATGAAAAAAGAAGATTTTATTGCAATTGATTCAAAACCTTTCTCTATTCTGGCCTTTCATAATCGTTTTTTTGAACAAATTCGCACCTCTTTCATAATGGGTGCCTACTATCCCGCGTTAACAGGGGCTTGCGCTTTAGGAGAAAGGATTTTGAATCATCTAATGTTGAACTTGCGTGATGATTTCAAAAATAGTCCTGAATACAAGAAAATATATAGGAAAAAATCGTTTGATGATTGGGATGTTCCAATTAGTATCTTAGCCTCGTGGGGAATACTACTCCCGAAAGTCATCGAAGAATTTCATCAACTAGAAGAAATAAGGAATAAATCAATCCATTTTCGTCCTGAAACAGATCATAACGATCGAGCTCTATCCTTAGAAGCAATTCATTGTTTGAGGGAGATTATTGAAAACCAATTTTCTGCATTTGGCACGCAACCATGGTTTATAACGAATATCCCAGGCGAAATTTATCTCAAGAAAGATTGGGAATCCAATCCTTTTATTAAGAGAGTATATTTACCAAACTGCCGGTTGGTGGGATATAAACATTATATAGAAAGCCTTGTGCCTAAAATGGTTGTAAATGACAATTTTGAGTATGAGGATAAGGAAGTCTCCGATGATGAGTTTGCGGAAACGCGAATAAAGTATAAATATCATAAAAGCATGGGAGGCTACAATGAGACAAAATAGATATTTTATAATCTTTTTTCTTATCCTCATTTGTGCTTTGGTCACATTCTCAGGAACATTTAGTCAAACAACAGACAAGGGACAAAAGACGTTATCATCTCGTGAAATAGTTCAGAAAGTTTCTAAATCTCTTGTGCTTGTAGTCGCACAGAGCAAGGATGGAGAAGTCATTGCTCAAGGAAGCGGGTTCATTTATAAAGAAAATGTCATAGCTACTACACTCCATATCTTTAAACGTGCTTCTCAAGGATATATAAAGGTTTTACACACAGGGGTTACGCATAAGATTGATAAAATTATAGCGATAGATATAGAGCATGACTTATGTTTACTACAAGTCCCTGGAGTTTCTGGTCCCTTATTGCGCATAGCCTTTTTAAGTGACATCGCAGTTGGAGATGAGATTTACATAGGAGGAAATCCAAAAGGATTAGAGGGTTCATTTTCGAAAGGAATAATTAGCAGTATTCGCATTGATCAGGGAGTAATACAGATTGACGCAGCTATTTCACCTGGGTCAAGCGGAGGTCCTGTTGTAAATAATCGTGCAGAAGTTATTGGTATCGCTGCCTTAACCCTTCCAGGTGGACAAAACCTGAACTTCGCAATTCCAATATCATATCTTACTGCACTTCCAACAAATTGGGATGTGCCAGTTATTGTAGCTGGTGCACTATCCTTAACAGATAAAGAAGTAGACAAGCTCAGAGGTACGGTAAAAAGTGTTACTGTTAAAATGGCTAAATACAATCTCGATAAGAGTAGTTTTTTATGGACCGGCCGATTTAACTATATAGAGGGCCCAGCAGAGTTACAACAAATAACTAAATATAATCGTGAAGGAAACACAATAGAATGGATGACATATTTATCTGGAATTCCCATTAAATTTATTAGTGAATATAACCGACAAGGGATCCTGATTCGTTCAGTTTCAATTTATCCAGATGGGAAGGAGTACGTAAATAATTTAACTGAAACTGAAGGCATCAATCGGAAATTTGAAACAAGACATTTCGATCAAACTATAAGAATGACCGTAAAAACAGTTACTGGAGAAGATCTCGTCAATGAACTCACATATGATAGTTATGGAAACCTTATTGAGAAGATAGTAAACTGGCCTGTAAACCGACCTGAAGGTGAAGGACCAGAAAAACACGTTTATACATATGATAGAAATGGAAATGAAATTGAGCTAAACGTATATAAGAATGGAAAGTTAGCATATGCATATCGCTACACATATGACTTTGACCAGTTCAAAAACTGGACAAAGAAGAAAGAGACTTATTATAGCAGCAAATATGATGACCTTGGTTTTACTCCTTCAAGCGTGACTTACCGTGAAATTACTTATTATGAAGACTGAATGCAAAAATGCAGTGAGTGAGGGTCAAACCTTTAAATTTCATTTCTCATTACGATTGTCCGCAGCAGACAGATAACAAATTAGGTTAAAGTTTAGTCACTTGGATATTGAGCCTTTTATTGGTTTTAATCTGCTATAATTCTAATAGGAGGTGAACAATTATGGAAATTGCTCCGAGAATTACGATAGACAAAAAAGTCAGATTTGGTAAGCCGGTGATAAAAGGAACCCGTGTTCCAGTAGATTTGATTCTCGGTAAACTGGCTGCTGGTATGACCTACGAAGAGATTATGGCTGAATATGACCTTACTAAAGAAGATATACTGGCCGTACTGGATTATGCTGCAAAGCATTTAGCAGGTGAAGAAGTTAAGGCTGTAGTTTAGAATGCTCAAGTTTGTGATTGATGAAGACATGCCACGGTCAACAGCAAAAATTCTAAAGTCCAAAGGTTATGAAGTCCTGGATGTTCGAGATTGTGGTTTGAGGGGAAAAAGCGATAAAGAAGTATTTAAATTTGCCCAACAAGAAGGCGCAGTTCTGCTGACAGGTGATACGGGATTTGGAAATCTTCTACGTTTCCCTCTCAAGAATCATTCGGGAATTGTTATAGCTCATTTTCCTAACGAAGTGTCCTCTTCTGAATTGAACAACCAGATAATAAAAGCCTTTGATGACCTTACACCAGAAGATTTTAAGGGCAATCTTATTGTTCTTGAGCCCGGGAAGATTAGGATTAGAAGGAAATAATTCTGGCAAATTCGTTCATCAACACTAACCAGAGTTCAGCTACTTCTCTCCGAGAATACAGTAAGGGTTAAACCTTCAAATTTCATTTTACATTACGATTGTCCGCTGCGGACAGATAACAGAGAGCTTGAGGTCCTATCAATTTTTATATGCCATATAATTTTGCGGCCATGTTAAAATTAGTAAGTAAGGAGGTGGATTTATGACAACTGCATCCATAAAAGATAGTCTTATCTCTCAACTTGATAAACTTCCTTACGAACTTCAGCTTCTTGTTCTTGACTTTGTTAAAGCCTTGATTCCTAAAGGAGTTGAAGGGAAAAATCTTTTACGATTTGAAGGAACCATTCCAGCTGATGATTTGCAGCTAATGTCAAAAGCTATAGAGGAAAACTGTGAGAAGGTAGATATCAGTGAATGGTAAATTCCTTCTTGATACCAATATAATAATTGCTCTTTTCGCCAAAGATCCTCGGATTCATAACCGCATAGCTAATGCCCAAGAAGTATTTGTTCCTTGCATTGCTATTGGAGAACTATATTTTGGGGCTTACAAATCGACAAAAGTTCAAGAAAATATTATTCGTATAGATGAATTTGCACTCAACAATGCCGTGCTTTCATGCAATACTGAAACTGCCAAAAGATATGGGGATATAAAAAACCATTTAAAGGATAAAGGGCAACCAGTCCCAGAAAATGATATATGGATTGCTGCGATTGCTCAACAATATGGTCTTACATTGGTCACTAAAGATCCTCATTTTAACGCAATTGAAAATTTAAAAATTGAAGCATGGTAAACCATTCTGTTTGCAATGGCAAATAACATCTTGCAAAAACTTATGTTCAAACCTTTCACGCTTCTTTTGCGCCAGAACCGTCAGATGAAATTGCTACCTTAGAAACCTTTTAAAGGGGTGGGTCCTCAACCACTTTATTCATGCCGTTTCCATCTTCTTAACTACTCTGTTAAATTCATCCATCAATTCCATCCAGAGGTCAGCTATATATCTGAGGTCGTTATCAAATGTCGCATACTCTGGTCTCCCCTCCATATAATCGAAAAGGGATTCGCAGAAATACCAGTTGCAACCAGATGGCCGTACCGAACGATCCATAACACAGCCTTTTTCAGAAAGAAATTGGCATGGGGTTGAATCCCTTTTTTCACAATCATAATCAGGAGGCCTGAGACCGATGGCATTAATATAGACAAGATCTTCGTGGTTGTAATAGCCAATACCGAGAATACAGTGAGGGTCAAACCTTCAAATTTCATTTCTCATTACGGTTGTCCGTAGCGGACAGATAACAAATTAGGTTAAAGTTTAGTCACTTGGATATTGAGCCTTTTATTGGTTTTAATCTGCTATAATTCTAATAGGAGGTGAACAATTATGGAAATTGCTCCGAGAATTACGATAGACAAAAAAGTCAGATTTGGTAAGCCGGTGATAAAAGGAACCCGTGTTCCAGTAGATTTGATTCTCGGTAAACTGGCTGCTGGTATGACCTACGAAGAGATTATGGCTGAATATGACCTTACTAAAGAAGATATACTGGCCGTACTGGATTATGCTGCAAAGCATTTAGCAGGTGAAGAAGTTAAGGCTGTAGTTTAGAATGCTCAAGTTTGTGATTGATGAAGACATGCCACGGTCAACAGCAAAAATTCTAAAGTCCAAAGGTTATGAAGTCCTGGATGTTCGAGATTGTGGTTTGAGGGGAAAAAGCGATAAAGAAGTATTTAAATTTGCCCAACAAGAAGGCGCAGTTCTGCTGACAGGTGATACGGGATTTGGAAATCTTCTACGTTTCCCTCTCAAGAATCATTCGGGAATTGTTATAGCTCATTTTCCTAACGAAGTGTCCTCTTCTGAATTGAACAACCAGATAATAAAAGCCTTTGATGACCTTACACCAGAAGATTTTAAGGGCAATCTTATTGTTCTTGAGCCCGGGAAGATTAGGATTAGAAGGAAATAATTCTGGCAAATTCGTTCATCAACACTAACCAGAGTTCAGCTACTTCTCTCCGAGAATACAGTAAGGGTTAAACCTTCAAATTTCATTTTACATTACGATTGTCCGCTGCGGACAGATAACAGAGAGCTTGAGGTCCTATCAATTTTTATATGCCATATAATTTTGCGGCCATGTTAAAATTAGTAAGTAAGGAGGTGGATTTATGACAACTGCATCCATAAAAGATAGTCTTATCTCTCAACTTGATAAACTTCCTTACGAACTTCAGCTTCTTGTTCTTGACTTTGTTAAAGCCTTGATTCCTAAAGGAGTTGAAGGGAAAAATCTTTTACGATTTGAAGGAACCATTCCAGCTGATGATTTGCAGCTAATGTCAAAAGCTATAGAGGAAAACTGTGAGAAGGTAGATATCAGTGAATGGTAAATTCCTTCTTGATACCAATATAATAATTGCTCTTTTCGCCAAAGATCCTCGGATTCATAACCGCATAGCTAATGCCCAAGAAGTATTTGTTCCTTGCATTGCTATTGGAGAACTATATTTTGGGGCTTACAAATCGACAAAAGTTCAAGAAAATATTATTCGTATAGATGAATTTGCACTCAACAATGCCGTGCTTTCATGCAATACTGAAACTGCCAAAAGATATGGGGATATAAAAAACCATTTAAAGGATAAAGGGCAACCAGTCCCAGAAAATGATATATGGATTGCTGCGATTGCTCAACAATATGGTCTTACATTGGTCACTAAAGATCCTCATTTTAACGCAATTGAAAATTTAAAAATTGAAGCATGGTAAACCATTCTGTTTGCAATGGCAAATAACATCTTGCAAAAACTTATGTTCAAACCTTTCACGCTTCTTTTGCGCCAGAACCGTCAGATGAAATTGCTACCTTAGAAACCTTTTAAAGGGGTGGGTCCTCAACCACTTTATTCATGCCGTTTCCATCTTCTTAACTACTCTGTTAAATTCATCCATCAATTCCATCCAGAGGTCAGCTATATATCTGAGGTCGTTATCAAATGTCGCATACTCTGGTCTCCCCTCCATATAATCGAAAAGGGATTCGCAGAAATACCAGTTGCAACCAGATGGCCGTACCGAACGATCCATAACACAGCCTTTTTCAGAAAGAAATTGGCATGGGGTTGAATCCCTTTTTTCACAATCATAATCAGGAGGCCTGAGACCGAGGGCATTAATATAGACAAGATCCTCATAGTTGTAATAGCCATGCTTGTTGATGCAGCAAACATTAACGCATCTGGGGCAGACGATTTCAGTACTTCGCTGAATAAAGGGACTTATCTTTTCGAGCCCCTCCTTTATCCTTTGAGCAAGCTCTTTCACCCTTTGAAGTTTATGTCCCTCCTTATAAAAAAGCTCTTCCATATTACGGGCCATCAGATTATAAATAGTTGGGTCTTGATAAATAGATTCTCGCGTGGAATACATTATTTTTTCATCAACCTCAATACAGACATGATGCCGAGGATTATTGAAGAACCAGCCGCAACTACTGCGAGTATTCTTTGATGAATCATCTCAAAAAACAGTGCTGCTACTGCCATGGTTACTGTAAGGATTACCAGCATCATTATTCTGGTTATAGAGGCAAACTGATCTGTTATCTTTTCAGTGTCGGAATGAGACATTTTGACTACCAGATCGCCCCTGTTTGCCCTATGAAAAAATTCATCCATCAAAGATGGTATCCTCCAGAGCTTTATTCCTGTATCTTTCAAATCCTTCAGAACTAATTCTATCTGCTCCATTTTCCCACCTCTCAAAAAATCCTTTATAAAGGGTGTGCCTATCTCTATGATATTTACTTCAGGGTTTAGCTTGGAGGATATACCATTTAAAATCCCTATTGTCCTGCCGAGAAGAATGAAGTTGTTGGGTATCTGGATAAAATCAAGAACGTTTATGACATTCTCGATTTCCTTGTAGATATGATCAACAGTGAGTTCCTTAAGCTCTCCGGGTGTTATATCCCTGTATTTATCCATAAGAGACTGCGCAAGATTGATTATAGCTGTGTAGTTTGCACCTTCGAGTATGAAGCCCATCTTTCTCAGTGAATCAACAGCATTTTCTGGATCTCTCTCTACAATAGCATTTGCAAATCTCCGCAATTCCCTTTTTATCCTCTCTGGTATCGCCTGAACTATCCCGAAATCTACAAATACAAGCTTCGGACCAGGCTGTACATGGATGTTGCCCGGATGTGGATCTCCGTGAAAAAACCCATGTAAATAGATCATCCTCGAGTATACCTCTCCAAGGAGTGTGGCTATCTCCTTACTGTTAATACCAGATGCCTTCAAGAAATCATATTCGGTAATTTTTATGCCTTCAACAAACTCAAGCGTTAATACATGTTTGGTTGTATATTCCCAGTAGACCTTTGGGAAAATAACCCTCTCATCCCCTTCGAAATTCTGACTGAACCTCTCAGCATTTTTTCCTTCTTCTAGATAGTTAAGCTCGGCCCTTAAGATACGAGAGAACTCTTCATGCAACATGTCAAAGTTTATACGCCCGAATCTTCCTCTGAATAATCTTATAACTGCTTTAAGCATCCTTATGTCTGTCTCGATTATCTTCTCAATATCAGGATACTGTATCTTTACCGCAACCCTTTGGCCATCCTTTAAAATTGCCTCATGTACCTGACCTAAGGATGCTGCTGCTATAGGGTCTTTATTGAAACTAAGGAAGACATCTTCTGGTGGTGCGCTAAGTTCCTCTATTATCCTTTTTCTTATCTTAGAGTAGTCATGAGGTGGAATACTGTCCTGAAGGAGTGAGAGCTCCGAGGTATATTCATCGGGCAGGAAATCAACTCTCGAACTTAGAAATTGACCTACCTTTATCATGACACCCTTCATCTCGATGGCCTTTTCCCTGAAAAAGATAGCGTTCTTCCTGTGAAGGGTCTTAAGTCTCAACTCTTTTCTGTAACCTGCTATTAAGATAGTCAGGATGTTACAGAGCCAGTAGGAACTAATGATTCTCAAGGCAATCAAGATACCTTTCAGAAATCTCTTCTTGTAATGAATACCGTTCATTTCTTTAGATCTTTAGAGCAACTTCTGTAGCACTTCGCAATGCTGCTCCGAGGTTGCCTGGTCCTTTTGCGTCTCCAACAAGGTATATCTCTTCAACCAAGCCCTTAAAAGAGTTAAAAAGTAAATCCATTGGAACATTGCCAATAGCAAAAACAACAGAATCCGCGATCAGTTCTCCTTTTACACCGTCTTTGTCCTCGATGATTACTTTTCCTTTTTCGATTCCTATTGCCTTAGAATTAGTAATAATACTAATCCCCTTCGCTTTCAGCCGCTTGAGGAGGTCTTGTCTTGGAATATCCTTCATATTTTTTAGTGGTTCGTCAAGCATCTCAACTATCGTCATATTTCTCGCTTCTGAGGAAAGAAGGTCTGCTGTCTCACATCCTGTATCTCCTCCGCCAAGGATAACAATATTCTCGCCGAACTCGATGATTCTTTGATATACAGCCCTTACATCATAAACAAAGGGCTGGCTAATTCCGGGAATATCGGGTAAAGCAGTGGTCGAACCAGTAGCTATGATTACTGCATCAGGTTTTTGGGAAATTATTTCCTCTGTAGTGGGAGCACATTTTAATATAATCTTAGTCTGAGTCTTTCCAAGGGAATGTTTCAAATACCTCAGTACCTCGTCCATTTCAGCTTTAAAGGGAGCCATGGAAGCAAGACGCATCTGCCCACCAAGGGATCCAGTTTTTTCATAAAGCACAACCTCATGACCTCTCTGGCTGGCAAGGATAGCAGACTGTATGCCTGCAGGACCACCTCCAATAACAACCACCTTCTTTCTCTTTATAGCAGGTATCACCTTGAAACGATATTCTTGTCCAGCAAAGGGATTTACAGTACAGCCTCTGCCTAATCCTTTAACGCCTGCATTCGCACAATCTTCAAGATCATAGACACATCCACAAATATCGTCAGTCAATCCTTCTTTGGCCTTCTCAGGTAAATAAGGGTCAGCAATAAGTGCACGTGCCATAGCAACAAAATCAGCATCTTTTTCACTAATGATCTTTTCTGCTAATTCAGGTGTGTTAATCTTTCCGACCGCGATAACCGGGATCTCAACTGCTCTTTTAATGGCCCTGGCAAGATGCAGCAGGCTTCCAGGAGCAAGATAATGAGAAGGTATAGTCATCCTTTTTGTAGTCTTATTCCCTCCTGTAGCAAGAATTGCATCCCCACCTGATTGAGCTATAAATTGAGCAATGATGGCTGTTTCCTCAAGAATTAGTCCTCCATCGACAAATTCATCGCAGACGAGTTTGACGATTACTGGATAGTCCTTGCCTGCCTCTTGTTTAACGCTCTTTATTAAATTCATGAGAAACCTTGTACGATTTTCGAGACTACTTCCATACTCATCGATCCTCTTATTAGAAAGGGGAGAAAGAAGCTGAGAAATAAAATCTCCATAACTCGCTTGAACCTCTATGCCATCATATCCGAGTTCTTTCGCCCTCTTTGCGCCTTTTGCCATTATATACGTTATCTCCCTTGCATCTTCGGACGTCATAATCTTAACCATAGGTGCTATCCACACATTTCCTTTTTGTTTCGCTCCTGGAACCTCATGGTCAAAGGTGCGTTCCTTTGGATAATTAAGTTGCATAAAAGCCTTTGCCCCTTCAGCATGAATTGCCTGAAGAAGGTTCTTGATGCCATCAGCAAAATCAGGGTTATCAAAACGTAATTCATTTGGACCTTTATATGCCCTCGGAAAATCAAGACACGGGCAGTCAAGAACAATCATGGCAACACCGCCCCGTGCCCTCTCCCTGTAAAACTCTATCATGCGCTCATTAACCCTGCTATCAACAGAATACTTTGTTGGATATAAAGACATGATCAGCCGATTTCTTAAAAGGCATGTCCCAATTCTTCCTTCCTGAAATAAATGAGGAAAATTCATTTTTAATCTCCCTTAAAACGTTTGAAAAATTACTACAACATTATAACAGATGCAGATAGACACTCATAGAAGTAGCAAATCTATTTTAATCCCCCCTTCTCCCTTGACGGGAGAGGGTTAGGGTGAGGGTGAAATTGAGATCATTAATGATCCCTCTCCCCTACTCCTCTCATCGAGGGAGGGAGATGGAAAGGGAATCCCATTGAAATTGGGTTACGTTCCCAACCTTGACAACACAAGGGTTTTCATCAATAATTAGACCATAAAACAGGGAGGATATATCAGCATTGCGTCTATACCGTCAAATTAGGGGTATAGACGCAATAGTTCGTATAATTGCAGATGCACCGAAGTTATCGGAAATTATAGACATTTTAGCAATCAAATATGAATAAATATCAAGCAGAAAAAATTATTAATGAGTATGGCGGAGCAATAGCAAATAATAAGGGACCCTTCAGAAAGCAATCAACTCTACCATGTTCAAAAGCAAAAATTCGGTATGCCTTCTATGTTTATATACCTGCCATTATTAATGAGCTGGGACAATTGCCACAGGATATTGGGCAAAATTTGGTTGCGACATATTCGATGTTAGATTGCTTTATATCTGACGATGAAGCAGATCGTCTCAATCGTATACCAGAAATGATAAAGAATAAGCAGTTGAATGCAGAAAAGCCAGATGATGAAAAACAAATCAAAGAATTTTTCTCTTTAGTAACTAACGCTTTACGTAATGGTAGTTATTTTGATGAAATTAACGAATACATAGGAGAATGTTACAAGGACAAAAGAATAATATCATAAAATGTCTACAACATCCGATAACACTGGATATGCGGTTCCGCTCCCTTCGGTCGCTCCACCCATATTGCTAATGCAACATCGCATGTCCAGAAACGTTAGCTATTCATTGCGGGTATAATCAATTATGGTTTGATGTTTTTTTGCAATGGGTAACAAAAAATAGAAAGAAGTGGAATATGGAGACATCGTCGCCACTTGGTATAGGAAGAAAACAACAACATACGGATGTCACTGTCAGTAAAATGGTGGCAACGTTTTGCCATTATGTCGTTTGGCTTAGATCTGTATTCAATATTTACAAAGAACTCTATGAAAATGATGAAGCAAAACAGGTTATGGATAAGACAGCTCAATCATTCTTTGCGGACCTAAATATGATTTTTAATAACTATCTTTTATTAGAGTTTGCCAAAATAACTGACCCGGCGACTAGTCGTGTAAATGGGGAAAATATCGAAAATTTCACAGTAAATAATCTTATCACGCGTGTAGATTGGCCAGAAAATATAGTAAGTACGCTGGAATTATTAAGAAAAGAAGTGGAGACCTTTAGAGGTTATATCAAGGATGCAAGAAACAAATTGTTAGCTCATTATGATAAAGAAACGTTTTTAAATGGCAAGGCTCTCGGAGACTTTCCTTTTGGAGCCGAGGAAAGATTTCTATCTGTGTTGGAAGAAATCTGCAATATCACCCATAAAGCATGTTTTAATTCAATCTTTGGGTCAATATCAGTTTCAATGCGAGGCGATGTGGAGGATTTAAAGAAAGCACTAAAAAAGGCTTTGGTATTAGACAGGCTTTTTTCGGAAAGTAAAGGTGAAGAAAAAGCTAAACTATTTGAATATTTACGCCTAAAACTATGAGAATGAGGCGATATTCCATAACAGCCCCATTATTTTGGACTATGTATTGAATTCGCTCCATGCCGCCCGTTTTATTATTGAGATTGAGATAGTTAAGTCGGGCGGCACAGCACAAAGCCGCAGACGTTGTGTGAAATAGATAAAAAAGAATTATTATGAATACTAACGACCTAAAAGAATTAAAAATAGGAGATTTGACGGCAAAACTCCCGATAATTCAAGGAGGAATGGGAGTTGGAATTTCTTTATCCGGGCTGGCATCCGCAGTAGCTAACGAAGGTTGTATCGGAGTTATTGCGGCTTCAGGTATTGGAATGCTTGAAGCCGATTTTTCGACGAATTGGTTGAAGGCAAATATTAGAGCGTTGAAGAGAGAGATTAGAAAAGCTAGAGAATTAACTAAAGGGATTGTTGGTATAAACATGATGGTGGCAGCATCAAATTTTGCTGATATGGTAAAAACTGCTATTGAAGAAGAGATAGACATTATTTTTTCCGGGGCCGGACTTCCCCTCAATCTCCCGCAATTTTTAAAAGGTACCAAAAAAACAAAGTTGGTTCCCATTGTTTCCTCTGGAAGAGCGGCTAATATTATTTTCAAAAGTTGGTTAAAAAGATATAACTACCTCCCTGATGCTATAGTTGTAGAGGGGCCACTGGCAGGGGGACATCTTGGGTTCAAAGAAGAGCAGATTAACGATCCTGAGTATTCATTAGAAAAACTTATTCCGGAAGTGATTAAAGCGGTAAGACCATTTGAGGAAAGGTATAAGAAACCTATCCCGGTAATTGCCGCTGGAGGTATATATACAGGAGAAGATATTTATAAATTCTTGCAATTAGGCGCTTCTGGAGTACAGATGGCAACGCGTTTTGTTACCACTTATGAATGTAATGCATCGATAAAGTTTAAGCAAACTTATATTGATTCGGGTAAGGAAGATATCATGATTATCAAAAGTCCGGTTGGTATGCCAGGAAGGGCAATTAGGAACAAATTTATTGATGATGTCAATAAGGGGAAAAAGAAACCGTTTAAATGTCCCTATCATTGTATTACAACCTGTGATTATAAAAACAGCCCCTATTGCATTGCCCTTGCTTTAATAAATGCCCAGAAGGGCAATTTAGAACATGGATTTGCGTTCGCTGGAAAGAATGCTTATAGAGCAAAGAAAATTATTTCTGTTAAAGAACTGATAGAATCTTTGATAGAAGAGTATAAGAATGTATTTAAGTCAACTACTTCATACAACACAGGGCTGGTTTCTTAAAAGAAAGTAAATCGCTTGACCCTCAAAAGGAGGAAAGATTTATGTCTATAAGGACTTTGGCTTTTTGTTTAGGTGTTTCGATGATTTTTTCCATTGTCGGTTGTTCTAAACCATCTAAAGAACTTGTCGAATTAAAAAGGTTCCCTGTTGATAACATGGAGGGGATTATCACGCAGTCTGGCGTTCAGATTGATAAACAAATTTCAAGTGATGGCAATGGATCTCTGCGAATTACCGCAACAGAGCCTGCTGTAGTAAGGTTATTTGAGGTAGGCAATATAGATGTTGAAAATGCGCGATTGATTTATCAAGCTAAGGTTCGCACAGAAGGTGTAAAAGGTCAAGTATACCTGGAGATGTGGTGTCATTTTCCAGACAAAGGCGAATTCTTCTCAAGAGGACTCCAGACTCCACTTACTGGTACCACAGAATGGACAACAGAAGAAACCCCATTTTTCCTAAAAAAGGGGGAGAATCCCAACAATGTAAAACTCAATCTTGTTATTGATGGCAAAGGCACCGCATGGATCGATGACATCCGCCTGGTAAAAGGCCCGCTTAATTAATAAGAAAAAGCATCTCTTTTTTCGTGATAAGTTAACTATGAGGCAATAAAAATGCAGAATATAGTATCCTCGCTCATTCTCGGGCTATCGCCCTCCGAGGCTTTTGCCTCCTTATATTGGAAACATTTTCATTTGGACTATCGGCAAAAGAAACCGCTCAAATACTATATTCTGCCATAACAAAATTGGAGGTGCAATCATAGTAAGAGTTAGAATGATTTTTTTATAATATTCGAGGAGGTTTCACCATTTCTTCAATTATCATTGATGGCTACAACCTGATCGGCGTCTATCACAAGGACCTCGAAAAGCAGAGAAATTTATTAATCGAGAGCCTCATAGAATACAGAAAGAAAAAGGGTCATAACATAACAGTTGTATTTGATGGATGGAAGACTGGAGGATTGCAGGAAAATCAATCTGCAATTGGTGGAGTAAAGGTCATATATTCAAGGCTCGGCGAGAAAGCAGATTCTGTTATTAAACGCATAATTTCCTCTGAAAGGCAAGAGTGGATTGTAGTAACCTCGGATAGGGATATAGAAGCATACGCATGGACATCAGGTTCTGTAGCAATATCTTCAGGAGATTTTATGAATGCTCTCGAGAGGAAACATTTAGAAAAAGCAGCTTTATATGAAGATGAGGAGGAAGAATATGCTAAACCCAGCAGGAAAGGTAATCCCAGAAAGCCCTCAAAGAAGGAAAAGGCAATAAAAAGGATACTGAGCAAGCTTTGATGAGAAAATTTATCTTCAGGCTTAGACCTGCAGATACAATAACAATCCTTTTTCTTTCATTTCTTATTGTTTTGACAATTATATTTTACAAGAATGTACCGAAAGCTCCCTTTCTCATCATCACTTATTTAATTCTTATTATTTCTCAGGCTATTATTCTCAGGTTTAAGAGCCAAGGCAGATTCTTGGGTCTTTTTTATGATCTGGTTTTCCCGATTATCTGTGTTCTGGTGGTCTTTGATAGTCTCGGGAGGCTCGTCCACTATATAAACCCAAAAGACATAGACCCATTACTTATCAGGCTTGATTATCTGATCTTTGATGGCCATCCTACAATAATGCTTGAGAGGCTTATGAGTCCTCTCCTGACTGATATACTACAACTTGCTTATACGACATATTATTTTATCCCGATAAGTTTTGCAGCTATCCTTTTACTAAAAAATCAAAGACAAGAATACAACAGGACATTATTTTTAATCTTATTTTGTTTTTATCTATCCTACCTCAGTTATATCCTGATGCCAGCCCTCGGCCCAATGTTTACTATAAGCCATTTACAGAATACTGACCTTCAGGGCCTTTTTATTGCCGGACAAATACAGAAATTTTTGAACCAGCTCGAGGGTATAAAAAGAGATGCATTCCCGAGCGGCCATACCGCTATCCCCTTAGTTGTTCTTTATCTTGCCTATAGGTTCAAGAGAAGACTTTTCTGGATATTTTTGCCTATTGTGTTAGTCCTTATCTTTTCTACTGTATACTGCCGCTATCATTACGTTGTAGATATCATAGGTGGCTTTGGACTTGCAATCTTAACCATCCTTTTGGGTGAGACATTCTATAAGTGCTGGCTAAGAGAACAAGGTGAGACTTAGAGGTTAGCTACCAGGAAATTCTCATTTCTTTAGTTCTAATTAATAATAATTTTTGTAAATATAATTTGGAATTGATTTTTTATCCGCATCTGATTAAAATAGAATTAAATAAATATTAATTTTAAAAAATGTATTTAGTTAACGGGAATAAGAAACGGAAAGAATGCAGAAAGGCATGGCGGAGTGTCTGGCGTACTGTACAGGGAAGGCGGTATAAATTGGAAGGTATTGGCGGTTGTGAGAAGTGTCTAAGACTTTCTAGGTGCAAATACTGGGAAGCGATTGCAGTTAGGGACGGACAGAACATATTAAGAATATATTCATACAAAAATTAATTTCATCTTGTAGTTATAAAAGTACGGAGGCCCTCGTTGCTCTTAATTTTTTCGGATAAAGCCACTGCCTTTTCCCTCTCGATAAATCTGCCTATACAAACCTTATAAAGTCCTCCCTCCTCTTTTGACATTGGGGTAGCTATATATGCATCATATCCCTTTTCCTTGAGCCACGTCATGAAGATTTTTGCATAAGAAGCGTTCCTGAAAGCACCTGCCTGAACTGTAAATACTGCTTTTGAAGATCTCAGGAGTTCTGAAGATTTCTCCTTCACTTTTACCTTATCTTCTCCTGTTTTACTCTGAAATCCTTTCTTTGTAGTCGAAATTGAACTCTGGGATTTGACCTGTTTATTCGATTCTTCTACTTTTACTTCTTTGCCTTTGCCTACAAGTTTATCGTGATGTCCCGATATATCCTCTGCCGCTGACGACTTTTCTCCTATCGTTAGTGCACGTTTATGAAGAGGTTCGGCCTCAGCATATCGGCCCTCAGCTCTATAAAGTTCTGCCTGATTATTCAGCAGGGTTGCCACCTTTGGATGGTCTGGTCCAAATGTTTTCTCCATAATCACCAATGCTCGCTTAAAAAGAGGCTCGGCTTCGGCATACCTGCCCTCAGCATAATAAAGTAAGGCCAAATTATTCAGGTCTCTTGCAACGTCGGGGTGATCTTTGCCCAGAGATTTTTCATCTATCGCCAGTGCACGTTTATAAAGAGGTTCCGCCTCGGCATATCGGCCCTCAGCTCTATAAAGTTCTGCCTGATTATTCAGCAGGGTTGCCACCTTTGGATGGTCTGGTCCAAATGTTTTCTCCATAATCACCAATGCTCGCTTAAAAAGAGGCTCGGCTTCGGCATACCTGCCCTCAGCATAATAAAGTAAGGCCAAATTATTCAGGTCTCTTGCAACGTCGGGGTGATCTTTGCCCAGAGATTTTTCATCTATCGCCAGTGCACGTTTATAAAGAGGTTCCGCCTTAGAGTACTTACCCTGGGCATGATAAAGTTCTGCTATTGCTATTGCCCTTTCATAAATAGGCTTAACCTCTGCAGGTATTCGAGAATGATCCGGTAAAGATTCTTCAGCAATCTTCAGTGCTGCCTCGGCAAGCTTTGCCGCTTCTGAGTACAATCCCTGCTGATAAAATTCATTAACATCATAATCTAACCTGTCCAGTAATGTCTGGGCGTGAACAGGCATAGCAAAAGATATGGCGCATAATATCATCAAAGATCTTTTAATTATTTTCTTCATAAGTCTTGCCCTGTTTTCCCTCTATAATAAGCAATTTTGTACAACTCTGTTTTATACATATCTAATTGTATTTATTATACTCCAAAATTTGTCCATTATTTATTCTTCCTTCAGCAGTTTCTTATAAAAATGCTATAATGCTCAAAAGATATTTTGAGGTAGAAAAACAATAAAGGTACGCTAAGGTATCGAAAAATAAATTTTTTCACAACATCTGCATTATGTAAATGTTTGGGTTAAGAAAGGACATGTTTTTTTTTGTAAAGTAGTGCAGGAAAAGGTTTTGCACTGAAAGGAGAAGCAATGATTACTCTCAAAGTGAATCAGAAAAAATATGAAATTGATGTAAGTCCTGATCTACCCTTGTTATGGGTTATACGGGAACATCTTAGGCTCACAGGCACAAAGTATGGATGTGGCATAAGTTTATGCGGAGCATGTACTGTCCATATTGATGGTAAAGCCCGGAGGTCCTGTCAGATTCCCGTTGGAGAAGCACAGGGCAAAAAGATTACTACCATAGAAGGCATACCTGAAGATCATCCTATGAAAAAGGCGTGGGTAGAGGCACAGGTTCCCCAGTGCGGTTACTGTCAATCAGGCCAGATCATGCAGGCGATAGCCCTGCTTTCGGAGAAGCCAAATCCGAATGATGAGGAAATCATGGATGTCATGAGCGGAAACCTCTGCCGCTGCGGGACTTACAGGGGTATTAAAAAAGCCATTACCATGGCAGCAAAGGAGGGTAAGAAATGAGCAGGAATATCACGCGCCGGGAATTCTTAAGACTGGCAGGTCTCACCATAGCAATTTCATTAACCCCTTCTGGATATAGAATACTGTCTGCTGGAGAGGTTGCTAAAGATAAATCATTCAGTCCAAATGTATGGTTACTGGTAACACCTGATAATATTGTAACCATTGTTGTGAACAAGTCTGAAATGGGACAGGGTGTCTATACATCTCTACCAATGATTGTAGCGGATGAACTCGATGCTGACTGGAAACAGGTAAAGATTAAGGCGGCTCCCGCAGGAAGCCAATACAACGATCCTGTCTGGGGGATGGAGGCAACAGGGGGGAGCACGAGTGTCAGACATATGTTTGATCCCTTGAGAAAAGCTGGTGCGGCAGCACGTGAAATGCTCATGACTGCTGCGGCAAAGAAATGGGGAGTACCTGTAAGTGAATGCGAACCTTCAAAGGGAACAGTAATACATAATAAGAGCAACCGTAAACTGACCTACGGCCAGCTCGCTGAAGATGCTTCCAAACTGCCAGTACCTAAGAATCCATCGTTAAAGAAAGAAAGTCAGTTCACCATCATTGGAAAACCCCTGGACCGCCTTGATATATCAGGAAAAGTAAACGGTTCGGCAATATACGGAATTGATGTCTTTGTTCCGAATATGATCTATGCCTCTATCGAACGTCCTCCAGTTTATGGTGCAAAGGCTCTATCGTATGATAAGGAAGCAGCTTTGAAAATAGCAGGTGTAAAGCACGTGATGGACGTTGAATCTCTCTCTTACGGTTATAGGGGTAAGGCTGTGTGTGCTGAAACTCTAGAAGCGGCATGGAAGGGAAAGGATACCCTTAATGTGAAGTGGGGTAAAGGCTCTGATCCTGAACTCAATAACGAAAGCCTTCAAAAGATACTTATTGAGCATTTGAAAAAAGACGGAATAGTTGCACGGAATGACGGAGATGTGAAGCTTGCTTTGAACAAAGCTTCCAAAAGAGTTGAGGCAACGTATGTGTTGCCATATCTTTACCATGCGACAATGGAGCCAATGAATTGCACAGCCTATGTTACTCCTGATAAGTGTGAAATATGGGTTCCCACACAAAATCAAACAGGTGTTCTCAATGTAGCAGAAAAAATAACAGGATTAAAACCCGATCAGATATCAGTCCATACCACCTATCTCGGCGGAGGTTTTGGAAGGCGCTTTGAAACGGATGTTGTACAGGAAGCACTCCTCATTTCAAAAGAAACGGGCAGGCCGGTAAAGCTCATATGGACTCGAGAAGAGGATGTGAAGAATGATGTGTACAGGCCGGCGAACAGTTGTAAGATCGAAGGAGGAATTGATGATAATGGGAGAACAATCGCATGGTCTCATAAGGTAGTTTGTCCTTCCATTTTTTCAAGAGCGATGCCCCAGCGCATGCAGGGCGCTGTAGACCCCGCAGCGGTGGACGGGATAGCGAATATGGAATATGAAATCCCGAATGTTCATGTTGAATATATACGGCTCGATCTGCCTGTTCCTGTAGGCTTCTGGCGTTCTGTAGGAAATTCAGAGAATGCCTTTACCGTAGAATGTTTTGTAGATGAGCTTGCGCATGCGGCAAAAAGGGACCCCCTGGAATTCCGTTTGGATCTCCTGAAAAACCATAAACGGCCATACAAGGTTCTTGAAGTTGCAGCTGAAAAAGCAGGATGGAAAAAGCCTTCTAAAAAGGGGCAGGGTCGTGGTATCGCCCAGCACTTCTCCTTCGGAAGTTACATGGCGCAGGTCGCGGAAGTATCCGTTAATAAAAAGAGTGGAGATATTAAAGTTCACAGAATTGTGTGCGCTGTTGACTGTGGGGATGTTATAAATCCGGCAATCATAGCAGCACAGGTAGAAGGTGGAATGCTTATGGGTCTTAGTGCGGCACTGAAAGAAGCGGTTGAGCTTGAACGCGGCGGTGTGACATCGAGTAATTTCAATAATTATCAGTTACTGAGAATTTACGAGGCACCGCCTGAAATAGAGGTCCATATTGTAAGGAGCAGGGAAAAGCTGGGAGGAATTGGTGAGCCGGGTCTTCCACCTATTGCACCTGCCGTAGCTAATGCAGTGTTCAATGCTGCTGGAATAAGAATTCGCCAGCTTCCCATGAAACCTGATACGGTAAAAAAGGCTATGGGGAAAACATAAAAATGAATGCTAAAATCCATGCAGAAATACTGGAATATGAACATGGCGATACAGTCCTTGAGGGATTTTTAGCATATGACGATACGGTCAGAGGGAAACGTCCTGGTGTGATGATTGCCCATGAATGGACCGGGGTTGGATCATATATAAAGAGGCAAAAGCCTCGGAGTCCCGATCTTATCGGGACGAGAATGAGCGAAAATACTGTGCCCTGCCTGTGCGCTATGAATTATAAATAATTTAAGTTAACCCTGATAATGCAGACATTGCTCAAAAATTTATTTAACTCGATGATTTATCGGGAATATCTTTATTGGTTATATCCATAAAAATATTCCATAACCTATCAGTTAAGATGTTGTCCCTTCCTTTAGTTGAAGTAAGAAGGACCCTGTCAGACATAGCCT
>CAZXCW010000023.1:0-20948 GCA_964639385.1 uncultured Nitrospiraceae bacterium
AAATCCCCCTGAGCCCCCCTTTTCGAAAGGTGGGTATGAGGAGATTCGGGGAAAGTATTCTCGATATTATGCAATGTATACAAAAGTAAAGAATATGCCCTTTTGTTTGCATCTCTCTCAGGAATAAGTTGAAGGGTGAGTTCTATTATTTCTATCATCATAAGGAAACAACCTAAGGAATCTCTTATCTGTTGGAAAGAATGGATAATATCTGATTGTGTCAACCTTGGGAGAGAGGCATCTTCTTTACCCCAAAATGCAATCCTTGAGTGCGTAAGTGGCTCAAGGCTACTTCCAAATCGGCTCTTGGTTTTTAGTGGACTTTTTGCAAATGTTTTGAGAATCCCAAAATCAGGAGTGAGAAAGAAGACGATAAGATCAGCATCTCCAAAGGGAATGGTTCTTAGGACAATCCCTTCAGTCCTATGGAGCATTACATGATCTTTCCAAAGTCTTCTGGTCTGAGGTTTTTAAGCCACTCCTCAAGTTCGTCTGTGCTCCTTTTTTCCATAATGCCTTCTTCTATAAATATAGGGGCATTAGTCCTCAAAGCAACTGCTACAGCATCACTCGGCCTCGAATCTATAGATGTCTCCTTTTTACCATCACTCATGCAGACAAGGGCATAATACGTATTATCCAGAATCTCCGTAACTATGACCTTTGTTATTCTGACCTTCAGACCATCAATAATATTCTTTATAAGATCATGAGTAAGAGGCCGAGGAGTTACAACCTTTCCTAATGCAAGTGCTATCGAATCAGCTTCTGGTTTACCAATCCATATAGGTAGCCTTCCTTCTCCATTTAACTCCTTCAAAAGTAGGATGTACATACTGCTCCTCGGATCAAAGAGCAGGCCTTCTACTTTCATCTCGATTAACATCTATTTATAACCTAACTCCTTTAATGTCCTTGTGTCATCTCGCCAGTCTTTTATAACCTTTACCCATAACTCAAGAAAAATTTTTGTATTGAGGAGTTTTTCTATATCAATCCTCGCAGCAGTTCCTATAGATTTTAACATCCTTCCTTTCTTACCTATTATTATACCCTTTTGACTCTCTCTTTCAACATATATATTACTTCTTATGGATATGAGTCCATTTTCTCGCTCCTTCCATTCTATAACTTCAACAGCAACTGAATGAGGCACCTCTTCTTCTGTCATCTCTGTAATTTTCTCCCTGATTATCTCTGATATCATGAATTTCTCGATTTGATCTGTTACAGTCTCATCAGGATAATATTTTGGGCCATGTGGTAAATAGTCGCAGATTCTACTCATGAGAAGCTCAATCCCATCCTGTGTTAATGCAGAGATGGGGATTATTTCTTTAAAAGGATAAAGTCCTCTGAGGTTCTCTATGAGGGGAAGGAGTTCTGGTTTCTTGATAGTATCTATTTTATTTATCAGCAAAAAGACAGGAATTTTAATGCCCTTCAATAACTCAATAATAAAGCTGTCTCCAGATCCAGGATTACGAGGTTCAACCATAAACAGAATAACGTCTACTTCCTTTAGAGCTCCTATAGCAGTCTTGACCATTGCTTCACCGAGTTTATGCCTCGGCTTGTGAATTCCTGGTGTATCTATAAAAATAATCTGGGCCTCGGAAAGTGTCTTGATCCCAATAATCCTGTTTCTCGTTGTCTGCGGTTTCGGGGTGACGATAGCAATCTTTTCACCAAGAATTGAATTTAGAAGTGTAGATTTACCGACATTCGTACGGCCTATGATAGATACGTAACCAGACCGATAACCTTTTAATTCTTCATCTACCACTGCTGCTTTAAGAAAGCCTGCTGACTGCTTCTTTTATCCTGTCAACTCCTTTTTTAATCTCGTCTATAGAAGTTGCATAAGATAGTCTGATGTAATTGTCATCGCCAAAGGCTTCTCCATGCACAAGGGCAACCTTTGCTTCCTCAAGGAAGTAGAGGGCTATGTCTGATGAAGATGATATTTTTCTGCTGCCGCTCGATCTGCCGTAAAGCTTAGAAGTATTAGGAAAGGCGTAAAAGGCCCCTGTTGGAGTAAGGCAGCTCATATCAGAAATAGAATTTAGTTCCCTGATGAGGAATTTCCTCCTCTCATCGAATTCAGCAAGCATCGTAGTGATAAAATCTTGAGGACCCTTGAGGGCTTCGATGGCTGCCTTCTGGGCGATGGATGTAGGATTGGACGTGGATTGGCTCTGGATATTTGTCATAGCCTTTATGATCTCTTTTGGACCTGCTGCAAAACCAATCCTCCAGCCTGTCATGGCGTAAGCTTTTGAAAGTCCATTCACAACAATTGTTTTTGCCTTTATCTCGTTATCGAAAGAAGCGATGCTTATATGTTTAACCCCATCATATGTTAGTTTTTCGTAAATCTCGTCAGATATAACATAGATTCCATGTCTGAGGACTATTTCGGCTATTTTTCCGAGTGTCTTTTTATCATATGTTAGTCCTGTAGGGTTGGAAGGTGAATTCAGTATAATTGCCCTTGTCTTCGTGGTGATATGGGATTCAATTATTTCTGGTTTAGCCATAAAGGAATCAGATTCATATGTCTTTACAAAAATTGGAATTGCATCATTGAGCACAACCTGATCGGGATAAGATACCCAATAGGGCGACGGAATTAAGACCTCATCACCAGGATTAAATAGTGCCTGGGCGACATTGTAAAGGCTGTGCTTTGCACCACAGGAGACAATAATTTCTTCACGTGTGTAATTCAGATTATTGTCTTTCTTGAATTTCTCAATGATAGCATCCTTAAGAGGGTCTATACCTCCAACAGGGGTATATTTTGTAAAACCCTCCTTCAGGGCTCTTATCGCAGCCTCTTTTATGTTTTCAGGGGTATCAAAGTCTGGTTCTCCTACACCAAAGTTGATTATATCAACTCCAGCTGCCTTCATTGCCTTTGTCTTTGCATCTATAGAAAGAGTTGGTGAAGGCTTAATCCTTTTTGCTCTGTCAGAAAGCATATACCTCTCTCCCATTTGATTGTGAATATTACTTTATGCCATGTATGTTACATTATCACATATCATAAGAGCCATTTTATCATAGCATAGCGGTGGCGGATTCCAAAATTCATCTTTAGGATTCAACTGAGGGAAATGTCCTAAAGACGAAGATTATTTTTGTCTTATACTTTTAATCTTTTCTAATGTATCTATATATATTTCTTTTTTTGAAGGATTTAGCTCTATTGCTCTCAGTGCAAGTCTCTCTGCCTCATCAAGTTTTTCTCCCTTTATAAAATAAAGCCATGCAAGATTATTATAGGCATCAGCATTCCCCGGATCTTTTTTGATGACTTTTCTATAGCAGGACTCTGCCTCGTTATATTCATTTTTTTTAAAATAGAGGTTACCCATGTAAAGATATGCCAATGAAGACTTCTTAGAAGCTTTAATATATTCTTTCATGGCATTATCCAGTTCTCCCTTTTTTTCATAGGTTACCCCTAAGTTGAGGTGCTCCTCAGGGCTTAAAGGATCATCGAGGATTATTATCCTTGGGGAGGCACAACTTGTTAAAAATTCAAAAACTAAAAATAAAAATGCAAAACATAGGAAAATTTTTAGTTTTTGAATTGAGATTTTAAATTTTTCTTTTTGCACTTTGAACTAATTAGTAGTTAGCCTTGATTAGTAGTGTCCAGAGATTTGTCTTTTCCCATGATCTCATAAAGTCTTTCTCGGAAATAAACTTATTCTTGTCTTTTCCCGAATTAACAATAATTCCGCGTTCATTATATCCAGTGACAACCATAAAATGGTTAACCTGATAAAAGGAAAAGCCCAGATCAACAAGGACTATAACCGGATAACCAGAGTCTATGTTTTTTCTTATATCCTCCATACTCCCCTCATACTGATTTGCTTTTAAACCCTTGCGCTGCGCATAAAGAACCATATCAATATTTAGCGTTCCTCTCGCAGATTTGCTGTAGATTTCTCTAGCAATTTCGTCGGGGGTTACCTGAACTTTCCAATAGTTCAGCACCTCCGCAAGTGATGACGGGCCGCATTGATAGGTAGTCTGTGGATAAAATGGGACATTTTCTATGATGCGTTTAGGGGTAATATATTTGGAGGTAGCACAAGAACATAATAACATAAAAGTGTAGAGGATGAGTAACGAAGGAAGAAGGAAGGGGTTTCTCATTTTTTCCTTGGATATCCCCCTTCCTTTACTCATTTCTATTTATTATTTCGTTACGATAACTTTATGCCCTGTGAGCTGCAGTATCAGAACGACGAGTAATGCAATCATGAGAAGGGCAATAATCAAAGTTAAGCCATCGTCTTTTCCAATCCTTAGGTCATCTAATTTAAGAGAGATCTGGTGGATCTGTTGGTCGTTAAGCTGGCTAAGCCTTTTATGAATTTCATCCTGTGTAAGCCCTAATTGTTCGAGCCTTTTACTTATTGCCTTTAACTCCAGAAACTTCTGTATCTTTTTAAGGTCGGCGGTCCTGTTTACATATTTAAGAGGGGTAATTTCTGATTCTACAAGGCTTGCATCTATCTTAGGCGCAATACCTATTATGAACATTGCTATAACGAGATACCAAGACACATGCTTCATAAAGGGTATTTTCATCCAATTCACCTCCTTTCTCTGTTCAAAATATTTCTTATTATAAATTATAAAAAATTATTAAGTTACAATATTTATGTATTCCTTTCTTGAGTGACTGCCGAGGGATGTAAGTATCTCATACGGGATTGTCCTTGCTTTACATGCAAGTTCATAAGCTGTTATTGACTCATTACCTTGTTGTCCAATGATAACTACTTCATCATCTTCTCTAACGTCCTCGATCTCGGTGAGATCGACCATTGTGAGATCCATACATACTCTCCCTACGACAGGTACACGTCTTCCTCTAACAATCACTTCTGCATTATTGGAAAAAAGTCTGCTAAAACCATCTGCATAACCCAGAGGTAGCACGCCTATTTTACTCTGGCAGTTTGTTATAAAAGTTCTGCCGTAGCTTATAGGTGAATCAGGCGGAAGATTTCTTATACAGAGGATTTTTGTCTTGACCCTCATTGCCGGCATCAGGGTTATTGGCTCTGAGTTAACAATTCCTCCATCCCCACTTTCAAATCCTCCCTTACCCCCCTTTTCTAAAGGGGGGTAAGGGGGATTATATGGGGGTAATAGGGCATTTGAATTCTTACTTAGGGGAGAATACCCATAAAGCATAAGCCCTGGCCTCACTGCATCAAGATAGGCATCCTCAAATGTGAGGACTGCTGCGCTATTTGCCATATGCGAAAAGATTTTTTTATTTAATTTCCTGGATAAGGCTTCTCTTATCACATTAAATCTTTCGAGCTGCAGAGTAGCATATGACCTATCTGAAAGATCTGCATCAGAAAAGTGACTCATAAGTCCAACCAGATTTATACCTTTCATATCTGCAATTTTAATCAGATCCTCAAACATATGACTACCACTTAAGCCAAGTCTTCCCATTCCTGTGTCTATCTTCACATGGACTTTTATTATGGTTTTTCTCTTCTTGGCTGCTTTTGATAGGGCTGATGCAGTACTTATGTCGCTTATGACCGGTATAAGATCAAGATCAAAAAAATCTTCTATTTCCTCACAGTCAAAGAGGACAATTGTTGGTGTGGTAATGCCTTCGCCCCTAAGCCGTAAAGCCTCACCAGTATATGCAACTGCAAGGTAAGGGACTCCTTCTTTAATCAATCTTCTTGAAACTTCTAAGCATCCATGACCATAGGCATCGGCCTTGACAACTGCTATTACAGGTCGATTTTTGACAGCCTTTCTAATGGTCTTGAGATTGTGCGATATTGCAGTAAGGTTAATCTCTGCAATCGCTCCTCTATTCACTTTCTTTTTCTTTTTTGTCTATCTCTTCTTTTTTCGATTCCTTTTTTGGTGTTACATCTATTTCATTAGCTTCAGACATACCTTTTTTAAAGTTTTTGATCGCCTGTCCTACACCCTTGCCAATCTCTGGTAATTTCGCTCCACCAAAAAGAATAAGAATTATTACCAGAATTATAATTAGCTCCTGCATTGATAAGCCAAACATCTTTTTTCCACCTCCTTTCTTAAATTCAGTTAGTCATCGGCAGTTTAAAAATATGCTAACCGCTAACTGCCAAATGCTCTCTTTCGTAGTCTTCCATTGTATTTATATTAACGAAGGATTTCCCTTCTGGATCTATTAACTTCACCTCCTTTTCGCTTATATAAAGAGCATCTATTTTCTTTAGAAAATCCCTTAGACCTTTTGTACCTTCTTTTATGCTTTGTACCATTTTATGCGCAAGACTTTTTGAATATATACCCAAAAGTGGCTGAGGCTTACTGTCAAAAATGGGGATTACAGCCTCCTCCTTGTCTGCCCACCTATCAACAATATATCGCACGAGTTCTGGTTTCATAAAAGGCATATCACATGCAGTAACAAAGAGTTCTGGAGCCTCAAGAGTTATCAAGGCTGAAAGAATTCCTGTCATTGGTCCTCTATATTTAACTATATCTCCTACCATTGGGACCCCGATATAGAAATATGCCTCAGGGTTATTGGTGCTTATAATAACACAATCAAAGATTCCTTTAAGGAGATCTACATTGGACTCGATGATTTTTCTGCCATTTATCTTGAGAAACCCCTTTGTTACCGCAAGCCTCTTATTTTCTCCACCTGCTAAAATTAAAGCCTTCACTTTTTATCCCGGATACTCAAACACGTTAAATTAAGCCTATTTTTTAGTTTATTAAAAATTTTCTTTTAATACAAGTAATACAAAGCAAAAGTCTCAACATTAATGCCCCAAAAAGGTAGTTTTTTCTTGCCCAAATGCACTATTTATGATATTTTAATATATAAGTGTTGAGTATTATTTAAAGTGGAGGTGCAAATTAGACAGGTACCTGCCCTGTTTGTGATAAGTGAGAAAGTTGATCCGGCAAATTAGATCTTTTGGGAGTCTGCGTAAGGAGATGGTGTGCATGTCCCGCATCAAAACTGCGGGGAAGCCTAATGTCTCGTTCAGGGCACCCACCTATCATATAGGCGGATCTAATTCTTTCTTACACGGCAGGGCGGGTCTATTTTAGTTTTGTGGCTGGTTTAGGGTTTATTGTACTCTCATGGAGGATTATAAGTAATTCAATGATAGAGAATAGACAGAAAATTACTTTCAAAATTAAATATTTCTCACCTCCAAAGATCTTATTAGCCTCATAACCCCAGCCATAGAAGCAAAGTTCTAAAGAGGGCTTTAAGCCCTTGAGAGGAGTCTTTTTGCAGGAGAGCAAGGGAAGGAGGTTCGACTAAAAATGATCAATCCAGGCTATCTACTGATAGCAGTATGTACAGGACTTATTGTAGGAGTAGTTCTTAGCTTCATCTTTCGTGCAAGTCTCAAAAATAAAAGAGTTACTCTTGAGAAGGAAGTAGAAAGAGAAAAAACAAGGATAATTGAGGAGTCACAGAAAGAGGCTGAAAGGATTAAAAAGGAAGCTCTCTTAGAGGCTAAGGACCTTGTCTATCAAGCTAAATCAGAAGTTGAAAAGGAGCTAAGGGAGAGGCGCTCCGAGCTTAATCACCTTGACAGAAGGTTAAGGCATAAAGAGGAAACGCTCGAAAAGAGATTCGACCAACTTGAAAAGAGGGAACAAGAGCTTTCCAAAAGAGAAAAGGAATTCCATTCAAAGGAACGCGTTATAAATGATCAAGAGGTCCGTTACAACCAATTAATTAGAGAACAAACACAGGTGCTCGAAAGATTTTCTGGTTTAGGCTCGGAAGAGGCGAGACAAGAGCTTTTGAGGAGAATAGAAGAAGAATCAAGGTTTGAAGCTGCTAAACTTATCAAGAGGATAGAGGATGAGGCAAAAGAAAATGCAGAGAAAAAGGCGAAAGAGATAACAAGCCTTGCTCTGGAAAGGTACTCAAGTGATTATGTTGCAGATGCAACCATAACTGCAGTATCCCTTCCTAACGATGAAATGAAGGGTAGAATAATTGGCAGGGAGGGCAGAAATATTAGGGCTCTCGAAGCTGCAACAGGTATTGACCTGATTGTTGACGATACACCGGAAATGGTAACACTCTCCGCCTTCGATCCTGTAAGGCGAGAAATTGCAAGGATATCTCTTGAACGACTGATAACAGATGGGAGGATACATCCTACAAGGATCGAGGAGATAGTTGAAAAGGTAAGGAAGGAGGTTGAGGCGCAGATTAGGGAAGACGGTGAAAAGGCTGTCTTTGACATAGGTATCTCTGGCATACACCCCGAACTAATAAAACTTCTCGGAAGGCTTAAATACAGGACATCTTATGGTCAGAATGTCTTACAACATTCACGAGAGGTAGCATACTTCGCCGGCATAATGGCTGGAGAACTTGGAGTGGATGTAAAACTTGCAAAGAGGGCTGGTATTCTTCATGATATTGGAAAGGCGATAGACCATGAAGTGGAAGGGTCACATCAGGAGATTGGAGCAAATATAGCGAAGAAATACGGAGAGAATCAAAAGGTAATAAATGCCATAGTAGCACACCATGGAGATGGAGAGTATACATCTGTTGAAGCTGTTCTTGTAGCTGCTGCCGATACCCTTTCAGCTGCACGTCCAGGTGCACGAAAAGAAAGTATAGAGAGTTATCTCAAACGTCTTGAGAAGCTTGAGCAGATGGCGATCTCTTATAAGGGTGTTGAAAAGTGCTATGCAATTCAGGCAGGAAGGGAATTAAGAATCATAGTGAAGCCTGAAGATGTAAGTGATGAAATGTCTTCCATGATATCAAAGGAGCTCGCCAAAAAAATAGAGTCTGAGATGACATATCCCGGCCAGATAAAGGTAACTGTTATAAGAGAGTCAAGATATGTGGAATATGCAAAGTAGTAACAAGTTACGAGTAACAAGTAACGAGTTTGTTTTTGTAGTTCGCTTATTACTTGTCACTTGTTACTTGTCACTATGAAGACTCTTTTTGTCGGTGACATAGTAGGAAAGGTAGGCAGGATGGCAACAAAGGCCTTACTTCCTACTGTTGTTGATAGATATAAGATAGATTTAGTAATTGCGAATGGTGAGAATGCAGCTGGTGGTTTTGGGATAACAGATAAAATTGTCTCCGAGATTTTAAGCTACGGCATACATATAATTACTACAGGAAATCACGTTTGGGACAAGAAAGAGTTTATTGCCCAGATTACAAAGGAAGACAGGTTGCTCAGACCTTTAAATTATCCCCCCGGAGCTCCTGGTTATGGGAGTATAGTTTATACACTTTCCAATGGTGAAAAGGTTGGTGTGATCAATATATCTGGAAGGGTTTTTATGTCAAATATGGATTGTCCTTTCAGGACTGGCAAGGAAGAAATAGAGAGGCTAAGCAATTTAACAAAGATGATCGTGATAGATTTTCACGCAGAGGCAACGTCCGAGAAGATTGCCTTTGGCTATTTTATGGACGGCAAGGTAAGCGCAGTCATTGGAACGCATACACATGTCCAGACTGCTGATGAAAAGATATTGCCCAGTGGAACAGCATATATAACAGATGTTGGAATGACAGGCCCATATGACTCTATCATTGGGATAGAAAAAGAACAGGTTATACAGCGATTCTTAACAAATATTCCCGTGCGATTTGAGACAGCTAAGGGAGAGGGGATCTTTTCTGCTGTTGTCATTGAGATTGATGAGAAAACAGGAAAGGCCACTGCAATACAGAGATTGCAATTAAAATATCAATAAAAAATTTCGCTTATCGCCCTCCTTCAATTCAGTATTTATCCCATTTAATTCATAGATAATTATATGAATCCTTTTCTTGACAAACATATCCATCTCGGATAAAGTAACTCAAATTTCAAGGAGAGGCAGATGCTATACGCGAAGGTAGCATATACACACGGACTACAGTTCGTCGGAGAAGCATCTTCAGGCCATGCAATCGTTATGGATGGGGATCCAACAGTTGGGGGAGGCAACACGGGTTTAAGACCCATGGAATTGCTCCTTGTGAGCTTGGGCGGTTGTTCAGGGATGGATATCGTCTCAATTCTAAGAAAAAAACAACAGGAAGTTACGGGTATAGAAATAAATGTTAAGGGGCAAAAAGCAGAAAATTATCCAAAAAAATTTACTGATATCGATATAGAGTTTGTTGTAAAAGGTAGGAATATATCTGAAAATGCTGTAAAAAGGGCGATCGACCTTTCAATGAACAAGTACTGCTCTGTCAAGGCTACCTTCGAAAGCTCTGCAAAGATAAGCTTCTCTTACAGGATAGTTCAGGAATAAAGCTAAGCGGAGGAATGGTTTTCTTTAAATATATTGCCACCGTAGGTTTTATAGGTTATCTTCCTATTGCCCCTGGTACTTTCAGCTCATTAGTTGCCTTTGTCTTCTTTATTCTATTGAGGCCATCTCCTACTATCCACATCTTTATACTATCTCTTCTCATCCTCATTGGCCTTATATCTTCCCATTATGCAGAGCGACTTTTCAATAAAAAAGACAGTAGACAAATAGTTATAGATGAATTTTGCGGATATCTGTTTTCTGTTCTCTTTGTTCCATTCAACTATGCAGTAGCAGCCTTTTTTTTATTCAGGTTTTTCGATATACTAAAACCGTTTCCGATTAAAAAAATAGAATCCATGCTCAGTGGTGGGAAGGGAATCATGGCAGACGATATTATAGCGGCTATATATACAAATTTGATCCTCCAGATATGGAGATTTTTTTACTAGTATGTACCTGAGGTGTTTTATAGCAATAGATATACCGGAGGCGATAAAGGAAGAAATAGGAGAGCTTATTGAAATCCTTAAAAAGCACAATGTGGATGTAAAGTGGGTGGCATATAAAAACCTTCATCTTACCATTAAGTTCCTCGGCAAGACGCCCGAAGATTTGTTATCAAGGATAAGTGAGTCGCTATCCAATATAGTCTTATCTTATAATCCCTTTTGTATTAAAATATATAACGTTGGTGTATTTCCAAACAGGAAATGTCCGAGAGTAATATGGGTTGGAATTGAAGATTCAAATATACTGAAAAGTCTTCAAATGGATATCGAGGATTCTATGGCGATTTTAAGGTATCAAAGAGAGGATAGAGAATTTCATCCTCACCTGACAATCGGACGAGTAAGCTCTCAAAAAGGAATGATAGACCTGATTAATGAACTCGAAAAGTTTAAGAATAGAGATTTTGGAAGTATTGAAGTCTATAATATAAAATTAATGCAGAGTGAACTGAAACCTACAGGTGCTCAGTACGTTTGTTTACGAGAGATACCTTTAGGAAGGGGGAAGTAATGAACATTAAAGAGAAGACGAAGGCGCTCGAAGTAGCGATTTCTCAGATTGAAAAGAGTTTTGGGAAGGGTGCCATCATGCGACTTGGCGCAGAAGGAGTTCCTGAAGGACTTCAGGTAATTCCCTCAGGCTCTTTAGCACTTGATATTGCAACAGGAGTCGGGGGGTTACCGAGAGGAAGGGTTATAGAAATATTCGGTCCTGAATCTTCAGGGAAAACCACTTTGGCTTTAAGTGCTATTGCTCAAGCCCAGATGGCCGGGGGCACTGCAGCCTTTATAGACGCAGAACATGCCCTCGATGTTAATTATGCACAAAAACTTGGTGTAAAGATAGAAGACCTCCTTATATCACAGCCTGATACAGGAGAGCAAGCACTTGAGATTGCAGAAGCCCTCGTAAGGAGTGCGGCAGTTGATATTATTGCCATTGACTCTGTTGCTGCCCTCGTGCCTAAAGCAGAGATAGAGGGAGAGATGGGCGATTCCCTTCCAGGTTTGCAGGCAAGGCTTATGAGTCAAGCCCTGAGAAAGCTTTCTGCAGCGATTGCAAAATCCCTAACAACCGTAATATTTATTAATCAGATAAGGATGAAGATTGGGGTGATGTTCGGTAGCCCGGAAACAACCACAGGCGGGACGGCATTGAAGTTTTATTCATCTATAAGGCTTGATATAAGGAGAATAGAAAGCATTAAAGAAAATCAGGAAACAGTTGGTGGAAGGGTAAGGGTAAGGGTAGTGAAGAATAAGGTTGCTCCACCCTTTAAACAGGCTGAGTTAGATATATATTTCAATGAAGGGATTTCAAAGGTTGGAGAGATTGTTGACCTCGGTGTTGAAAAAGGTATTATCGAAAAATCAGGGGCATGGTATAGTTATGGTGGAAACAGAATCGGTCAAGGGCGTGAAAATGTGAAGGAATACTTGAAAAATCATATAGAGGTCTCAAAAGAAATTGAGAAAAAGATAATTGAATCCTATAACCTAAGGAGATAATCATGGATATCGTTTCCCTTTTAAAAAAGGCCGATTCTTTGGGTGCTTCAGACCTTCATATAAAGGTCGGATCACCACCTGTACTAAGAATCAATGGAGAACTCACTCCTGTTACCTCAGAGAAAAGGGTTAGTCCTGAAGATGTTTTGGAGGTAGCATATTCTGTTCTGACTAATGAACAGAAAGAGCAATTCAGGAAGGATAAAGACCTTGATTTTGCATACAGTGTTCCGGGGATAGGAAGGTTCAGATGTAACGTCTTTATACAGAGAGGAACGATAGGGATTGTTTTTAGGGTTATCCCGATAAAGATACCTACGATCGAGGAGTTACATCTACCTGACATTATTAAGAAAATTTCTATGGAGCCAAGAGGCCTGATTCTTGTCACAGGAACAACAGGAAGTGGAAAGACGACTACCCTTGCTTCAATGATAGACATGGTAAATTCGAATAGAACAGCACATATCTTAACGATCGAGGACCCTATAGAATATACACACAGAGATAAAAGGAGCCTGGTTAACCAGAGAGAGATAGGAAGTGATGCAGAATCTTTCAGTAAAACGTTGAGGCAGGCCCTGAGGCAAGACCCTGATGTAATACTTGTCGGAGAGATGCGTGATTTCGAAACAATCCAGACAGCATTGATTGCTGCCGAGACCGGTCACTTGGTCCTAAGCACCCTGCATACAACAGATGCGACCGAGACAGTCAATAGAATTATTGCCGTATTTCCCCCTTACCAGCATAAACAGGTAAGGATACAACTTGCATCAGTATTGAGATCTATTATATCCCTGAGACTTATGCCGAGAGCAGATGGAAAAGGGAGGGTTCCTGCTGTCGAGGTTCTTGTGGCTACAGCAACTATAAAAGATTGTATCCTTGATCCAGATAAAACAAAGTTAATTCCTGATGTAATTGCACAGGGGGCATTACATTATGGTATGCAGACCTTTGATCAGTCTCTTTTCGGCCTTTTTAAGTCAGGGCTCATAACCTACGAGGAGGCTCTTAGAATGGCCACTAATCCTGATGATTTTGCCTTAAAGGCAAGGGGTATCGAGTCAGCAAGCGACCTTACATTAGGCGAACCACGTACGTCTCAGACGGAAGATAAGATAAAAATTGAGAGGTTTGGAAGATAAGAACGTAAGTATCATCAACGTCCATAAGGCAAGGCAATATGCCCTGAAGCTTCTTGGCTACAGAGGAAGAAGTGAAAGGGAACTGGAAGGTAGGCTAAGGAAAAAAGGGGTTCCTGAAAATGTGGTTTCCTCTACCATAAGATATCTTAAGCACGCAGGCCTCATAGATGACAGGGCATTGGCTGAAGCCCTAAAGAGAGAGGCAATGACAACAAAACTTCTCAGTCAATATAGTGCAAAGATGTTGATGCTTAACAGAGGTATACCGAAGGAGCTTGTTAAATCGATGTTTATGCTTAATGCTGAAAATGAAGATATGGCAAATGCTGAAAAGCTTGTGGAAAAAAAACTGAGAAGCATAAAGAATTTATCAGAGGAAAAAATAAATAGAAGACTCTATAATCTTCTTCTCAGGAGGGGTTATTCTTACGATACAATAAAAGGTGTATTGAAGAAAAAGAACTTTAAGGAGGGTTAAGATGAAGAGAATTATCCTTGCAATGTTGATACTTCTATTGCTTTTAGGAATAGGATGCACAAAGTCTATACGTTACTCTGAAGATGAGATAAGAGTCTTTCCATCTGAGATCCAAGACCACATAAGAAAGGGAGAGATAATGCTCGGTATGAGTACACAGGCGGTAAGGTATGCGTGGGGCTCCCCCGATTCTGTAAAGATGCTCGAGCCCTATGAAGGAAAAGCAAGGGAAGAATGGGTTTATTCTCAATTTGCAGGGGTATACGGGACGAGGCTTCTTTTATTTTTAGATGGCAAACTTATATATTATACCAGATAGCTTCTAAACACCAACCGGTAAAAAGGGCATGAAGAGTTCGGAGATAAGGAAAGCCTTTCTTGAGTATTTCAAATCTAAAGGTCATATGATAATCCCGAGCTCACCCCTTATTCCAAGACATGACCCTTCCCTGCTCTTTGTAAACGCAGGGATGGTCCAATTTAAAACAATTTTCCTCGGTTTAGAAAAGAGTCCTTACAATCGTGCTGTCTCATGTCAGAAGTGCTTGAGGGCTGGTGGGAAGCATAGTGACCTTGAAAATGTTGGACACACTGCAAGGCATCATACATTTTTCGAGATGCTTGGCAATTTTTCTTTTGGTGATTACTTCAAAAAAGAGGCTATACTCTTTACGTGGGAGCTTCTGACAGACTGGTTCAAGCTGCCAAAGGAAAATCTATGGGTCTCAATTTACCAGAAGGACGAAGAGGCAGCAAGACTTTGGTCCGAGCTGATAGGAATCACGGAGGAAAAAATAGTAAGGCTTAGTGCCGAAGATAATTTCTGGCAGATGGCAGATACAGGACCTTGTGGTCCATGCTCTGAGGTAATAATAGACCAGGGCAGCAATATAGGATGTGGCAGGGCTGATTGTGCTGTTGGATGTGAATGTGATAGGTTCCTTGAGCTGTGGAACCTCGTCTTTATGCAGTACAACAGAGACTCCTCGGGTGAACTAACTCCGTTGCCAAAACCGAGCATTGATACAGGGATGGGTCTTGAGAGAATATCTGCAGTGCTCCAGGGGAAGATAAATAATTTTGATTCGGATATGTTCAGCCCAATTATAAATGCAATAGAGTCTTATACTAAAGCACTTTATGGTAAAGACAAACTAACAGATGGCTCGATAAGAGTAATTGCAGATCATATAAGGGCTATAGTTTTTCTCCTATCTGAAGGGCTTATGCCCTCAAATGAAGGCAGAGGCTATGTATTAAGGAGAATAATCCGCAGGGCGTCGAGACATTCAAGACTGCTTGATGTTCATGAACCATTCCTCTATAAGTTAATTAGTTCTGTTATTGATGTAATGGGAGATATTTATCCTGAGCTTATAGACGAACGCGAAAGAACAGAAAAGATCTTGAAAATAGAAGAGGAAAGGTTTTCGAGAACTCTTGAAATGGGAATGAATATATTTGACGAAATAATGTCCAGGATAAAGAGGGAAAACGTCGATATTATTCCAGGAGAAGAAATTTTCAGACTCTATGACACCTATGGTTTTCCTCTTGACCTCGCAAGAGATATTGCAATGGATGCCGGGCTGAGAATTGATGAAGAAGCCTTTCACAGAGAGATGGAAATACAAAGAGAGAGGGCAAGGGCATCTTGGGTTGGTGAAGAAGAAGCGGTAGCTTCCATTTACAGGGAATTAATCTCAGAGATAGGGGAGACGGAATTCATTGGTTATGAATACTTTGAATCCGAATCTGTTATAAAGGCTATTTTAAAAGATGGGAAGTTGTTAAAGGAGATATCCAAAGGTGAAGAGGCTGAGGTTTTTCTCGATAAAACTCCCTTTTACGGCGAATCAGGTGGCCAGGTTGGTGATACCGGAGAAATAACAGGAGAGAATTTCAGAGCCGCTGTCCTCGACACCAAAAAACCCCTTGATGCTTTTCATTCGCATATTGTACGCCTTAAAAAAGGTAAACTCCAGGTGTGGGATAAAGTGAAATGTAGCGTTGATGCTGAAAAGAGAAAGGCAACAATGAGGAATCACACAGCTACCCATCTCTTGCATTCAGCCTTAAGGTCAGTCCTTGGAGACCATCTGAAACAGGCCGGGTCTCTTGTTTCACCCGAAAAACTCCGTTTTGACTTCACCCATTTTTCTGCCCTTGATGAAGATGAGATACAAGCCGTTGAGAACTTAGTAAATGAAAGGATATTAGAAAACCATTCTGTTGTAACATCAGTTATGGACATAAAATCAGCTATTGAATCAGGGGCCACTGCACTATTCGGAGAAAAATATGGTAAGACAGTGCGTGTTCTAAGTGTGCCTGGCATTAGCTCTGAACTCTGTGGAGGAACCCATTGCAAGGCAACAGGTGAAATAGGGTCTTTTGTAATTATGTCAGAGAGTAGCGTTGCATCGGGTATTAGAAGGATAGAGGCATTAACAGGAAATGAAGCCCTTGGTTACCTTAAACAGACGAAATTAGAGCTTGATTCTCTCAGGTCATTATTGAAGACGGATAAACCGCTGGAAAAAGTAGAGAGGCTTCTTAGTAAGATGAAGTCTCTTGAAAAAGAAATCCAGAAACTCAAAACCGGCTCCAAAGATGTAATATCAGAGGCACTGAAAGAGGTACGAGAGTTAAAAGGGGTGAAAGTTGTCAAAATCAGGTATGATGGCCTCAATACAGAAGAACTGCGCAACTTGGCTGATAATATAAAAGATCGTCTCCAGTCCGGTATTATTGTTGTCTCATCAGTGTTCGATGGCAAGGCTGCTATCGTTTGCATGGTGACAAAGGATCTGAAAGATAGATATAATGCAGGAGAGATAATAAAAAGGATCTCCGAAGTTGCGGGTGGAAGTGGCGGTGGCAAGCCCGAAATGGCGCAGGGTGGCACAAAAGAGATAGAAAAACTGGATGAGGCACTTGAGTCGGTCTACGACCTTATTAAGAAGTAAAGAGCTTGAAAACAGGTAATCCTCTACGCCCACCTTTAGAAAGGGGGTAAAGGGGGATTTGAAATAGTATTTTCGGGACAGATACCAAGGAGGTGAATATGGGCTTGTTTGATATCGTTAAAAAGGCACTTTTAGCAGGGTTAGGGGCTAGGGAAAAGGTAAAAGAACTGGTTGATGAACTTGTTAAAAAAGGTGAGCTGAGCAAATCCCAGGGGGCAAAGATTGTAAAGATATGGGCAGAAAAGGCAGATAAAAGAAAAGAAAAGATCAGCAAGAATCTCTGTGAACTGATAGACAAAACCTTTACAAGAATGAATCTTCCGACCAAAAAAGATATCCATGAACTGAATAAAAAGATTGATGCCCTTACAAAAAAACTTGAGGGATCTGAGAAGAAAGAGTAACCGAGGGGTTTCTCGTAATAAGTGAATTACAGATTTCAGTAGAATAGGACAAGGTTTGCATTGACGACAGGGTGTTCAATGTGATTAACTTATTATAAAGAGGATTCAATGAGAGAAGCATTGAGGTATTTAAATAATGCGAAAGAGATATTAAAGTCCGCACCTGTTGAGGATGATGCATATACTGATGAAAAATATGTTATGGAGGCATGCGGAACAGCCTATATCGCGATATTAAAGGCGATAGATGAATATTTGCTGAACAAAGGTTTAAGCAAAAAAGAGCTTCCTAAATCAATTGATGGTTATAGAAAAGCACTGCAGAAATATTTAACAGTACATGACGGTGAACTTACAAGAGAGTTTGAGAGGCTTTACGAAGAGTTACATATAGCTGGTTATTATAGAGGTCTTTTAGGACATGTGAATGTAGTTAAAGATACCTTAAAAGCAGCAAAGAAATTTATCGAGAAGATTGGTTAGTTGTTTTCCTATTCCTTTTCGTGCCCGCAATTGGAGCTACAGTTTTTGGCACAGACGAACCCTCAAGGTTTAGATGTTAGTATATGCTCTTGTTTAGCCATGCTTTGCTGGTATCCTTGATAAATGTACCCGTCCTTTTTTTGTATCCTCTCCTAAGTGTGATAGCTGCGACTTAACCAGACAAACAATGTCTGGTCTCGATTATTGAGTACACCTACAATGTCGCACCTTTGATAGGGTTTAACTAATGCGGATTAACGGAAGAAATAAACACGTATAACGTGTGCGGTATCATCTGAAGTCACAGCACATTTAGTACTGTACAAGCAATTAATGATAAATACAATAGCAGTATATGAGCAATAATTACTATTGCCGTGATTTCAGATATGTCGTGTTAGAGGAAGTAAACACATTTACATAATTACTTTATAGGAATAAAAGTCAGGCATGGATAACAATGGTTTGTAGATTTTATTGCTTTTATCTTGTGCTTGGCACTCAGTTTTCTTTTCACTCCACTTACTCAATCGTGCCTAATGCGCCGTTGATGCTTGAAATCCTCGTATACCTTGCAGTTCAGTCGGAGATTGCTCCGGTATGAGAGATTGCCCACCAAGGTGATCAGAGGTTTGCGGTGTTGCCATAAGCTGCTCCACACCCTGCGCAGAATTCGCGGCATGGAATAGAAGTGACAGTCACAGGAAATCATTTCTTCGATAATGCTGTCCAGAGACAAATGCTTATACCTGGCCACCGGGAAGGTCAGCGTGTAATATTTCCAGTCTTCCGGGAACGTATCGAGGGCGATGCGGCCCTCCGATTTCATCCGGTCCCACAGTCTCGTGCCAGGTAAGGGAGTTAGAAACAGCGCATTGAGATTATCCACTCCGTAATGACTGGCCACCTTGGCAATACGTTTGCCGATACCCGGTTTGTCTATGTCCAAACCCATGATAAAAGAACCCACAACCAGAATATTGTGCTGCTGTATTCGCCGCACGGAAGCACGGAAGTCCCGGCCCTTCAGAAGGTTGAATTTCTTGCCCAATTCCAGAAGCCCTTCTGGTGTAGTGGATTCAAAGCCGATAAAGACACCTCTGCACCCGGCCTTCGAAGCCAACACCAGGAGTTCCTCGTCATCGGCGAAGTTAATGGTGGCTTGAGCAATCCATTCCTTTCGCAGGTTAGCTTGTGCCATGGCGCGGAACAGGTCCTTGGCGCGGGCGATGTGGTCAGGGCGTGTGCCGATGAGGTTGTCGTCCACCACCAGAACATGCTTCTCACGGATTAACTTAAATTCCTGGACGACATCCGGAATGGGTCGATGCCGATAGCGGGCCCCGTTGAATGCCGTTACGCTACAAAATTTGCAGTTCAATGGACAACCGCGTGTGGTCTGAATGGCTCCGAAGGCATATCCCGTAGCCAGCAAATCATGACGGGCTAATGGGACATCGTTTATCTCGGCGAGCCCTCCGTCATACCGGCGTTTCAGGCTGTCATGCCGGGCGTCCTCCAGGACCTGCGGCCAGATACCCTCGGCTTCTCCCGTGACGACCGAGTTCACACGCTCCATGACCTCGTTAAGGCACATGGTTGCGTGAATGCCGCCCATGACGACAGGTACACCCAGACGCTGGAAGTGAGTAGCCACTTCGTAGGCGCGGTTCGCCTGTGAGGTGAAAGCAGTAATGCCTACCAGGTCAGGCCGGGGCATGTCCGTATAGTCCGGCGCGCCGAGGTTCTCATCTACTATCGAGATTTCCCACTCCGGTGGGGTCAAGCCTGCGAGAACCATAAGGCTGAGCGGTTTCCACACGCGGTAACGGTTCCAGCGGTTCTCCTTGACTTTGACGATGCTGACAAGCGGGTTGGAGGGATTGATCAAATATAATCGCATGGTTCGCTTTTTTTTTATTCTTTTCCTCAATGCTGGTTTAGACTTACTTTCTATGATTCTCCTTTCATGTATGAAAAAAGGACATTGTGACCTGAGTGTTTTCTTTTTTGATTTTATTTAAGTTTATCACGTAACGCACGAGATCACCCGCCGCTCCTTGCGGTCGGGTACATCGAATTGTTGGGCTGACTCATGCGTTGCTAATCGTTTCTAAAGTCCTCGAGTTCTTTCTTCTCTGCTTGCCTTTGCAGTATGTCTCGCACAGCCAAGGCCGACCTGTCTTCGGCGTCCAGTCTGCGGGCAATTTCAGCAATTGCTGTCTCATAGTCTGCTTCAAACCCAACCGGAACTTTGCAGTGCACTTCGTGCGTGAATTCCGCCCAGGCGTCTTGAAGTTTCGTTCGAATCTGGATTTCGCAGATCATTCTATCCTCGACGACAGCGCGTCGCTTTCTGTAGGTCTTCACACTATCATAAGAAATATCTGCCAGAAGGTGTATCGATCTGTATCCGGTGCGCTTCGGATCTTTGATGTAGTCTTGCAGAGACAGCGGGTTGATGCGGACCTGCTTGGTAGCCTGGATGTAGTCGAGCATTCCGTAGCAATCATCAACAAACCAGCAAATCACTCTGGCGCCAATAAGGTCCGTGATAACTTCGGTCGGATAGCGAAACATGGGCCAGTTAGTCTTCTCCAGCTTCGTGAGAAAACTCGTCAATGACTTGACCCTAGAGTGCACCTGAACTGCTTTACGAGGGAGCTCGTTTTCTGCTGTGTAAGCCGAAGCCAGTTGATCGAGCCTGATTTTGAGAAGTTGGCTTGTCGATTCCAGTTCGTGGCCGTAGCAATCGAAGAACCTAACGGCTCTTTCGGTTAGGAAGTCTCTCCGTTCCTTTCGGGTTCGGGGCTTGGCCATGTCTCATTCCTGCCAGTTTTTTCGTCTGCCCAACATTATCTTTTATGCTGCTTATCCTATACGATTAAACAATAATACCCTCAGGTTGTCTTTGTCAAACTTCTTGCTCAAATACTTCGATAAAGAAGCAATTATGCAATAAAAGGTCATCAGAGACGATATTAAACGGCATCGCTATAATTTCACAAAAATTTATTTCTGATAGAAATATGCATGAATATCTCATTTCCCTGACCGTTTCTTACAGCTTACTATAAGGAAGAGAAGTGGGAGACATGGCAATCTTGATCTGTTAAAGT
>CAZXCW010000024.1:0-20155 GCA_964639385.1 uncultured Nitrospiraceae bacterium
GAGCAATTCGTCCGTCGGCAGGAAGAGCGTAAGAAAAAACTCCCCAAAGAGTTGAAAAGCGCCGCAAAACGTGCTGTCCGATCTGTTAAGTAAAAGATACTCTTGAGATTTTACAGGATTATCCTTTGTGAGTTTGTATAGATATTCATGCGGTCATCTCTTAGAAAACCCACTATAGTCATACCAGATGTCTCGGCTATCCCGATTGCAAGATCTGTAGGAGCAGCTCTGCTTGCTACTACTGGTATGTTCCATCTTAAACATTTTGAAACAATCTCTGATGAGAGACGGCAGCTTAGTAACATTAATTTATTGTAGAGAGGAATATTCTCGAGAATGGAATATCCTATTACTTTATCAACAACGTTATGTCTGCCTATATCCTCTGCAAAGACAAGAATTCTCTCTCCATCTGATAGTGCTGCGCCGTGAAAGCAACCTGTCAGTCTGAAAAGCTCTGACCTCTGATCGAACTCTTTAAAGATAATCTTTAGTATTTCTGCTTTAAGGGAAAAATTATCTTTGATTTTTCCAAAATTGCTTTTTTTACCGAGAGTGATACCGCTTGCATAGTGCGAGGTTATTATTCCTTCTGTTAATACATCTTCGGCAATGGAGATATTAACCAAAATCTCTTCCCCATATTCTATTCTTAATTCCTCTGGTCGAATTTCTGTGGTTAAACCTTCTGTAAGAAGAAAACCAACTACTAACTCCTTTATCATGAGGGGTGTGCAGTAGAGACTAATAAAGTCTTTTCCATTAACTGAGATCTTCAGCCTTTTTTCTAAAGCAATATAATCTTCTATCTCCTCAAAAGATGCGTTCTGCCTTTTTATGATCTTCCTTTTTATATAAGGATTCATTTTGAAAAGAATTTTAACAGAGGCATTTTGTTACTGTCAAAAAACAAAGGATGTCAGGTCTTTGTTTTTTAGGCATGGTAACAGGCATGGAAAATATACAGGCATGGAAAATATACTTGTCAGTAAAGGCAGTATGAGTTATATTATATCAGGCAATAATGCGAATCGAAAAGATAGAGTTAATAGGCTTTAAATCCTTCTCAGAAAGAACTATCTTTAACTTCCATCCTGGTATTACCTGTATTGTTGGTCCCAACGGTTGCGGGAAGAGTAACATTGTGGATGCCTTCAGGTGGGTCCTCGGAGAGCAGAGTGCAAAGACCCTGAGGGGTGAAAAGATGGAAGAAGTTATCTTTATTGGTTCTGCCTCGAAAAAACCCAAGGGTATGGCAGAGGTTACGATGGTAGTTTCGGGACTAAATAATACAAGACAGTCAAATGATGGAAACGGAGAGGATTTGTCAGACATAGCAGCTGTTACCAGAAGACTCTATAGGTCAGGTGACAGTGAGTATATTTTGAATAAAAACCAGTGCAGACTGAAAGATGTTAAAGACCTGTTTCTTGACACAGGCTTGGAGGTAAAAAGCTATTCCATACTCGATCAAGAAGGCGTTTCGGGAATATTGAATTCAAAGCCGCAGGAAAGAAGGCTCCTGTTAGAAGAGGTAGCAGGGATTATGAAGTACAACTTCAGGAAGAAAGAAGCTCTATCCAAGCTTGAATTATCGACGACCAATCTTCAGAGGATAAATGATATTACTGCAGAGGTAAAAAAGCAGATCAACCTCCTCGACAGAATTGCAAAGAAGGCCGAAAAATATAAGAACCTGTCTTCCGAGATTAGAACTATAGAACTCAAGATTGCAAAGAGAGACTACCAGGATTTGAAAGGATCTTTTACAGCGATTCTTTCAGAATACAACTCCCTGAATGAAGAGAAATCCCTGAAAAAAACGGAGCTCGCAAAGATTGAGAATCTGACTGAAGTAAAACGGCTTGAGCTCCTTGAGAAAGGACGTGCCTTAGAAGAGGTTCAGAGGAATTTACAAGACCTGGAGAAACAGATAGCTGAGCTTGAGAAGAGCACAGCTATATCAAAGACAGATAGGGATAACCTTAAAGAATATCTCATAAAACTTTATCAACAAGAGGAAGAATTTAATATAACGAGAGGTGAAACATTAGATAGAAAGGAGGAATTGGATATTTTTGAGGGAGGTCTCCTGTCAGACATGGAGAAGTATAGAAAAATGCTTCGGGAGAAGACCGAGCTCGTCAGATCTTTGGAAGAAGAGCTTTCAGATAAGGAAGGTCTTCTCGAAGGGAAAAGACGAGAGATCTTCAATATTTCAGAAGAAAACAGTAGCCTGAAAAACGAACTGAGCAGGCTTCAATCATCTCTTGAAGACCTGAACCGCAGGGAGATATCTTCTCAAAAAGATCTGGAGAATCTTAAGAAGAGGCTAACCGAAATAGATTCCTCTATAAAGGATATGGAGTCAAACCTTCGAGATAAGGATAACGAAATTCTCACATTAAATAGAAAGAAGGAAATTTTAATAAAAGAACTTTCTACGAGCAGAAACAGGGTTGAGGAAATCAGGGAAACCCTCTCGAGTCTTAGAGAAAAGCTCGCATCATGTAAATCACGGCTGGATTCTCTTAGGGAGATTGTGTTTGACAGGCCTACAAGGGACCTTCTTTCAAAGGAGTTAGACCTAAATCTTCTTGAATCTATTTCCGATATCTTTGAAGTTGAGGCTGAATATGAAAGAGCCATAGAGAGTGTCCTCTCAGAGAAAGTAAATATGTTCATACTTTCGTCTTTCAATGACATAGAAATTGCTGTATCCTCTTTAAGAGAAAAGAGTCTCGGCAGGACGGCCTTCATACCTGTTAATCCCCAATCCCGCCACCCCAACCTTTGGAAAAGGGAGGCAGGAGGGGATTTTAAAGGTGAGCAGGAAGGACTTTCCGAGGAGATGGATATACCTGAAGGCGCTATAGGGAGGGCATCATTTTTTGTAAGGACCCCTGAGCAATTTTTAGATGTTGTAAAAGCCCTATTGGACAATGTTTTTATCGTAAGAAACTTAAAAGAAGCGCTTGCTCTCGGAGCCTCAGGCAAAAGGCTATTTTTTGTAACTCTTGATGGGGAAGTAGTAGAGCCCTCAGGTGCGGTGATCGGAGGCGAGGTTAAGGGTATATTTAAAAAGAAAAGGGAAATAAGGGAACTCGAAGGCATAATCGAAAATGATAGAGGTGTAGCAGGGCAGCTGGAATCTGTGTTAATTTCGTCTCAGGAGCTCATTGAGAAAGCAGAAACTGATCTCAGGGATATAGAATCGTGCGTTATAGGCACCGAAAGAGAGATATCTCTTCTAAGATTGACCACAGATAATTCAAAGCAGGAGAAAGAGCGCACAGAGAGAAAGCTTGCTTACCTTAATACAGAAGTTGAACAGCTAATCGGGGAAAAAGAGTTGATTCAGAAACTCATCATAGAAAAAGATGCTGGAGTTCAGTCAGTTGAAGCAAAGAGAGTGGATATGGAGAACAATAGCGCTTCTCTCTCAGAAGAAATCATGGAGAAGAGATCAAGACTTGAAGGTTATCGTTCAGATTTAACAGAGATCAGGCTCTCTATGACATCTCTCAAAGAGAAGGTGGAGTCAGCCGTTAAGGAGAAAGAGGCATTGCTCAATAAGGTAGAGGAGATCGACCTGAAAAAAGGTTTTCTATTTGAAGAAATCTCTTCTGTAAGTTCTCGTATTTCTCAACGTGAGATAGAAATAAAAGAATATGAAGAGAAGATAAGATCAGTTATTTCTGCTGCAGATAAGATCAGCAAGGAGATATCGGAAAGAAAAGAAGTATTCGAAGCTGAAAACCAAGGGTTACTCAAGGCAGATCAGGACATCAAGCTCCTTAGACGTGAAATAGATTCCCTTTCACATAAAGTAACAGAACTTGATATCTCAAGGGCAGAACACAAAGTCAAGTTAGAGAATCTATCTGAAGGCATAAGTCAAAACTATGGTTTAGGTATAGATGCTTTAGAGATTGAAACTCTTACACCAGAGGATGAGGAACGACTTATCGTGCTCAAAGGAAAGGTTCAGGAACTCGGACCCGTAAATCTTGGAACCATAGAGGAGTATGAAGAACTGCGTTTACGCTATGAGTTCCTTTCAAAGCAGCGAGAAGATCTTATCAAATCCATCGCAGAGCTTGAAGAGGCAATAGCGAAGATAAATAACACCACACGAAAAAGACTTGGGGAAGCATTTGAGGCGCTAAGGTCGAAATTTTCTGAGGTCTTTTATATTCTCTTTGGAGGAGGAAGGGTTGATCTTGTTTTGACAGATGAAGATAATATCCTCGAGACGGGTATTGATATTATAGCGCAGCCTCCGGGGAAAAAATTACAGAACATAAATCTTCTTTCTGGGGGAGAGAAAGCCCTTACTGCGCTTTCCCTTCTTTTTGCAAGCTTTTTGATTAAACCAACTCCCCTCTGTATTCTGGATGAGGCAGATGCTACCCTTGACGAATCGAACACGGAAAGGTTTGCAAAGATGTTACAGGAGCTGTCAAAGGACATACAATTCATTATCGTCACCCATAATAGGACCACTATGAGCGTGGCTGATCACCTTTATGGAATAACGATGGAAGAGGCAGGGGTATCGAAGGTGATATCCATGCAGCTTGTCGAGGCATAAAACGGCCGTAAAGCGTAATGCGTGAAAAGCTGGTAGAAAAATCATCACGCATCACGATATATGCAAAAACTCATAGAGTCACTGTCTAACATAAAATTATCTACAGCTCCCGAAGACCTTATATGCTATGGTTTTGATGCCTCAGGTCTGGAGGCGTCTCCTTCGGCAGTCGTCTGGCCAGAAAATACGGAAGATGTTGTTAAGGTAATGAAGTATGCCTTTGAAAGCAATATTCCTGTTGTTCCTCGAGGTGCAGGCACTGGTATGACGGGAGGAGCCGTGCCCTTAAAGGGAGCAGTAATACTCAGCCTTGAGAAGATGAATAGGATTTTAGAGATGGACACTGAAAATTTCTTTGTCCTCTGCGAGCCAGGCCTGATTAATGGGAGGCTACAGCGCGAGCTTGAAAGAAAAGGTCTTTTCTATCCACCAGATCCAGCGAGTATGAACTTCTGTACCATAGGAGGTAATGTTGCAGAAAATGCAGGTGGTCCAAGGGCAATCAAATACGGGGTAACGAGAGACTATGTGATGGAGATAGAGGCGGTACTTCCAAATGGGAATATATTAACCACGGGTGTGAAAACTCCAAAAGGGGTTGTTGGTTATGACCTTGCAAGACTCCTTGTAGGTTCAGAAGGGACATTATCAGTATTTACAAAGATACGATTAAAGATCCTTCCCATGCCTGAAGAGGTTATTACCCTACTTGTTCTATTCAATAATCTCGAGTCTTCAGGCCAGGCAGTATCTAAGATTATGACTTCGAAGATAATACCGAGAACACTTGAGTTCATGGATAGCGAGGCGATAAAAGCAGTTGAGAATTTTAAGCCCGTTGGTCTTCCTAAGACTGTAGAGGCAATCCTTCTCATAGAGCTCGATGGCTACCCAATAACGATAACTAAGGAAGCAGAAAAGTTGGCTGAAATATGCGAGCATCTCGGTGCAGAGGTGAATATGGCAGAGGATGAAGAAGCAAGGGTAAAATTGTGGGAGGCAAGGCGTGCCATATCTCCTGCCCTCTATCATATAAGCCCTACGAAAATAAATGAAGATATCGTTGTCCCGCGGAATAAGATCCCCGATATGCTGATACGTCTCAGGCGACTTTCTGAAGAAAGTGGTATAAAGATAGTAAACTTCGGCCATGCTGGCGACGGAAATATTCATGTAAATATTATGGTTGATAAGGAAAAGAAAGAAGAATATCAAAAAGGATTAAATCTCATAGGGCATATATTTAAGGATACCCTCGAGCTCGGTGGCACAATATCGGGCGAACATGGTATTGGACTGACAAAGGCACGTTATGTGGGAATGGAGATTTCTGAAACAGGGCTATCAATTATGAGGTCAATAAAAAAGGCATTTGATCCAAAAAATATCCTGAATCCCGGTAAAATCTTTCCAGTCTAAACTGATTAACCCAAGTAGGCATCTCCAAATGCGTGATGGCAGTATATAATATCTGAGCGGTTTCTTTTGCCTACGGGTCAAAGACCGATAGTCCAATCCACCCCCCTTCATCCCCCCCTTACTAAGGGGGGATATGAGAGGGGTGAGGCAAAAGCCTCGGAGGGCGATAGCCCGAGAATGAGCGAGGATATTATATACTGCTTTATGCTTACAGCTTTATATATCGCTAATTTTAATCACGGAAAAAGAAATGTACCTTAAGCAGTTATCAATTTATTTTGTGTTAACTAAACATATGGGTACAGCGAAGATAATTGACCAATAAAATTATCAACGTCTTACAGTTCTGTTATTGATCGGTAGTGGCAGTCTGGTATTTAAAATCTCCAAGGGGTCTATTGAACGTATAATTAAATGGATCGGCTATGAGCTTTTTCGAAGTCTTTGGGACGTCTCTAGTAAAAATTGCAAATGGCAAAGAGGCCACGAAGATTGCTGTTCCAGTCACGATAGCAACAAGACCAGCAGGCCGTACTACAAGAGTATCCCCTACGATAGCTTCTGTCTTACTACTCTCGGCAAAAGCCATGGTATTGATTAAAATGAGCAGAAAGGTTATGAATGCAATAAATACCTTTTTCATCCTATCCTCCTTTAATTTATGACTATTCTCGACATTTATTATAGTTAAAGCCAGCTTCATAATCAATATGTGAGGGTTGCTGTCTCAAGCATTGTCATAACTGCAATTAATAGCAATCTTATTCAATAGTTTTTCTACAGAAGTTTTATGATATCTGGATGAATAAGGCTATAGCCGGCCATATATTTTTTGTAATAACACCCAAATTCTAAAAAATTTTTATTTATTAACTCAAAAATCTGCTAAAATATAGAATTTGTGAATGAAAAGGAATAGGTATAACATCAATTCACCTTTTTTACTATGTGTCATGAGTGAGAACGATGAAAAGTACATTTAAGGCAATTCTTCTTTTAGTTATTACTATTCTATTTCTTTGGGTAATAAACGCTGCAGTAAATACTTTCATCTACTACGATGAACCATTTCTACAGGTTTTACTTTTTCATAACCAGGAAATTTCTTTTAAATTGGTTGCTATAGGTCTTCTTATAGTTGGTTTATTTATGGCTCGAATTTTTTTAAAACAAGAGCGTACTGATAATGCTATGAGAGAAGGCGAGGAGAAATATCGGTCTTTGGTAGAATCTTCTGAAGATTCCATATATTTGGTGGACAGAAATTATAAGTATCTTTTCATGAACAAAAGACATCAATCGAGGATGGGCTCTTCGGGCACCGAATATATTGGCCACCCATATAGTGAGTTTCATTTGCCTTATGAAACGAACTGGTTTATTGAAAAGGCTAATAAAGTCTTTAATACTGGCGAGTCAGTCCGTCATGAACATAAAAACCTTAAAGACGGCAAATATTACCTTCTAACGGTGAGTCCTGTTCGAAAATCTGATAGATCAATAATAGCTGTAACTGTTATTTCAAAAGACATTACTGATCTCAAGCAGATGGAGGAGAAACTGCAAGCCTTGTCTCTTATGGATGAACTCACAGGCGTTTACAACCGTCGAGGATTTTTTACCTTGGTTGAGCATCAGTTAAAGTTATCCAAAAGGCAGAAGAAAGGAATATTCATGCTTTATGCAGACGTGGATAATCTGAAGGAGATTAATGATACATATGGGCATAAAGAAGGGGACCTGGCGTTAATAGATACTGCAAATATCCTCAAGTATAATTATCGAGAGTCTGATATCATTGCCCGCATTGGCGGGGATGAATTTGTAGTTATCCCGGTGGGAGCTGCTGGGGACAATGTTGAGATAATTAGTACACGTTTGCAAAAGGCGATTGAGGTTCATAACTCAAAAACTAATCGCGGCTATAAACTGTCGATGAGTGCTGGCATAACATACTATAATCCTCTAAACCCTTGCTCTATTGATGAGCTATTGCTTCATGGGGACAAATCGATGTACGAGCAGAAAAGGCATAAGCAAAAGTCTAATAGCTGATAGGATGCTCCCTTCATCAAGAAGGGTTACCAGAATTTTTGTAGTGTACGTTCAAGGACATCTCCTTAGTGTATATTTTGTATTCCCATATCTAAATGTTGGATGAATCCATTCGAAGGCATTGACAATACCGGAATGAGGTGCTTAATATATTTAGGAAAAATATATCTAAAAATTCACAGTGGAGGATAAAAGAAATGAAGAAAGACGTAAGTTGGTTTCTTGATCTTTATCAAAATGGACAATTAGATTTGGATCCATCATATCAACGGAGGAGTGTGTGGACTTTAAAAGACAGGAAGTTTTTCCTTGATACAATTTTTCGGAGTTATCCATGCCCGGCAGTCTTCCTCCATAAAGAAATAAATGAAGGAGCTGGAAAGCTCATATACCATGTCGTAGATGGTAAACAGCGACTGGAAACGATTATTCGCTTCACCCAGAATGATATAACAGTGGACAAGGAATTTGGAGATGGTAGATTGAATGGGAAGAAATGGAAAAATATTGAAATTGATCCGGAACTGAAGACACATTTTTCAAATTATCTCTTGCCTGTTGAGTTTATAGATTCTGTTGACGGGAACTATGTAAACGAAGTATTTGATCGTCTCAACAGGATTTCAAGAAGGCTTGAACGACAGGAATTAAGGCATGCGAAATACGATGGTTGGTTTATAGCAACGGCAGAAGCAGAGGCAGAAAAGAATGAATGGGAGCGTTTTGGAGTTGTGACTAAAGCAAGGATGAAGAGGATGAAAGATATTCAATTTATATCTGAGCTTCTAATAGTTATCCTGAGGAATCGGGTCAATGGTTTTGATCAAGACTATATTGATAACGCATACGCAGAATATGATTCACCAAGCGAGACGTTACCGGATTTTTCTGAAGAAGATTTTAAGAGCAAATTGGCCTTTGCAAAGGATTACCTTTTACATATGGAGAATCACAATTCGGCGGTAACGAAATATGCCAGAGGATTAGGAAATTTTTATAGCTTATGGGCTTTTATTATACTGAATCATCCCCGTTTGCAACATCCGAGACTTCTATCTGAGAGATATGCAGGCTTTATGTCCAAGGTGGAAACACTCGCCAGGGAAAGAGATCTCGAAAAATTCCTGAAGGAACATGAGAGTTCCATTTATTCTAAGGCTTCCATTTATATAAGAAATTTGATTCAAGCAAGTACAGATCAAACCCAGAGAGAAGAAAGAAATAAAATTCTTGAAAGTGTTCTTTTAAGCTAAAGTCGGTATTCCTTATTCAATTGAAGATCTGTTGATATTCTGAGGCCACTACGATTTTTTAAAAGAATTGGTCGTGAAATACTGCACGAAATCTTTAATCTTTATCAATACTAAATTTTTGAACAATGTCTGCATTATTTGGGCTAACAAGGGTGAGAAGTTTCCGTGATAGATAAAACGGTTTTTTTACGATGTAATCATTGCAAAACAATCAATAAAGTACCTGCGGATAGATTAATGGACAATCCAAAGTGTGGAAAATGCAAAACTCCTTTAGACATTCCAGGGAGGCCGATTGATGTAACAGTAGCAGATTTTGACCAGGAGGTTTTGGCCTGGCCAGGGCTTGTATTGCTTGAATTTTGGACACCCTGGTGTGGCCATTGCCGCATGATGGCCCCCGTATTAGATGAGTTAACAGGTGAAAAGGCAGGGCTTTTAAAAGTAGTGAAGGTAAATGTTGATAATGAGGCCTCACTGGGCGCACGCTTTGGTATACAAGCAACCCCAACTTGTATGCTTTATCAGAACGGAAAGAAATTAAGTGAAATAGCAGGTGCCTTACCTAAAATAGAACTGGAGAGATGGGTCGAATTCTCGATTTCGGGTTAGGATTCTGAATTCAAAATTTCTTTCTATGAAGGTGTAAGAGATACTCTTGATGAGAGTATATCCTTGTGATATTCCTGTATTGACTTTATATTAACCTTCTTTCTCTTGAGTGTCTCTATCGCCTTCACCGCTGCAATGGCACCTGATATCGTTGTTGTGAAAGGCACTTTGTACTGGAGCGCGCTTTGCCGTATTGAGAAAGAGTCTTTCTGTGCCTGGGCACCACTGACAGTATTTATTACAAAATGAATCTCTTTGTTCTTGATTAAGTCAACAATATGTGGCCTTCCTTCTGCAACCTTGTTGACTATCTCAACATCAAGACCGTGCTCTTTGAGATACTGGGCAGTTCCTCTCGTTGCTATGACAGAGAGGCCAAGTTTAAGGAGGTTTTTGACTATTGATACAGAAGAAGGTTTGTCTTTATCTTTCAAGCTGATAAATATCTTCCCTGATAAGGGGATTCTGTTGCCGCAGGAAGCCTGGGACTTGCCAAATGCACGACCAAAGTCTTTATCTATTCCCATTACCTCTCCTGTTGATTTCATTTCCGGGCCAAGTATGGTATCAACTCCTGAAAATCTATCGAAGGGGAATACAGCCTCTTTAACCGAGACATGTTCTAACTCCCTCTCCTCCGTGATTCCGAGTTCTTTTAATGTTTTGCCAGCCATTAACTTTGCTGCAATTTTTGCAAGCGGGATACCTGTAGCCTTGCTTACAAAAGGAATCGTTCTCGATGCCCTTGGATTAACCTCGAGAATATAGACCTCATCATTTTTTACCGCAAACTGCACATTCATTAACCCTATTACATTTAGCTCTTTTGCAAGTGCCTTTGTCTGCCTTTTTATTTCATTCACAATTTCTTTATCTAAAGAATGTGGGGGAAGAGAACATGCTGAATCGCCGGAGTGAATACCTGCTATCTCAATGTGTTCCATTACTCCACCTATGATTATATCTACCCCATCAGATATGGCGTCGACATCTACCTCAATAGCATCCTCGAGGTACTTATCTACAAGTACCGGATGTTCAGGAGACGCCTTCACCGCCCTTTTCATATAGTCTTTGAGAGATTTTTCATCATAAACTATCTCCATAGCTCTCCCGCCAAGAACATAAGATGGTCTTATCATCACTGGATATCCTATTGTTTCTGCTGTTTGTAGAGCCTTTTCAACAGACATGGCAGTATCGCTTTCAGCCTGTTTTAAACCTAGTTTATGGAGCAACTCTTTAAACCTCTTTCTATCTTCTGCACGGTCTATTGAGTCTGGAGAAGTACCGAGGATTTTTACACCTTCCTTTTCGAGAGGAACGGCAAGTTTAAGAGGTGTCTGACCTCCAAACTGGACTATAACACCTTCAGGGTTCTCAGTATCAATAATATTTAAAACGTCCTCTATAGTAAGGGGCTCAAAGTAAAGCCTGTCTGCAGTATCATAGTCTGTGCTGACTGTTTCAGGGTTACAGTTTACCATTATAGTCTCGTAACCAATCTCCTTGAGGGCAAATACTGCATGCACACAGCAGTAGTCAAATTCGATACCCTGCCCAATTCTGTTTGGGCCAGATCCGAGTATAATGATCTTCTTCCTCATACTCGGATCTGCTTCACACTCGACAAATTTCGGATTTCGGATTTCGGATTTCGGATTTAATTCCGTATTCTGCAATCTGAAATCTGCAATTTTATAGAATGGTCTTTCATACGTTGAATACAGGTAAGGCGTGTAAGCGGCGAATTCTGCTCCGCATGTATCAACCATCTTGTACACTGCGTGCATCCTTTGCTGGCGTCTTAGATGCCTTATATCAGATTCTTCTACATTCAGGAGTTCTGCAATCCTTCTGTCCGAGAAGCCAAATCCTTTTACTTGCCTTAGCATCTCTATAAGTTCAGAGTTCTGGATCCGGAAATCGGAATTTATAATCCCCCCTAACCCCCCTTTAGTAAAGGGGGGTGAGGGGGGATTTGTCCATTTACTTTTTATTTTTTCTTCCATCTCAACTATCTGCTTTAAATTGTTAAGAAACCATGGGTCTATCCATGTCAGCTCATAGATTTCTTGGACGCTCATGCCTTCTCTTAATGCCTGTGCAATATACCATACCCTTTCAGAGTTAGGGGTCTTGAGCTTTGTCTTAATAAGGTTAAGATCAACCTGGAGATCCTCAAGACCATGACTGCCAATTTCAAGGCTCCTTATAGCCTTCTGGAAAGACTCTTTAAATGTCCTTCCAATAGCCATTACCTCTCCTACAGACTTCATCTGTGTGGTAAGTGTAGGATCTGCCTCAGGGAATTTCTCGAAGGCAAAGCGTGGAAACTTTGTTACAACATAATCAATTGTTGGTTCAAAAGACGCAGGGGTTTCCCGTGTTATATCATTCGGTATCTCATCGAGGGTAAGACCAACAGCGAGCTTTGCTGCGATTTTTGCTATCGGGAATCCTGTTGCCTTCGATGCGAGGGCAGAGCTCCTTGATACCCTCGGGTTCATTTCTATAACTACCATTCTTCCATCATTTTGATTGATGGCGAACTGGATATTTGATCCACCTGTGTCAACACCTATTTCACGAATAATTGTAATAGCAGCATCGCGCATCCTCTGGTATTCCTTATCAGTAAGGGTCTGAGCTGGTGCAATAGTAATTGAGTCTCCCGTATGTATTCCCATGGGATCAAAGTTCTCGATGGAACAGATTATAACAACGTTGTCCTTTCTGTCACGCATAACTTCGAGTTCATATTCTTTCCATCCGAGAACGGATTCCTCGATGAGCACTTGATTAATAGGACTGAGTTTCAGACCCCTTTCGAGCAGTTCTCGGAGTTCTTCTATGTTGTAGGCTATACCGCCTCCAGTGCCCCCGAGGGTAAAAGAGGGTCTCAAGATTGCTGGGAATCCGATATCTTCTATTGATTCAAATCCGTCTTTTAAAGAACCAACATAGGCAGATTTCGGAACCTCCATGCCAATCTTTACCATAGCCTTTTTGAAAAGTTCCCTATCTTCTGCTTTCTTTATTGCCTCAAGTTTTGCACCAATAAGTTCAACACCATATTTATCGAGTACACCTTTCTCGGCGAGCTCCACTGATAGATTCAGGGCGATCTGGCCGCCCATGGTCGGCAGGAGTGCATCAGGTCTTTCCTTTTTGATTATCATCTCAAGGATATCAGCAGTTAATGGCTCTATGTATGTTACATCAGCCATCTCCGGGTCTGTCATAATGGTGGCAGGATTAGAGTTGACAAGCACTACCTTATAACCCTCTTCACGTAGAGCCTTACATGCCTGAGTACCTGAATAGTCGAACTCGCATGCCTGGCCTATAATTATGGGCCCTGAGCCGATTAACAATATTTTCTTGATGTCAGTCCTTTTTGGCATCTAATTTTTTAAAATCTGTCACTTGTCACCCTGAACTTGTTCCAGGGTCTTTGAACATCTTAAATCTTCAGATGCTGAAGCGAGTTCAGCATGGCATTGTGAATGTTAGACTGTCATTGCGAGGGACGAAGTCCCGAAGCAATCTCAAGAGAGGATTCCTCGTCTGTCTTGGGCAGACTCGGAATGACAGCAAAGGTTTAATTATCACGCTTTAAAATAGACCATTTTGCATAGAGAGTTCCTTAAATTAATTATTTTAAAGTGCATCTAAAATCTACCTTCTATCATTTCCCTGAATCTCTTGAAAATATAACTTGCATCGTTTGGCCCGGGGCCTGCCTCTGGATGATACTGGACAGAGAATAAAGGAAGTTCGACATGTCTCATTCCTTCTTCAGTTCCGTCATAAAGATTCTTATGGGTGAGCATTACTTGCCCCTTCAGTTCTTTCACATCAACACAGAAGTTATGGTTCTGAGCGGTTATCTCAACTTTTTCCGTCTTCAAATCCATTACCGGGTGGTTTCCTCCATGATGTCCAAATTTGAGTTTATATGTTCTTCCTCCCAGTGCTAAACCCAGAAGTTGATGACCAAGGCAGATGCCCAAGATGGGTTTTTTGCCTATGAGCTTTTTGGTGTTTTTGATGGCATATCTCACAGCACTTGGGTCTCCGGGACCATTGCTTAAAACTATCCCATCGGGTTTCATATCAAGAACTTTCTCTGCGGGGGTTTTTGCAGGCACGGCATAGACATCAAAACCCGCATCCACAAGGTTTCTCAGTATGCTGAGCTTAACCCCGAAGTCATAGACAACCACCCTTTTTAATGCGGAGTGCTGAATGCGGATTGCGGAGTCTTTATTCCGAATTCCGAATTCCGAATTCCGAACTCCTGCGTCTGCAGGTTGCCATTTCCACACACCCTCTTTCCACAAATATGGCTTTTTTGAGGTTACTTCCTTTACAAGGTCAAAACCTACAATCCCACGGTGCCTTCTTACCTTTTTGAGAAGACTCTCAGGTTTCAAGTCCTTCGTTGAGATTATTCCTATTTGTGAGCCATAATCTCTCAGATGTTTAGTAAGAGCTCTGGTATCTATTCCCTCGATACCGACAATCCCATATTCTCTAAGATAATCTGATACTGAATTTATAACCTTGGACTTTGAACCTTGAACTTTAAACTTTTCGGCCCGCCAATTACTCGGAAATGGAAGGTATTCTTTGACGACGAAACCCTCTACCTTGGGTCCCCCGATAGATTCTATATCTTCTGAGTTTACTCCATAATTACCTATCTGGGTATATGTCATGGTCACGATCTGTCCTTTATATGAAGGGTCTGAGAGAATTTCCTGATAGCCTGTCATAGAGGTGTTGAATACAACCTCACCAATGGTTTCACCATCGGCAGCGAAGCTTTTACCTGCAAATACGGTTCCATCTGATAAGACAAGCAAAGCTCTTACTGCCATTCGTTGATTCTTCCTTTCGAGATTGTGATAAAGGGAAATCCCTTGAGCATCCATCCATCAAAGGGCGTATTCTTTCCTTTCGATGCAAATTTCTTAGACTCAACCCTGCTCTCTTTTTTAGTATCTAAGATTGTAATATCCGCATCAGCCCCTGATTTAAGAGTTCCATTTAAACCGAGAATTCGGGCGGGGTTTAACGACATCTTCTCTACCAACTGGCTCATCGTCAGAACCCTTTCATCAACAAGTTTCATGCTTAAGGGGAGTGCAGTTTCGAGGCCTGAAATGCCCGGCGGTGCAAAATCAAATTCTCTGAGTTTTTCATCCCTGTTGTGTGGTGCATGGTCAGTTGCGATTACATCAATAGTTCCGTCTTTTAACCCCTCCTTTATTGCCTCGATATCCTTTTTTGTTCGTAACGGCGGATTTACCTTCGCATTTGTATCATAACCCTTTACCGATTCCTCTGTAAGGCTAAAATAATGAGGGCATGTCTCCGCTGTGATATTTACACCTCTTTTCTTTGCATCCCTTATTAATTTCACCGATCCTTCTGTTGATACATGGGCAATGTGTAGCCGTCCTTTTGTAAGTTCTGATAGTAATATATCCCTGAAGACCATTATCTGCTCTGTCTCAGCCGGTATACCTTTTAATCCAAGTGTCATAGACAGTAGCCCTTCGCTCATCACCCCATCTTCAGAGAGAGTTAAATCTTCGCAGTGAGAAATTATTGGAACACCAAATGCCTTTGAATACTCCAGTGCCCTCCTCATAATTAAGCTGTTCATTACAGGTAGTCCATCATCAGAGAAGGCTACACAACCCTGATCCTTCATTGTACCCATTTCAACAAGTTCTTCACCTTTCTGCCCCTTTGTTATTGCACCTATTGGAAGGACAGTACATAGACCTTCGAGGGCAGCCTTTCTTATGATGAATTCTGTGACACTCGCATTATCATTTATAGGATATGTATTTGGCATGCAGCAAACGGTTGTGAAACCGCCTTTGATAGCAGCAGCTGTTCCTGTCTTTATCGTCTCCTTGTATTCGTAACCTGGCTCCCTGAGATGCACATGCATGTCAATAAGCCCTGGGATTATGAACATCCCTTCTGCGTCTATAGTTCTAAATTCAGAATCTCTAATCCCTCCCATCCCCCCTTTACTAAGGGGGGGTGAGGGGGGATTTGTCTGATGCATCTTGACTTCCTTTATCTTCCCATCTTCAATCAAAATGTCGCCAATTCCGTCGATCCCCTGTGAGGGATCTACGATGTGTCCGTCTTCAATCAAGACCCTCATTTTTTAACTCCTGCGAGGAGATACATGACTGCCATTCTAACAGCAAGGCCATTTGTTACCTGTTCAAGGATTACCGATCGGGGGCCATCTGCAATCTCTGATGAGATTTCAATTCCTCTGTTTATTGGCCCCGGATGCATAACTATAACATCGTCCTTTGCAAGGGATAGTCGATCTAATGTAAGCCCCCAGTTTTTAGAATATTCCTCAGTGGATGGAAAGAAACCCTTGCCCTGTCTTTCCATCTGTATTCTGAGCATCATTACAACATCTACATTTTTCAGACCATTCTCCATGTTGTTAAATACTCCAACCCCCATGTCTTCCGTCTCTCTTGGTATTAAGGTTGGGGGACCGATTAGCCTCACCTTTGCTCCAAGCTTAGTAAGGCTGTAAATGTTTGATTTTGCAACTCTGCTATGGGCTATGTCTCCTACAATAGCTATGTTGAGTCCATCGAGCCTTTCTTTTTTCTCCTTTATAGTGAAAGCATCAAGGAGTGCCTGGGTTGGATGCTCATTAGTACCATCGCCTGCATTTATAACAGATGCCCTGAGTTTTTTAGCAAGGAGATGCGGTACCCCTGCAGAGGAATGTCTAATAATTATAAAATCTGCACCGAGGGCCTGGACTGTAAGGGCTGTGTCAATCAGACTTTCGCCCTTCACAACACTGCTTGTAGGTACTGAGAAGTTTATGACATCTGTACTCAGTCTCTTTGCTGCAAGCTCAAAAGACGTCCTTGTCCGTGTCGAAGGTTCAAAGAAGACATTCACGGTAGTTTTGCCGCGTAAGGTCGGAACCTTCTTTATGTCTCTTCCAAGTACATCCTTAAATGCTGCTGCCGTGTCGAGTATGAGGTTTATCTCTTCTACCGAAAGTTCCTTTATACCGAGTAGATCTTTTTCATTCAACATCTTTTACTCCTCAGTATCCATTTTTTCTAATATTACCCTGTCTTCTAAACCTTCTTCTTCGAGCTGAACCTCGACATTCTCACTCAAGGATGTAGGGATATTCTTACCGACATAGTCAGCTTTGATCGGGAGCTCTCGATGTCCCCTGTCAATCAGGACAGCGAGCTGGATGGCAGCAGGCCTTCCGAGGTCCATCAATGCATCCATGGCAGCCCTTATCGACCTTCCTGTAAAGAGGACATCATCAACAAGGACAATCTTAAGGTCTGTTACCTCAAAGGGAACATCGGTTTTCCTGACAGTAGCTTGCTCCTTCCTAATACTCAGATCATCTCTGTAAAATGCTATATCAAGTGAGCCAACAGGTATTTCCTTCTTTTCGATTATCTTTATCTTTGAGGCGAGTCTTTTTGCAAGGTGCACTCCTCCCCTCTGTATTCCAACGAGGCAAAGCCTCTCTGTGCCTTTGTTCTTTTCTGTAATTTCATGGGCCATTCTGGTTAATGCCCTATCTATGTCCTTCTTATTAAAGAATTCCTTTTGCATTTTTAAAAACCCATAAAAAAAACCTTCCCCTTGTTAGGTGGAAGGTTTGCTATGTTTTCTGTTTTGCAGCTCACGCTGCCTCCTCTGCCTTTTGGCCTCACTGGGCCATTCTTTAAGACAATCCTATTAAAACATAAATCATAGAAGGCTGTCAAATGTTTTTAGACTTGAGCAAGCAACACCTTTTCCATGATGAAGCTGTTTTTCGGGATGGAGAAATGCCCTTGAGAGACTTTACGAAATCTTTGGTAACCAGTCTTGGCGAAAGGAGAGTCCCTTAAGGGGCGAATTTGCACTGTTTGAGGCCAAAGGCCGAGTTTGCAAATTCGAGCGACAGAGCCATAGACTGGTTAGAGATTTCGTTTACCAAGCGAAAGGGCATTTCTCCATTCTACGTATCACGGGAAAAAAGATGTTTCCTTTTACTTGACAAAAACTCAGATGGATATATAATGGATATATAATTGTAAGTAACTGAATGGTGGAGACACCTGTAAATTTAGAGAACGAAAAGAAGAAAAACATCAGGCTCGCCTTGGGTGTAGCATCCATTGGGGTAATCGGGTTTCTTTTCATTTATATCATCTTCTTTGTAATCATGTTTTTTTCTCCCTTTATGTTATTTAGTTTTTTCCCTTTTCCTTCCTTCGCAGAGGGAGTCGTCGGACTTGACGGCAATCTCTTAATTTTTTCTAAGGGCTTTGATTTCAAGGGAGCTACATATGAAAAACCTCCTCGTGAACAGACAACATTGAGAATTTATAATGGTGAATCATTATCCAAGCCAGAAGAGATTAAACCGTTTGCCTCTTTTTATCCCGCAGAAGACAAAATCTATTTTTTTGATAGCGGACTTTATAGAACCTTTGGCATGAATAGATGGGAGGAGTTCAAAAATTCATCTATAGGAAGTAGTCCCAAAGGTGCTGTTGGAGCTGGCGGCATATGGGTTTTGAGTACTGTAAGGAAAGAGCCTGCACTCACGCTCATAACAGAAGAGGGAGCAAAGGAAGTACCTCTTCCAGATGATGAACTTACAGAGAATATAAAGGTTTGTTCTTCCCAGCTTCTCTGCCTTGGGGATGAACTACACCTCTTCTGGAAAAATGAAGGTAGCCTTATATGGCATAAATATGACGTGAATAAATGGAGCCAGCCCGAGACATTTGAAAATAACGGAGAATATAGGGCAATTGTCTTTAAGAATGAAATATTTTTAATACATTCCATGAGTTTTGGTAATCAGCCCGATATTGCTCTCAGAGTTTATCATGGAAATTCTTGGTCAGAGCCAAAGACCTTGGATATAGCTGGAACATCGATAATTACCATGCCCGCTGTTTTTAAGGATAGACTTATTATTTTTCAACAGGGGTTTTTCTCTGAGAAATACTATCTCCTTAACAGAGGATATGCTGAAGGTCCTTTTACTATCCGCAAACCCTTCTTATCTATCGATTTATGGAAAGTCTTAATTATCACCCTTTTGTCCCAGGTTATTTTCTTTATATTTATTTTCCTTCTTTCACTTCTTATAGGAAAATTTAAGATGAAAACATGGAGGGTTGATACGAGGGAACATGAGTTTGCGAGTCTCTTCAGACGCTCTCTTGCGGAGGCTATTGATTTTCTTATTATAGCAATTCCTGCAGCTGCGCCCTTTTATTTTGTATTGGAAGATGACTTCTTTTTTGGAAATCCCTTTAAATTTGTTGGCCTCATCCTTTATTCTGTGATGGTGATGGTATTAGGCAGTTTTCTTTATCACTCACTGTTGGAAGGGTTAAGGGGAAGAACAATCGGGAAAAAGATATGCGGAATTATCGTTCTGAAAGATGATTTTACAAAATGCACTATAGGAAGGGGATTCTTAAGAAATGTTATGAGAATTGTGGACGGATTTTTCTATTATTTAGTCGCAGCTGTGACAATAGCGGGTACCTTGAAATGGCAGCGGCTTGGAGATATTGTAGCTGGGACTGTGGTGGTGAGAGACAAATAGTGGTATAATTTATCTGAAATTAAGATTTAAAAGAGAGGTATAACATGAATGAGGCCAGTTTATACACAGAAATTTCTAAAGTAGCAAGTGAGCTTTATGAAAAAAGTGGAAGGGTGGAGGGTCGCGACCTAGATAATTGGCTTGAAGCAGAGAAGATTGTAAGATCACGATACAAAGAGCAAGAAAGGCGTAAATATGAAAGGAGACCGTTTGTTCAGGTTATAAGGTATTCACCCTTCCAGCACTTAGAAAAATTAAGTGAAATTGCCCGTGAAGGCGTTAGTGTTGATCTCAGCGAAAAGGGCATTGGAATGATAACGGACTGTCCTCTCAAAAAGGGAGATATTTTGTTTTTTGACCCGGAGATAAAGGTTGATGACTCTAAAGCGATAGTCTCGACTGTAAAATGGGCAAGGAAAGTTGAGGAAGATGTATATAGAGTAGGGTTAAAGATATATAGAGGTTGAGGTTTAATGAAGACCTTGATGTTATTTAACCCGAATAATGCAGACATTGCTCAAAAATTTATTTAACTTGATGAACTTATTGAAAATATCTTTATTG
>CAZXCW010000025.1:0-20069 GCA_964639385.1 uncultured Nitrospiraceae bacterium
AGCCTCTAAATATTGATAGGAATCTGTTTTAACTTACATAAGAATACAATATATTGATTTTCTATGCTTATAAATTATAACTCTCCCTTAAAAACCTTATCCAGTCAGAATCGACTCGCAACGAAAATACTTGGTATCAGGGTATCGATCACCTTGATCTATCGGAACAACTCACCCTGCAATCTCTGAAGAATCTTTCTCTATAATTTCTGGCTTGTGACGGAGGAGATGTGGGCCTATTATTTTGTAAAGGGTACAAGCCTATAAAGAAATCCTCCCTTTGGTTTCAGGATTTTTAATCTCTATAAAATGTGGCTTCATGATTCTTCTATAGGCTTTCTATGAGAAATTATTAACTCCCCACGTATGGCACTGTGGGCAGCCGACCGGCTCGCCTATCGCTGCTTCTCCAACGCCCTTCTTTTCTACCCATTTTGGAACACCATCTATAAATTCCGGCCCTTCTTTATTATTTGTGGCTATACAATAGGTATAATCAGTAAATTGAAAAATTAATTTGTTTCCACTATATCCACAATTCTTGCATCTATACTTTGCCATTTTAAATCTCCCTATATTTGGTTTTAGAATATATCCATTTATTCCGTAAATATTAATACTCTATGATGCTATCCTTTTAAAATGCGCATCCTTACCATTTTCTGTCGGATTATACTCAATTAACAAAATACTACCATTGATACCATGGGCATTTCTTTTTTGTGAGAACTCTATAACTTCAGGGTCAAAGCGTTGTCCAATTAAACAACCAACAATAATATCAGAATAAATGTTCACCAAATCCCTTCTTTTAAATAGATCCATATAGTAAAGAACTTGTTTAAGGCTGTCAGATTGACATCTATCAGTTTTGACTTCACAAATGATATATCTTCTGGCATCGGCCTTCTGATGTTGTATACATAGAATATCAATATTTTTCCTCGTAGTCTGGGCTATAAAAACTTCATTCATAAAGTCTGCAATAGAACCTAAAATACTAATAATAGATGAATCATCTTGTGCGATTTTATATAGTAAAAGTGCCTTAATAGAGTTCTCATACCGACCTATGTCTTGAATATAATCTCTGAGAGGCTTTGAACCAGGAGGTGATGGAATGGGAGTAAAGTTAATTTTGGTGTCTGTCCGCCGATGCCTATAGTCCCTGTGTAATAGTCTTAAGATTTCCTTTGTTTCTTTCCCATCTTCAATTTTCCGCACACTCCGTGCTTCAATGTTTATTTCATTTTCAAGGGTGGCTAACGACCATATTTTTCGTTGTTCTATAAGTTCATAAAGGTCCACTACCTCTATACTTGCGTCATATTTGTAAAGGTATGCATAATTGGGATGAGGCTCAAATATAAAGCGATAGGGGAATATTTCATGCGGATCGTTCCAAATCTTTGAAGCATTGTAGAAAGGGTCTTCTCGAACAATATAAATACCGTGAACGCTACTTGGCTTATTGTCTCTTACTACATGAAAAAATACATTATCTCCTTTCCTCATCCCGACAAGATCCCTGATGATAGAGTATTTTGTTTTGGGTGGGAATTCACGATAATGCCCCCTTAGAATATTGCCTTCTTTGTTGCCGTAGATACCTTTAGTTTTAGATGTCTCCCAATCCCTTTCAGAAATAGAACAGATGAAAGATCCCATTAGTTATTCTCCGTATCTAAATAACTGGATAGGTTTTCTTCTTTGAATTTTGTTATATTGGTTTACAAAATCAAGGACAGCCTTATTAAACTCAGGTGCAAGGAGAATGGGGTCTACTTCCATATAATTGCTTTTAACTTTTTGTTTTATAACAATCTCTAAAATTTCGCGGGACTGTTTTAGATGCTCCTCCTCACAAGTGATATTTAGACATTGAATAAAATAGTATCCTGCCTCTATATAATCTCCAGAATTATCTGCAAATCTTCTCTCAATCAAAATCGTTTGATGCTTGTCGTCTGTTTCTATGATTGATAATAACCCATTAATGGCTTTATCGAAAATTCCTAATGAATATAAATCCTTACATAAAGAATTGTAAGGCGCTGATGTCGAGAGTTTTTTAATCATCTCTCCCTTTATCTTTCAAACATTAATAACCTCTAACTTGAGTTGGTTTATCTGTGCTTCCTTTATCAGCCTACGTTTTGCAATCTCGCAATATCTCTTGTCTGTTTCAACACCTATTCCTTTTCTGCCTGTGAGGGCACATGCAATCAAGGTTGAGCCACTACCTAAAAATGGGTCAAGAACAATATCACCTACAAAAGTAAATAATTTTATACATCTTCTTGGAAGCTCTACAGGAAATGGTGCAGGATGCCCTACTCTTGTTTTGCTTTCACCAGTAAAATTCCAAACTCCATTTGTCCAATCCATAAATTCTTTTCTGGTTATATCTGACTTTCGGCTCCCGCTTGTCTTCTTCCAAATCTTTTTATAAAGAACAACTATGACTTCAACAGGAGCTATTACATATGGTGCAGCAGCAGAAAGCCAGGATCCCCAAGCTGTGCGTCTTGAAATATTTTGCTCATTCCAAATAATTGTAGAGTGATACTTAAAACCCACCTGCTTTGCTATCGTTGTGATATCAGCACACACGCTTTGCTGACCACCTTTATTTTTATCAAGAGGAATATTTAAACAGAAACGGCCGTCATTTTTTAGAAGTTTATAAATTTTTTCAAGCCATTTTCGAGTAAATTCAAGATAAATATCATATGGAATTGTATCATTGTAGGAGTTATATTTAATATCAACATTATAGGGAGGAGAAGTTACAATCAAATCTATAGAACTGTCGGCAACGCAGTTTGTTTTTAAAATATCTGCATTATAAATCCATATTGAATCATTTTGAAAAAATAGCTCATCCATTTGTGAAATTCTTGAAGTTATGACCTGCCCATTAGTTTCGACACCATAAACCGCCTCAGTTTCTTTTATTAAAAAAGCAGTTTTTTTGTATTGACTTGGATTTTGTGGGGCTTCAAAGGTATAGCTCTTTCTTAAATAATTTTCAATATTCTCTTTCCTGAATCGTCTTTGACCACCAGGAGTACGTACTGAAGAGATTAGTCCTTGTTTTTCCATTCGATAAATTGTTGATTGGCTTACCCCTAAATATCTTGCGGCCTCTTTTGTATTAAACATCTGTTTACCATCCATAGGACACCTCTTATAAAGCTTTATGGAAGATTAAATCATTATTCAACACTTGTCAAGATTTATTATTTAAAAGATTTTTTTCAAAACTTTGTCTTTATTGCTGAATTGCTAAAAACCCAGTTTTCCTTTTGTGTTTTTCTGGCAGTGTCATCAGTTCACGAATGGCATCAAAGGCTATTTTGAACTGTGCATCATATTTCTTTTCTATCTCGTTCAACTTGCGGGCAAGGTCTTTATGCGATGCGAGCATCTCTCGCAGTTTTACAAATGCTCGCATAATAACAATATTGACATTGATTGCTCTTTCGCTGTTAAGAACACTGGAGAGCATTGCCACGCCCTGCTCTGCGAATACATAAGGAAGATACCGACGGCCACCCCATCGACTTGAGGTGCCAAAATGGAACCTCAAGTTTTCAAACTCTTCCTTGTGAAGCTGAAACATAAAATCAGCAGGAAATCTCGTTATATTTCTCTTGACAGCTCTAATCAGTTGTTTTGTTTCAACACCATAAAGCTCAGCCAGATCAGCATCCAGCATGACCTTTTGTCCTCGAATCAAAAGAATACGCTGTTCAATCGTCTCCAATGGAATAATATCAGCCACTTTTGCCTTCATGATTTAAGATCGCAATTTACGACCACACTTCACAGTTTAAACCTCTCCCTTTTCCCTGCCAAAAACTTAGCCTTTGTTAATTTTAATTGCTTATCAATCTCAGAGAAAATCTTATTTACCTCTTCCTCAGTATATTCATAGGAACTCTTATTTGAACAATTTCCGAGAATCCTGATCTTCTCAAGAATCTCATTTGTTCTCTTTGCAGCTATTCTTTTGAACCGTTCATGCCTGTTTTCCTGTTCCATAAACCTCCAAATAGCAGAATTATGTTCTTAACATAGCATGACTATTTATAAATGTCAAGAAAATAGTTCGTTTATTTATATAGGTAAAGGAATAATTAACCTTATTATTTAACCTATTGGGAAATAGGATCTACTAAGGAATTCAGGGTATCTGGAGGGCTAACAGCGGGGGAGCCTTTCAGTAAGCTTGGTTTTCTTTAACTACGAATTTCCTTACTTTTTAAAAATTCCTCTGGCGTAATAGTTTTAACACCCCTGAATTGTTTTATAGATAGGAGACCTTTATCGCCAGTTATTATAAATTTGGCTTTAGCCGATAAGGCACACTCTATGAACTTGTTATCTCTTGGATGGGTGTAATATTCAGATGTTCTTTGGTTTCATAAATATCAGAATGTGCAAGAACAAATTCTAAAATGTCAGACTCAAGTTTTTGGGGAAAACTAAGTTTTGGATAGGAAAGTGCAGTGCAAAGTTCGTAAAGAATTTCCTCTGAAATGCAGTTTTTTATTTCTCCCTTTTCTAATAACTCCATAATCTTTAATGGCTTGCCTCCCCAACCAAAAGCGGAGATGAAAACATTTGCATCAATTACTACCTTTTTGCCCTGGGCCACTTAACAGCCTCTTCTGTAACCTCCAGGGGAAGTTTTCTCCTTCTCGTGATTTCTGAGGCTTCTTTATATATCCTCTTTGCAGTTGACGGCCGAAAGAGCTTTTTTTGAATAAGAGAGTCCATTATCTCTTTGATTTCTTTAAAGGAAAGATTCGAAAGTCCTTCAATCAGCTTCTCTTTAGGTAATTTTATTGCAACTTCTGCCATTTCAACTCCTTGTTCTTATTTATTATACTCCTTTAATACCTGATTAACAATCTCGTTGCGAGTCGATTCCGACCTTCTCGCTATCTCAAAAGTGGGTCGCGATTCTGATAATCTTTACGTCACCGAGTCCTTTAAACTGAAGGAACTGCCGATTACTTTATTTATCTCCCTGTCCGTCTTTAAGAAAAAGACGAGATATAGCCTTGAACAATCTCCAGAGCCTGATTACGACTCTTAAACCTTATTTTCATATAAATCTCTTCGCATTGGTCAAGAGAGAGCTTATTAGCCAACTCAATAGCTCTTATTTCATCTTTGATATGTGGAGTCTTCTCTTCCTTCGTAGGTATCATCTCTTCCTTTTCGAGAATTTGAATATAGATAAGAGCCCTGGCTGCCTGAAGCGTTTCAAATTCATCATTACCTTTTCTGCCAAAAATGTAATGTTCAGTAAGAGTATCACCAGGGGCAATAACCTGTTTCTTTCCTGTCAATTTTTCTACAACAGGCTCTAACAGGAATACTGATTTGATCTGCCATCTTTTTCCCAATGTTTGTCGAAGAACCCTCTCAAGATAAGTATGTACTGCACCTGCTTCTACATAAACAGTTTGGTTTTCAGACAAAATCTTAGAAATTGCTCTTGCCCTCATCGTATCTCTAAGTCGGAATCTTTCTGCATCAGCATGTGCAAAATTCTTCACTGCATCAATGACCCCTGCAAAAGACTTGCCCATAGATGATTCATAAAAATGAAGGAGTGCGCCTGTCGCTTTCTTTTCGGCTTCATATACTTCTTTCAACTCCGGCATTCTGAGAACTTCGGATGGTTCTTTTCCTTCAGAGAACATTTCATGGATACGCATGAGCCAATCCATATATGGCTCTATCTGGAGGATCTTTTTACCTCTCGTATGAAATCCCTGCAGGATTTTATATATACGCCTGGAGAATTCAGGGAAGCCTGAATCAATCCCATCAAGATACTCATAAATTGAGATTTCTTTATTAAGTATATCTTTAAACTCTGGATTTGGGGCCTCTTCAAGTATGATGACTTTGTGGTTTTCCATAAGCCTTTTTGCAAAAGGTATGGTCTCAATCCTGTGTGAAGAAAAACCTATCGTGATTGAAGGTCTACTGCTCATTTTCCTGATGAATTAAAATCTTTCATCTGATTGACTACATATTAATCCGAAAAATGCATTATCTGGGTTAATGATTTCTGATCATTTTAAAGAAAGGTTAGATGATTTTAAAGGAGTTTTTAGAGGGAGTGCAAATCGAGGTAAATGGGTTGGTATGTTTAAGCGAGTCCCTTTAAAGGGACTCGCTTTTTGGGCTTAGATTTTTTGAACGTTTATTGCTTTTGGGCCTTTAGGTCCATCATCGACATCAAAGCTCACTTGCTGCCCTTCCGACAATGTCTTGAAACCATTGCCTTGAATGGAAGTATAGTGAACAAAGACGTCTACACCGTCTTCTCTGGTAATGAATCCATAGCCCTTGGACTCATTAAACCATTTTACTGTACCCTTCATTGTGCTGCTACACCTCCCTACTAAAAATTTGAAGATTACGGAAACTAAATCATAAAAAAACCGCAAAGCTCAGATCATTGCGGTTCTACCCAACAAAAACTTCCGACACTTCATTTATATGATTGCACATGATTGTCAAAAAGGTCAAGAAAAAATAAACAGCGCTGAGTAATAAAAAAGGGGATAGTTTATCCTTTGACATGGTTGCATATTTTTTTAAAAAATTTATATACTTTTGACAATTAAGAGGAGATGAATATGAAGCTTAAAATAATTTCAATTATTACAATCCTCTTGTTTATTTTTAGTCTTTTTGGTTGTGCATCAATCCCAGAAGAACATAAGGGTGCAGCAACAGGCGCAGCAATCGGAGGCGCAACTGGTGCTGTAGCAGGAGCAATATTGGGAGAGAGCGGCGGAAGCGTTATTATCGGCGGTCTTGCTGGCGCACTTGTTGGCGGGTTGATTGGACATTATGCTTACGATGTAAAGAGGACAAAAGAGGAGACAGCAGAAAAGTATAATTACCAGTCATCCATGGGCACAATGGTAAGGATTGAAGATGTATCTGCAACACCCAACACAGTAAAGCCAGGAGACAAGGTTGATCTCAAAGTAACATATGCAGTGCTTGAATCAGCTCCCGACAGGGAAATAAACATAACAGAAACCAGGGAAATAAAAAAGGGAGCAGAACTCGTTGGCAAACCTGAGGTGAACGTAAGCCGTCATGGGGGCACTTATTCCTCTACAATTCCTCTATTCTTGCCCTCAGATGCAAAGAAGGGAACATATAGTGTTATAACAACTGTTCAATCCCAGACCGCGAAAGACTCTAAAGAAACATTCTTCAAAGTACAATAGTGTTTTATAATTGGGCCGCTATTCGCCGGCCCAAAATTCCTTAACCCGAAAAATGCATTATTTGGGTTAGACATTTACCTTATTATCTCTATCCCCATATACGGCTTTAATGCCTCTGGGATAACTACACTTCCATCCTTCTGCTGGTAGTTTTCGAGAACGGCGATGAGAGTACGGCCAATGGCAAGACCAGAGCCATTCAATGTATGTACAAACTCCGTTCCCTTTTTCCCTTCCCGCCTGAAACGTATGCTTGCCCTCCTTGCCTGGTAATCTGTGAAATTTGAGCAGGAAGAGATTTCTCTATATCTCTGTTGGGCTGGAAGCCAGACCTCGATGTCGTAGGTCTTCGAAGCAGCAAATCCTAAGTCCCCTGTACAGAGTGATACAACTCTGTATGGAAGTTCCAGCTTCTGAAGAATATCCTCGGCATCTCTTGTCAGAGACTCAAGCTCATTATAAGAATCCTCTGGCTTTACAAACTTTACGAGCTCTACCTTATTGAATTGATGCTGTCTGATAAGACCCCTAACGTCCTTCCCATATGAGCCTGCCTCACGCCTGAAACATGGTGTATAAGCCGTATAATAGATCGGCAGATCTTCTTCTCTAAGGATTTCATTTCTGTGGATGTTTGTCACAGGAACCTCTGCAGTAGGTATGAGATAAAACTCAGGATCAGTGACAATAAACAATTCCTGGGCGAATTTAGGAAGCTGCCCTGTACCTATCATGCTGTCCCGATTAACAATAATCGGGGGGAAAACTTCCTTATATCCTTTTGATGTATTCAGATCTAACATAAAATTCATCAAGGCCCTTTCGAGCCTTGCTCCAACACCTTTCATAAGGGCAAACCTTGCACCGGCAATCTTGGATGCCCTCTCAAAATCAATAATCTCAAGCATTTCCCCAATATCCCAGTGATTCATCGGCTCAAAGTCAAATTGCCTCAGCTCACCCCATCTTTTTATCTCTGTGTTTTCCATCTCATCTTTTCCAACAGGTACAGATTCATGGGGAATGTTTGGAATATTCAGGAGGAAGGTTCTTGTCTTTTCGTCTAATTCCTTTAGCCGTTCTTCCCTTATCTTTATTGCCTCTGAGATATCCTTGGCTTTTTGTGTTTCTGTGGTAACATCTGACCCATCCTTTTTCATTCTGGAGATCTTCTCTGAGATCTCATTCCTCTCCTGCCTGTATCTCTCCACTTCAAGAAGCAAAGATCTTCTTTCTTCCTCGATTTTCAAGAAATCACTAATAATGCCCGGATCATAACCCCTATCTTTGAGGGCTTTTATGACCTTCTCAGGGTTATCTCTCACAAACCTTGAATCAAGCATTACCAGTTCTCCTTTCAGGTATAATAAACTACTATTTAGTCCTGTGTAAGTCAAGGAAACTAAAACCATGGATCCTGGAATCATTATTTATATCCCCCTCACCCTTCCCTCTCCCACAAGGGGAGAGGGAGTAGAAAGAGAATGTCCTTTCCAACAAGGAGGACAATCTGAATTTTTTGATAATTTTTACGCCTTCGGTCTCTACCGTCAGGTCGTTCACTGAAGACCCCACTTGCTGCCCCTCCCTTGACGGGAGGGGATAGAGGGGAGGGTGATCAGATTTATGTTAGAAAGTAAATGAATAAATTAGTCAAAATATACAGAAGACTCTACCGCACCTTTGGGCCTCAACACTGGTGGCCTGGAGACTCGCCCTTCGAGATTACCATTGGTGCTATCCTCACACAGAACACGAACTGGGGAAATGTAGAAAAGGCAATAGATAATTTAAAAAGGATAAATGCCCTTAACGCAAAGAGTATTCAGGAGATGAAGGCAGAGAGGCTTGCGTCTCTGATAAAACCAGCAGGCTATTTCAATATAAAGGCTAAAAGGCTCAAGGCATTCATAGCTTTCTTGATGAATGAATACCATGGGAGTATGAAAAGTATGAGAGATATAGAAATGCGAACTTTAAGGACAAAACTTCTTGAGATTCACGGCATTGGTCCTGAAACAGCAGATTCAATACTCCTTTATGCCCTGGAGAAACCTGTTTTTGTTATAGACGCCTATACAAAAAGGGTTCTCTCACGACATGGAATCATGGAACATACAAAGCCTTATGAGGAATTCCAGGATCTTTTTCACTCAACTCTGAAAAAAGATCTAAGACTCTATAATGAATATCATGCCCTCTTTGTAAGACTTGGAAAAACATACTGCAGAAAAAACCCGATATGTGAGGGTTGCCCTTTAGAAGGCGTTTAACTCAAATAATGCAGACATTACTCAAAAATTTATTTAAAATAGATTACTACGGATGTGTATTTAGGCAGGGCATAGTATTTTCGCTCATTCTCGCCCCGATAAGATCGGAGCTCCGAGGCTTTTGCCTCTTCATTTTAGAGTATTCTCATTGGACTATCGGCAAAAGAAACCGCTCAAATACTATGCCCTGCCTATCTCTACGGTTGTGTATGAATAATGTACGCTAAGGTATCGAAAAATAAATTTTTTCACAACATCTGCATTATCTCAATTGCATCATTTGGGTTAACATGGATAAATTCCGACTTATAACCTCTTTTTCTCCCAAGGGTGATCAACCTAAGGCTATAAAAGAACTTACTAAAGGAATTGAAAAGAGGCTGAGACATCAAGTTCTTCTGGGTGTGACAGGCTCCGGCAAGACCTTTACAATAGCGAGTGTTATTGCAAATATAAACAAGCCAACCCTTGTCATCGCCCATAATAAGACCCTCGCTGCCCAGCTTTACGGAGAATTTAAAGAAATCTTCCCAGATAGTGCTGTTGAGTTCTTTGTCAGTTATTATGATTACTACCAGCCTGAGGCATATATACCGACAACGGATACATACATTGAGAAAGACGCCCTTATAAATGATGATATAGACAGGATGAGACATTCTGCAACGAGGGCGGTTCTCGAAAGGCGAGATACAATTGTTGTTGCCTCTGTGTCATGCATCTATGGCATTGGTTCGCCGCAAGACTACATGGATATGCATCTGGTTATAGAAGAAGGGATGCGGACTGAGCGCGACGATATATTGAGAAAACTTGTAGAGATGCAGTACATCCGCTCTGATGCTGAATTCAGCAGGGGAATGTTCAGAGCGAGAGGTGATATTGTAGAGGTCTATCCTTCTTTTTCCCTGGATAAGGGGATCCGTATAGAGTTCTTTGGTAATGACATCGATGCACTCCATGAGTTCGATCCCCTGACAGGAGAGAAAATTCGAAAGATAGAAAAAATTGCCCTTTTTCCGAACAGCCACTGGATAACGCCAAGAGAGAGGCTAGAGCCTGCATTAAAAAATATAGAAAGAGAGATGGAGGAGAGGATTAAGTATTTTTTGAAGATGGAGAAGACTCTCGAGGCCCAAAGAATCGAGCAGAGAACAAGATTCGACCTGGAGATGCTGAAGGAATTCGGCTATTGCCATGGTATAGAGAACTATTCGAGACATCTGAGTGGAAGAGCGCCTGGCGAGCCCCCTTATACATTAATCGATTATTTCCCTCAAGACTTTCTGATTGTTATTGATGAATCTCATGCAACAGTTCCCCAACTTGGTGGTATGTATGAGGGAGATCGATCAAGAAAACAGACCCTCGTTAATTATGGTTTCAGGCTCTCCTCTGCGCTTGATAACAGGCCACTCACCTTTAGTGAATTTGAGCATAGAATTAATCAGGCAATTTATGTGTCTGCAACACCCGGGCCCTATGAACTCGGAAAAGCAGCAGGTCGTATAGTTGAACAGATCATCAGACCTACTGGTCTTATAGATCCAAAATTGTCAGTGCGACCCGTTTCAGGACAGGTAGATGACCTGCTTGGAGAGATAAGGAAACGTGCAGAAAGAAGCGAGAGGGTTCTTGTAACAACTCTTACTAAAAAAATGGCAGAGGATTTAACTGATTACTATGCTGACCTCGGTGTGAGGGCCCGTTATCTCCATTCTGATATTGATACCCTTGAGCGCGTCGAGATACTCCGTGATTTAAGACTTGGAAATTTTGACGTTTTGATTGGAGTAAATCTCTTAAGAGAGGGACTCGATCTACCAGAAGTTTCCCTTGTTGCTATACTTGATGCTGATAAAGAGGGGTTCCTCCGTTCAGAACGTTCATTGATCCAGACATCTGGCCGTGCAGCAAGGAATCTGAATGGTGAGGTAATTCTCTATGCAGATACCATTACTGGTTCAATGCAGAAGGCTCTTGAAGAGACTAACAGGAGAAGAAGGATACAAGAAGAATATAACAAAAAAATGAATGTTACTCCTGAGACCGTTAAGTCCAACATTAAGGACATACTGAGTTCAATATATGAAGCAGATTACTGGACCGTCCCTGCCATTGCAGAAGAAAGGGCTGAATATGGAGGCGAAGAGGAAACCATAAAGAAACTTGAGGCCGAGATGAAAGAGGCCGCAAAAAGGCTGGAATTCGAACGTGCTGCAAAGATAAGGGACAAGATTAAAGAGATAAAACAAAAAATGATTGAGATAGGGATAAAAGAAACAGGCAAATTGTAATTACTATGACAGATAAAATTTTTCCGGGAGAGGAAAATGCGTGGGAAAGGCTTTCAAGACTTGAGCCGGCAGATGTATGTAGAAAGGCAGATGTTTTTTACGATAGAGATACTTCCTCCTATATATTAAAGTCCTTTGGATTAGACTTTTCTATATCATTCCTGAAAAGAGAGATCAAGAATTTATCTGAGAAAGGTGAAATCTTTCTGAAGAGGCTTACATATTTTTTCGTACCTTCTGTTCTGTCTTATCTCGTAAATGTGAGAGAAATCCCTTTGTCGGGAAGGCTCATTAAGCCGGAAAACCTGAAGGGTGGTGAGTTTTTCTTCAAGGGTTCACATCTGCTTCCTCTGGAAAAGGTTTCTGAAAAATACAGTAATGAAAAAGAGAGATTCCTGACAAGAGGGAGAGAATTGAATGGGAAGATTTCAAATTATGGAGATGCCTCTTTTGAGTTTCTACCCTTGCCCCGAATACCGGTTACGCTTATCCTGTGGCTTTCTGACGAAGAATTTCCAGCGAGAACTGATATACTTTTTGATTCTACCTGTGAGATTCAACTCCCCCTTGATATAATATGGTCAATCGCTATGATGGGCATATTGATATTTCTGTAGTTAAAGCGAAAAGTTTACACCTCCCCCTCACCCCTTCCCTCTCCCACAAGGGGAGAGGGACCACTCTTTTGTTCCTTCTTCTTTGACCGAGGCCAATTTATTACAACCCCTCCCTTGATGGGAGGGGTTGGGGGAGGGCGATTAAATTTTAATTGTAAGCACATGTCTTAGTTTTCGCTTTTTCTACAAACAACTTTAAAGTATAATCTTTCATTGTGACAAAAGTTGGCTTTATCTACGACGATATCTTCCTGAGACACGAGACACCAGAATGGCATCCTGAAAGAAAAGAGAGGTTAATACATATCATAGACTCTCTGAAAAAATCAGGTACATGGGAAAAACTCATCCACATAAAACCGCGTAAGGCTACTTATGATGAGATAGCCCTCGTTCATGCCTCTGGGTATATCAAAAAGATTAAAAATTTCGGAACGGGATATTTAGACCCTGATACCTATATGTCAGAAGACAGCCTGGAAGCTACACTATATGCTGCCGGTGCAGTTATTGAGGCTGTTGAAAGATGCAAGAAAGGAGAAATACAGAGGGCATTCTGTGCTGTCAGGCCCCCTGGTCACCATGCAGAATCCGACAGGGCAATGGGCTTCTGCATTTTCAACAATATTGCAATCGGTGCGAGATATGCCCAGGAGACGGGCTATAAAAAAGTTTTTCTTATAGACTTCGATGTCCATCATGGAAACGGAAGCCAGCACATATTTGAAACCGATGATACAGTCTTTTACTTCAGCACCCATCAGTATCCTCACTATCCAGGTACAGGAGTAGATTCAGAAAGGGGAACAGGTAAAGGAGAAAAATTTACACACAATGTTCCTATGCGCCCAGGGTCAGGAGACCAAGAATATCTATATGTGTATGAGGACATCCTTCCTAACCTTGTTAAGGAATTTGGCCCCGATATAACCCTTGTCTCTGCTGGTTATGATATCCATAAAAATGATCCCCTGTCAGACATCAGGGTTTCAGATAAAGGTGTGAGGGGGATTGTTCACAGCGTCCTCTCCTGTTCATCAAATCCTTTTGTCTTTACCCTCGAAGGTGGTTATGACCTGCCTTCCCTTACGGAGTCGGTAAAGATTACTATCGAAGAGATGTTGAGGGATTAAATTTTTCTTGTAAATAAACAAGTTTTTTCGTAATATTGGTTGCTGGAGAAAACGGCTATCAAGCCTTAAAGTAACATCAAGGAGGGGGTCATGAAAAAAGTTTTCGCTCAAGGCAAAAGGTTTTTTGTTTTTCTGCTATTGATTCTATCTCTTTTAGTGCTCACAAGTGTAAATGTTCTTGCTACTGAAGGTGGTGGTGGTGCATATCCAAATGGTGCTGAGGATTTCATGTCAGGTGCGGTTCCGCCACCCGGGTACTATTTTATTAATTATTTTCTCTTTTACCATGCTGATAAATTTAATAATAAGCATGGCGATAATGTAGATAAAGATTTTGATTTAGATGTTATAGCAAATACTTTTCGTTTTATCTATATAACTAAACAACAAATATTTGGTGGATACTGGGGTGTGCATATATTCGTTCCCATTATGTATCAAGATGTGACTGCAACGACCCCAGGTGGTGTAAAGAGTGATACCAAAACAGGATTGGGTGACATTATTGTAGATCCCTTTATTCTTTCATGGCACACGAAAAACTGGCATTTTGCTACAGGTGTTGATATCTATATGCCGACAGGAAGCTATGATAAAGATGATATGGCAAATACGAGCAGGAATTACTGGACATTCGAACCAATTGTTGCCCTTACCTATATGAGTGATTTTGGCCTAGAAGTGTCGAGCAAATTCATGTATGACTTTAATACCAACAATCCGGATACTGATTACAGATCAGGACAGGAATTCCATTTTGACTATACTGTAGCTTATAAAATTGACAATTGGAGAGTAGGGGTAGGAGGCTATTATTATAAACAGGTTACTAATGATGAAATAAACGGCGAAAAAGTAACATTCCCGGCATCTCTTGGTTTCTCTGAAGGGTTTAAAGGTCAGGCTGTTGCAGTCGGGCCACAACTCAAATACGACTATAAGAATATGAGTTTTGTTCTCAAATACCTATTTGAAACAGCGGTTGAAAACAGACCACAGGGCAACGATCTCTGGTTTAAGTTTGTTTATGCTTTCTAAGCCGTATAGTTTTAAGAAAAGCTATGCAAACGTATTAAAAGTCATTGCGAGGAGATCGCCGCCTCTGGTGGACTCAGAATGACATAGAGCGAGGGAATATAGACGCACAGTTCGGAATCGCATTGTAGCAACCTGTTATGCTGAACCCTTCATTTGCCGTCATTCTGAGGGAGGGTTGATACGACCGAAGAATCTCGCTCAGGATAAACTCGGTGAGACATCTCTTATTTTGGATACCTCTGAGTGCTTGATAATTGGTCATCCTACGATCGTCTTAGATAAGATTTTCTTCTTTGTATTCTAATATTTTCTGATACAATATACGGGGCTAATATTAAATCATGTAAGTTTTTACGAAGATTTAATGGAAAGGATTACATGGGAACATTGTTAAAGATACTAGGTGCCTGGGCAATTTCAAAATTGCGAATGATGGGACATATGTGTATTTTCTTGTTGGACTCTTTTTATTATATATTCCTAACCCCTTTCAAGTTTAGAATATTCTTGAGACAGGTGAGGTTTTTCGGAAACAAATCCTTAGTGGTAATAATTCTAACCGGCGCATTTGCCGGAATGGTTATATCACTTCAGGTATTCTATACGCTGAGGAAATTTGGTTCCGAGGCATTACTTGGTCCCGCTGTTGCCCTGAGCCTTATAAGAGAATTTGGACCAGTCCTTTCTGCCCTTATGGTTACTGGAAGAGCAGGTTCTGCTCTAACAGCCGAAATAGGGGTAATGAGGATTTCGGAGCAAATAGATGCCCTTGCCACGATGTCTCTTAACCCTATGCGCTATGTAATCGTCCCGAACATAGTGGCTGGCATAATTGTTTTTCCCTTACTTTCAGCGATATTCGATTTGATCGGGATATATGGAGGTTATTTGGTAGCAGTAAAGCTTCTCGGCCTCAGCTCAGGAACATATTTTTCCCAGATGCAAGATTTTGTAGCTATGGAAGATATAAGAATTGGACTGTATAAATCCCTCAGCTTCGGGATAATAGTCACATGGATATGCTGCTATAAAGGTTATTTCACGGGATTCGGCAGAGGATATGGCGCATCAGGGGTCAGTAAGGCTACAACAGAGGCTGTTGTTATGTCTTCAATACTAATTCTAATATGGGATTATTTTCTTGGATCTGTTTTGATATAAATTCAAAAGATGATTAAAATCATAAATCTTGAAAAGTCTTTTGATAGTCAAAGAGTTCTAAACGGTGTAAGTCTTTCAATTGCCGAGAAAGAAGTAGTAGCAATAATGGGGAAAAGTGGTGGTGGTAAGAGTGTCCTTCTAAAACATATTATCGGGATTCTTAAGCCGGATAGAGGCAGTGTTTTGATTGACGGGACAGATATTACAAAACTTGGGGGAAATGCCCTTGATAAGATAAGAGAAAAATTCGGGGTCCTTTTCCAGGGCGGAGCATTATTTGATTCCCTTACTGTGTATCAGAATGTTGCCTTTCCGTTAAAAGAAAAGACAAAGCTAAGCAGGAACGAAATACGGGAAAAAGTTATAAAGGCCCTGGAGGACGTAGGCCTTAAAGGCGCTGGTAATAAATACCCGGCAGAAATAAGCGGGGGCATGAGGAAAAGGGCTGCCCTTGCACGGGCATTAATAACGGAGCCGAGAATTGTTTTTTTTGATGAGCCAACCACAGGTCTTGACCCTATCATTGTGGGGCAAATACACAAACTTATTATAGATAGTCATAAAAGGTATGGATTTACTGGCTTGATCATAAGCCATGAGATTCCTGGTATCTTCGAGGTTGCCAATAGAGTTGCCCTTTTGCACAATGGGGTTATTGTTGAATTCGGTACATCAGGAGAGATACAGAGTTCCACCAATCCCGTAGTTAAGCAGTTCATAACAGGGAGTCATGAAGGCCCTGTAGAGTAAAGTATTAAAGGAGATTGGAATGAAGAAAAAAATTGATCTTGAATTGGCTGTTGGTTTCTTTGTGTTAATAGGTATCTTGTCTCTTACATATTTATCTGTTAAACTTGGCAAACTCGAAACCATTGGTGGAGGTAGATACACTGTGTATGCAGAGTTTGAAAACACTGGAGGGATAAAGCCAGGAACTAATGTCGAGATTGCCGGTGTTACAGTGGGAAAGGTAAAGAGCGTGAGGCTTGATAAGAACTATGAGGCATTAATCGCTCTTGATATTGAAAAGAACGTGAAGATTCAGGAAGATGCCATAGCATCTATAAAGACTAAGGGACTTATTGGAGAAAAATATGTTGAGATAACACCTGGAGGGTCGGATAAGCTCATACCAGATGGAGGAAAGATAACAGAAACAGAATCTGCAATTGATATAGAGAGACTTGTATCAAAATATATTTTTGGAAAAGTTGGAGATAAGAATAAATAAGATCAAAGGGACTCAAACAGATCCTAATGCATAATTGTCAGATGACTGCTCAATTTTGCTTCAGTCGAGGAGTTCGGCACTTGTCATGCTATCTATAAATCAAGTAAAATTGATTTTGGGAGTGTATAGGGTTCTGGTGTCCCTCCTGGACTTCAAATTTTTTAAAAGCATATTTTAGCTGGTTGGCTTCTGGCTTGGATTTCCACTTAACTTACTGATTTAGAATAATAATTCCATATTATATTCTTTCCTTTATTTTCGGTATATTATGTAAAATTAGTATGGCTTATGCTACAATTCTCCTACAGTAGAAATGAGATGTACTTCTTGAAGCACACAGGGAGCGCATATTTCTGAATAGTGTTTGTTTTTATGAGTAGTCATTAGGAATCCTCAATAGCCATAAGTAATCAGTTTTTTTCGTTCAGTCGTGGAATAAATATAGAATTCAATGTTATATTTTACTATGCCATACGAAACGATCTATACACTTAACGCGTGAGGAAACATTCTTTTGAAGATAATGCAGGATTATTTCAGACTCAGCCAACGGCATGTCTTTGATGAAATAAACATATTATTCAGTCAGCTAAGTTGTGCTTTTTTCAAAAGGAATAGACTATAAGGACTTAAAAATCGTTTTAGTGCCGAAGCCAGACAGAAACGAGGTCGCCTTTGTTTTTGACACAACCAAAATAAAATCATCTTGGTACGGTTACGAGATATTTGAAAAAATCATTCCGTTTTTTGATAGGCGTAGTAGTCATAGTGTGTTTTGTGGAGATTATACGGGTAAAAACAAGCATCAAGATAGATTATACAAAGAGTTCTGCAAAGAGGTTAAGCCTATAAGAAGTTGTGATTATCGGCATAGCAGCCAATTTTTTTTAGTGTATATCAACAACTTGTCTGATAGAATGGTTGCGAGTTTTGAAGAAGGGCTATTTTGCTATGAGCCATTTATTGGCTGGATTGCATTAAACTATTCCTCTTTCATGAAGACATACTTATCGATTATCTTATGTGGAACCTTCATTAAGCACAAAAACGCCATAATAATGGCGCACGAAGATGATCGTGACAACAATGAAAACATTAATGTGTGCTGTTATCCATTTGAAAAGAATGGTTACCTCTGCAAGAGCTTACAATCATCATTATACGGTGTTTTTCTTTCATACAAAATAGAACGTGAAGTGTACGAGGGGTTTGAAGAAGACACCCTTTTTTCAATTAATGCCATTAGCGAAAATGTGTCAGTAATATATGACTTTAATGTCATGGTGGAGGAGAGTAAGCTTCAGTACCTTTTTAACAATAAAAGAGGAAAGCTAAAAAAATGTGGAATGATTAACTTCGGCCCAAAAGAGCTTGAGCAAATGATCAGAAAAAAAATACGTAGTAATTATATTTACAATATGAGATATCTAAAAGAACATGAGAAAGTTGAATTCAATTTCAATATTTTAGTAGAAACAAAAGCTCCTGATTCAGGTGAACTGGTTAAAATCACACTGGGTCTTAAATACAAGCCTTCTGAAAATTTACTGAGGCTAATCACGATGTTTTGATGGCAACTTGTTCAAATTGAACTCGTTAAAGTACCACAGCGTCAGTGTTTAGGAATTTTTACTTGGTAAATATGCAACAATTTCAATTTGCGATATATGTCGGGTAGGAGGAGATAACAGGTTATCGGCAAAATAGATTCTTCTCTGAGACCAAACTAAATAGACAATTTATTTATCGGGTTTATGCGAGACCAATTACTATTTTTTATAAAGAATCTTAAGACAAAAAGTATAGCTTTTACCAATGAAGCAGCTACAAAACAAACAATAGTGCTAAGATTGTTGCAAATTCTTGGATGGGATATCTTTAATGCTGATGAAGTAATGCCAGAGTATCCCGTTGGTGTATCTGGAGGAAGAGTTGATTATTCATTGAGAATTAATGGTTCAAATAAAGTTTTTATTGAGGTAAAAAAGGTAGGAGAACAATTAGAACTTCATAAAGAACAGTTATTACACCACTATTTTAAAGAAGGAATTAGCCTTTCTATTCTGACTAATGGTCTGACATGGCAATTCTATTTACATAATCAGGAGAAAGATAAAGCACAGGAAGAATTTCTTTCAATTAGTACCGATATTCTTGAAGAAAAACCTTCTGATATCCTCTCTAAGTTTATTGACCTTTTATATAAAGAAAACATTGTTATAAACAAAATACATGAGACTGCTAAGGTTATTAGTATGCCCTATCACATTGCTGATAAAAAAGTACAAAGTTTGACAAAATTAGTTGAGGGCAACCCTTTACCTTGTGATGAAATTATAAGACTTCTAAAGCCAATATCAGAGACAAGAATTGATAGATGGCTAAGGAAATCTGTGGAAGAAAAAGATGAAAACAATAGATTATTCTATTTTTACGATCTTCCTAAAGAAAAAATTAAAGTTAATGCAAAGAAAGAATTAAAACTATTGAAAGAAACAGGAGACGGAAGGGCAAAGTTAGCTTTACATAGTATTATAAATGTGCCAGATAGAATCTATGCAAAAACAATAGAAGCTAATGGTATAGAAGATAAATTTCAGAAACTATTTCCTCATCTTAAGTATGACCCATCTTTTAATCCTTCTATGCAATACCAGATTTTTAAAAAGAAGTTACATACAACCTTGGATTTAAAACACAGGAAGACTATTAAAAATTACATTGGAGGTGGATTTGTTACGTCTTGGAAGGATATGACTGGTAAAATTGTTATAAATGAGTTTGCAGGGCTACAAACTAATGAACCAATTTACATAGAATTTAAAGTTTATATAGAATTTAAAGGGTCGGGTGAATATACATATTTTACTTATTATGGTCTTTTTACAGAAAAAACTTTTGAGCTTACATTCAGAAATGCTTTATATTTTTATAAAAATTTTGGGGAATTAAAAAAAGAACTATCGCAATGGTTGAGCTATGTGGAAGAAAAGTTTAAATCTTCGGGCATGCATCCATTATGTCCGCCTCCTGAGTCATCATTAT
>CAZXCW010000026.1:0-3884 GCA_964639385.1 uncultured Nitrospiraceae bacterium
TCCTTCCTTCGCTATCGTATTCATAGCGGGTAACCCCACCAGCAGGATTCGTTACAGACATTAGTCGTCCAGTAAAGCCAGGTGAAAAGTCATAGGTATAGACGACTTTTCGGCCGATTATATCAGTCATCTCAGTGATGACGTCACGGCCCATAATAAGAATATTGAAAGTGACCATTGTCCTGCCGTCAGGTCCAATAATTTTAGTCACGTTCTCTTCAACTTCCCTCAAGAACTTAAGTTTATTCCCATTTCTATCAGCTTCCTCTATAAGAAGGCCGTAAATATCAAACTTATAGGTTTTACCATCTTTCATTCGTAGCGTGCTGGTCCCATCGACATTAAAGGTTACATTGGCGCCAGCATAGCTGGGCGTAGTTCTGTTAGTGTAACTTCCATCAGGTTGGCGGTTAAATTGAATACGGCTCCCTGGAGGAATAACAAGTGTAGCTGTATCTCCTGAGCGGATCATGTACCAGTCATATCCGAAATAAGTACCTGTGCCATACGGCCCGCCGAATGTATCGAGTGTCCTATAAGTGCGTGTTATTTCAATTGGTATTCGGCCTGGAATTGCCAGATCAGTCTCAGTATGGACGAATACACCTGTAGCCAGATCGACAGGCTCGCCACCTTTGATTCCCTCTGGATTGATATTCGGCCCTGTTGGAGTTGTTGGTGTAACTGTTATCGCACCGCAGCAGAATCTCGGTATCCCCACTCCCGGATCAGTAGTAATGGTCTTACCATCTGCACTGACGGTTGCCGTTCCAGCCATACTCCACTCATTAGGGGCTTCATCAATATTAGGAGATTCATTGTAATACCAGAGTTCGGCCTTTTCCCCTGGATTTAATCCCAAATCATTAGGCACGGTTACCGGAATGGGAGTAGTCGGAACACCTCCGCCCTGTTTACCAAAATAGAACATGTAAACACTTTTACCCTGGACATTTGGCGGGGGCGGAGGAACGGGAAGGGCGTCTGTTGGGACTTCACGCATCGAGACTTTAGTGTTAACCTGACTATCCCAGCCGATAATATTTACACCCGCTGGTATGCGTAACTGTAATCCTGGAAGTCCCGGATCCTCTGCTATGGTTTCCTTGGCTGGATTGATAGGTGTGAAGTTATAATTTTTCTGAGCATGAAGATGAGGGACAAATGGGAGAACGTTTGTCTGCCCTTCAATAATATTCATCGTAATAGGAATGGTAGGATAATGAGCAGTATCCGTAGAGGCGGTAAATCCATCTATCAATACTACATGATCACCTGTTGGTGGATTCTCAAAGAGGAAGTTTCCGCTTTCATCAGTTATTGTTGATGAATCTTCTACCCTGATGGTTACATTCTTGATTGGTTGTCCCTCGGTGTCCAGCACCCGTCCAACAAGCGTTGTAACTCCTGGAGTTAGAAGGACAAGATTCGTAGAAACATCTTTGCTCACTGCCACCCCGCTTATATTTGTTGAACCAGTAATGGTAAGTGTTATCGGAGTCCCAATTGTGCAACTGTCACAAGCAGTAATAAACAAAGTTGATGTTTGGCCAGAAGTTATAGTCTTAGGGCTGAAAAATCCTGAAAATCCTGAAGGAAGACCCTGAACATTCAAGGCAACGAGATTACTAAAACCATTAGTACCATTTAATGATATGGTATAAGTTACCTGGCTGCCAGGAGAAGCCGTTGCCTGCTGAGGAGTCACTGAAAGGTTAAAGTCATATAATAATGTAACTACGAAATTTGAAGTACTGGTTGCTGTCCCTCCATTTGTAGTCACGGTTATAGGACCGCTTGTCGCGCCTAAAGGCACAGCGGTTGTAATGGATGAACTTGTGAAATTGGAAACAACAGCCGCAGTACCGTTAAAATAGACTCTTAGAGCTCCACCATCAAAATTAGTCCCATTAATGGTTACCACCGTCCCAACCGGACCTTCGGTCGGATTGAATCCAGTAATCGTAGGAGTTGGTATCGATGTGACCTCGGCTGTGGTTTGTGCTGTACCGCTTCCTCCCCTCCCATCATTCACAGTGAGGGAAACAGTGTATGTGCCGGGATTGGAATAAACATGAGTACAACCTACTCCCGAACCTGTACCGCCATCCCCAAAGTTCCAGCTATAAGTAAGAGGGTCGCCATCAGGATCGCTTGAACCTGACCCATCAAACTGAATCGCTTGACCTACTAAACCTGTATAAGGTCCCCCAGGATTTGCAATCGGATTCCGGTTAGGCTGTATAGCTGTTATAGTTACTGTGGTTGAGATACTATTACCTGCAGCGTCATTAATTTTAAGAGTAACAATGTATATTCCAGGCTGCTGGTAAATATAGCTAAAGCTCTCTCTGGTATCATCAACAGTTCCATTACCATCAACATCCCATGAGTAACTGTAAGGAGGTGTCCCTCCTTTAACTGTCGCTGAGAACTGTACCTCAAGGGGTATATTGCCTTCCTTAGGATCGGCACTGACTGATCCTTTTAATGCAACATCAATAGTCCAGGTGGTATCAGCAGTAACATTTACGAAATATGGATAGCCTGCAAAGACATTGAAATTATTGAACATGGCACCTTTTGGATGACCTACGTATCCCTGGCCTGCGGCATCCCAATACCACACAGTATCAACATTGGGAATAGTATTCATTAAATCTTCAGTTGTCTTTATATAAGACATGTTAATTGGCAGAGCTATAGCATTTACATCGGTACCTGAAGTAGTTATTAAATTAAAGGTTACTGTTTCAGGTATATCACCTGATACAGTCCAGTTTGTCTCCTGAGTGGCAATTACAAAATATGGATAGCCAGGAACTAATGAAAAATTATTTTCAACTACTCCTTTTTTATGGATAACAAATTTCTGTGTTTGGGCATCCCAGTATGATACCGACTCACAATAAGGAATAGATTGACATAATTTTTCAGCATCGGTTATTCCCGTATTTTCAAAGGGAAGGGATATGCCGTTTAACCCCTGAACAAGATTGAATGTCATTTCTGCGGCAAAGGCATAGTTCTGGATTAGAAACAACAGAGTGATAAATATGAAAATAACACTAACCTTTTTGCCTAATACAGCCATATGTTTAAACATATTCTCCTATCCTTAAAGAGACTGCCAATTCCACCGTTAAAGAGAATTTTATCTCCGATCTGAATAACTATGTCACCATCATACCCTTCACTGAGAATCACTGCCTTACTATTCCCCACTCTAATACTCTTTATACAATTTTTGAACATTACTTAATGATTATATTTTCTATCACTACTGTCCCGTTGCTGATTGTCAATGACCCATTAATTGTTGTGTACGAAGGATTACTTGTAAAATCGGGGTTATACCCCCCCTTCAGGGTAACTGACATATCGATGTTACACTCCACGTTTTCAGTAAACTCCCAAAACTCTGACGCTTGACTCTGAATGGTTTCACCACCTGAGCAATGATCATAGGCTTCCTGGATCAATGAAAAATACCTATGAGGTGGACCAAAAATCCTTACAGGATCACTGAGTATGTCTAAGAAAAAGCCCGTTGCCGCCGTAGATGAAATCGCATCCGTCACCTGTATAGTAGGAGAATATTGGCCTGTCGCTGAGGGAGTCCCTGTTATATCACCTCCACTTTTACCTGTACAGGCAGGCGCTGGGTCAACATCAGAGGAGCACAAAGTAAGCCCATTTGGCAGAGTACCAGCAGTGATGGACCAGCTATATGGTGGGACACCTCCAGAAGCTTCTACGGTTGCATTATAAGGAAAGTCGAGTTTACCCGAAGGCAGAGACGAGGTGGTAATGGTTAAAGGATTTAGTTCAAAGGAAGCACTGATTGTGTGGTCTGCTGTCACATTGGTAAATGTATAACTTGT
>CAZXCW010000026.1:3984-19925 GCA_964639385.1 uncultured Nitrospiraceae bacterium
GTGTGATGCTGAAGGACTGGTCTGCACCATGATTCACTGTTACTGCACCTGATGGGGTAATACTGCCGTTGGCTCCTGCTGATGCTGTTATTGTATGGGTGTCTATCGCAAAGGAAGCACTGATTGTGTGGTCTGCTGTCACATTGGTAAATGTATAACTTGTAATTGCACCCTGAGAAATCCCATCCACCAATACATCTGCCACGTGGTAGTTTGGATCCGGTGTGATGCTGAAGGACTGGTCTGCACCATGATTCACTGTTACTGCACCTGATGGAGAAATGCTACCATTGGCTCCTGCTGATGCCGTGATAGTATAACGCTTCGATTTCACATCTACCAATACTGAATGTGCAGTTCCCCAGTTACCGGCAGAGTCCTGTCCACGAACATAAACAGTATATGAACCTTTTTTCCAGGAAGAGGTGTGCACATATGTAGTGATTTTCTCTTGAGGACTATCGAAAAAACCATCTTCGGGATTCATTGCTGTGCCTGAGCCGAAACCCGGATCGGCATCAACAAAATATTCGGCTCTCTGGATATTACTGTTACCGCAGAGAGAGTCGTCAATCAAAGCCGTTAAAGTAAAACCTTTCTCTTTCTCACTGATGGAAACAGGGCTGGCTCCATCGGCCAGGGCATTTGATGCTATTGGCCCTACATGATCTCCTGGTAATAGGTGCAGATCAGAAATAAGCTGACCTCCTGAGCTATCAAGAATGAGGTCTATTACACCCGTTTCCTGTCGCTGTATGTCAACTGCAACTATTCTTACATTTTCATTTATTGACCATGGAGTAAGAAAATTGCCAGCCTCAAACCATAGCCAGCCATCAAGGAATAAGTCATATCCACATCCCACTGAGGATTTATCTAATATTTCGTTCGGCCGTGCAGGAATATAAGAGTAAATCTCCAGATTAGCTTTTGCCGGAGGTATTCCATCTGAATCAAACACCTTTCCGAAAATAAGATGAGGAGTTCCAGATGCTGCAAATGACAGACTGAGAGGCGCAACGAGGACTATAAAAATTACAATAAGGGAAAGTGCATTGAAGGGGATTGACGTACTGTTTTTCACAACAACCGCCTGAACATTAACCTCTTGAAGCTGAGCTTCAGATTATTTTATTAAAACAAAAAAAACCGCCATGAGACTCGTTATCCTCATAGCGGTTTACTATCTCTTAAGCAAGGTTGGCTTGTTGCCACTATCCCCTTCCCCCCTTAGGAAAGCAGATCAACTTTTTCTCTATATCATATTCGCCTCAGCCTTGTCAAGACTTTTTTAGAGCTTTTTAGAGTAGTAAACATTATTCTGGGAGTTAGAATCGAGATGTATATTTCGCATAGCGGAAGATTATTTAAGCACTAAAAAGCAAGGGGCATGGCAAATTGTAAACATAATGCACGAGCAAATGGGGTTATGGATAATGCAAAGTGTGTGCTATATTCATTTTTTATTAAACTTTACTGGCTGCCAAAAAATCCATAACCATGCTAACTATTTTTTGATGTATCTCTTCTATGCTCCTTGAGGCATCTATTAATTTTATTCTCTCTGGCTCTTTTGCTGCAATAGCAAGATAGCCCTTTTTCACCCTTTTATGAAATTCTACATCCTCAAGCTCTAAGCGGTCTGTTTTATTGATACCCCTGTTTCTCATTAACCCGGTCTCTACATCAAGGTCAAGAAGGATGGTTATGTTGGGACTTAAACCTTCTGTTACAATTTTCTCAATGAAATCTATAAGCCTTAAATCTATTCCCCTCCCAAAACCCTGATAAGCTACTGTCGAGTTACTGAATCTATCAGTTATTACAATAGAACCGCTTTTCAGTGCAGGGAGAATAACTTCCTTTATGTGCTGAGCACGTGAGGCATTATAAAGCAGAAGTTCTGTAACAGGAGTTATTTCCCTATTTTCTGCAGAGAGGAGTAAGTCTCTGAGCTTTAGTCCAATGCGGGTACCTCCAGGCTCCTCTGTGAGAATGACTTTGTAGCCTTTTTTTATGAGATATTCAGAAAGGAGCTTTGCTTGAATTGTCTTGCCCGAGCCTTCAATTCCCTCAAAAGATATAAATATACCCCTCTTAGAAGTCGTGAGTTGTGAACCATGAGTCACGAATAGATTTTTCATTACGAAACTGCCTCTTTTAGATTTATGAGCAATTGGAATACCTTTAATGTCTCTTCTATGCCCCTTGAACCTGTACCACAAGAAGGGGTAAGGAGTATACGGGATCGTAAAAGATCTGCGGGTATTGATTTTGATAACATTCCTAACCCTTCATGAAATCGTTTTCTTATTGAATCAGTACTTTCATCTCTTATTAACCCTGTTGTCGGCACTATGCCCCAGGCAAGGTATCCACCTCTCTTGAGAAATTCCGTGAATTCTGCTGGGTATATAGAAATTGTTTCAATATACCCATAGGCATCAAAGCTGATGATATCTGTACCAATCTTTATCACCATTGACCAATCAGCATTACCGCAACAATGAATTCCCGAAATACCCCCAGCATGCCTAATGGTATCAGCAGTTCCTTTCAGTAATCTCAGGGCTTCTTCAGATTCAACGCCCATATAACTCGTACTGCCTAAAGCGGAGAGAATCGGCTCGTCTATAAAGAGGACTATATTTTCAGCATAGGGCTTCAAAATCTCTACCTGCCATCTGGTTTTTGCTTTCAGAAGCATAAGTGATATCTCGCGTAGTTCTTCATCAAAATAGATCGGTCTTCCATCTGAGTCCTTTAGTCCAAGGGTAAAGGTTAGGGGCCCTGTAACCTGTCCTTTAAGTGCGTTAAACCTTCTATTTTTTAAAAGTCTTATAAATGTGTAAAGACCTTTTGCATAGTCTTCAGAGATTGCAGATCTCCAACCTTCTGAATAGGTTTCGTAGAAGCCCATAAGATTATCAACACGACTTTTTTCTATCCATATACGTTCACTTTGTTCATCGGTCTTTATTAAAGGCATGCCTTCTGAGAACTGGGGTATCATTGATTCATGAAAGGATAATCTTGGTAGCTGAGGCCAAAAGGGTATATCAAATATATTGAATATAAGTCTACAAGCCTCCTCAGGATCTATATGAGGGAGACTACCGATTCCTGTAGTTGTAAAGGGCTTGAACATCTAAAATGATACTCTATTAATCCATTTAATTCATAAATTTTATACACAGGGAGGATATGGTATTTTCGCTCATTGCCTTAGGCGGACTCGGGCTAACGCCCTGCAAGGGTCGCATCGACAAACCGCTCAAACCCTCATGAGCCTTTGGCTTATAAAGGAACATGAAAATGAGTAATCCCCCCTCTCCCCTTTAGAAAAGAGGGGTGAGAGGGGATTTGTAAATTCATTTTCGGTACAAATACTATATCCTCCAGCGATTTTATGAATAATATGGGTTAATGCGCTTGTTAGTCAATAGGGGAAGTTTTAAGGGTTATAATAAGTAATGCTAAGAATATTTTTTATAATTGCCTTTTTATCTTTTCCTGTTATTTCCCATGCTTTCATCTCAGATAATGAGATTGCATTATTTCAGAGAGAACTTGAAGGAAAGCCTGTCGGGGAACGTATTGCGTTCTGGGCAGAAAAATTTGTCGGTACGCCCTATGATTCTGACCCGATTGGAGAGTATGTAACAAAGAAAGTAATTGTTGCTGATGAGCGTGTTGATTGCATGTATCTGAGTTTCAGGACACTTGAATTGAGTCTTAGCAGGACGCCGTCAGAGGCAATTATGATTGCATTGGATAAGAGATTTATTGGTAAAGGTAGAATTGTGGATGGTAAGGTTGTAAATTATAATGATAGATTTCAAACTGGTGAGGACATGCTCGATAGCGGAAAATGGGGTAGGGAGGTTACGAAAGAATTAGGTCCAACGGTAGAGGTGAAGGGTTCAAAAGGAAGGGATAAGGTAAAAATTCTCTCCAAAGAGGTTATAAAAGACCTGCTTAAAACATCAGCTAAGGCGCTAGCTTTCCGCAGTGGTGACATGTTTTTTTTCATCAAATCTCCAGATAAAAGAGTTTCGGACGAGATCGTAGGGCATATAGGATTTATAAAAGAGGAGGGTGGTATTTTATATCTTATTCATGCCAGAGGTAGCAAAAAAAGGGGAGGAGTGGTAGAAAAAGTTTTACTCACTGACTACATCAGGTCAATGCCCTTTATCGGTATAAGAGTAAGTAGGTTTGATTGAGGGTTTACTTCCTCCTCTGGAATTTGGTCTTCTTTCTCAGCTTCTTGTGCTTATGTTTACTCATCTTCTTTTTCCGCCATTTTACTACACTACCCACTCTTTTACCTCCTTTAAAAAATTAAAATTTAAAAAGCAAAATTAACTCAAATAATGCAACTAATATAATGCAGATGTTGTGAAAAAATTTATTTTTCGATACCTTAGCGTACCTTTAACTGATGGTTTACGGAATATTTTTATACATATAACCAATAAAGATATTCCCAATAAATCATCGAGTTAAATAAATTTTTGAGCAATATCTGCATTATCTGGGTTAAGAATTCTAAAATTTTCTATGAGTCGTAGATTTTATTTTTGAATTTTAAATTTTGCATTTGCTTTGCCTGATCCATAAATGCCTCAAGCTGTATCTCTATTGTTGGTGATTCTGTACCATCATAGGGGATGCTCATGCAAGGGATACCATAGTCCCTATTAATACCTCTAAGGATAGCAGTAACTATAGTCCCTGGCATGCAACCAAAGGGCATAGCATTTATAATACCAGAAGCCCCCCTCTCTAAGAGATCAACGCCCTTCCCAATACTTAAAATTGCTTCACCTTCAAAGGAGTTATGTAGATAGGGTGATGCCTTTTTGAGAATCTGTTCCGTACTTGGTTCCTTCAATGTCTTCAAAAATCCCTTTAAATATTTTGCAAGTCTATGCTCAACCCTCTTTTGGTAAAACCTCTTCAGAAGGAAGCTTATGATAGCTGATCTCTCCTTTTTTATCCATGCTTTTCTAAGACCCATAAGATTTACATAGTAAATCCATTCCTCTACAGGTGCAAGCCACACCTCTCCATCAAGGGCCTCAACCTTTTTTATAAGATTCTCATTAGAAAACCGGTGAGATCTTACAAATATCTCTCCAATGATTCCTATGAGGGGTTTTTTCTCTCTATTGACTTGAAGATTTTCAAAATCTCTTCTCATATCCTTAAGGATATCTTCTAAATCACCATTTCTTTTCCTCAAGGAAAAATATAACCTTCTTCTGTATTCTTCATACAATTCATCTGCTGACCCTTTATATCTTTCGTAAGGTCTTGTCTCATGGAGGCATTTATTAAGAAGTTCATATGTAATGATACCTGTCCATGCTTGCTTTGTGAAATCACTGCCGACAATTCCAAGGTCACTGTAAAAAGAGGTGTCCTGAGTTGGTGCAAATATAGGAACGTCCTCATAGCCCAGTTTGTCGAGAACAAGCCTGTGAAAGACATTATACTGACCGAACCTACAAGGTCCTGTAGCAGAAGGCATGAAGAAGGCACTTTTGGAAGGCACAAAACCGGGTTCCAATATCTTTTTTAACATGTCACCTGTTGTGACTGTACATGGATAACATTCTCTGCCAGAGACATATTTTTTTCCAAGGTCGGCAGATTTTTTATCAGACTCGGGAAGAACCTCAGACTCTATACTGCAGTTCTCAAATGCAGCCGCGAGGGCAAAGGCATGATCCGCCATGCGGGGAATGTAAATAGTACGTTTTGAGTGATGAGTGACATATGATGGGTGATAAGATGTCTTTCTTTTATCTTTACTCATAATTCTTAGCTCATCACTCATACCTTTATTCTGAATGCTGTCAATAAAGGCTTCACATCTTGTTATAGCTCCTGCAGCAGCACTGTGTTCATCTATCTCAATGAAGAGATATGGTTTACCTTTCATCTCAGCATCAAAATATTTAAGGATAAAAGAATCAGGGCCACATGAAAAATTTCCTATGTAGATTGCATAAAGGTTAGGATGGTTTCTTATCAGCCTTGCAGTTTTGAGTATCCTCTGGCCAGATCTCCAGTACATATTCGGCCAATCATTATGAATATTTATTTTATTGATAGGAAGAAAATCCATGGGCATAGAATGGATGCCGAGGTCAGCAAGTTTTTTGGGAATTTCAAGATTCATGCCTTTGTCGAAGGCATTATAAGCCCTGCCGACTATTATAACGGTCCTGTCCTTTATAGAAGAGAGGAATTCTTCCCCTTTTGATTTTAGCTCATTGAGGAACTCTCTCTGTTTTCTCTCCGCTATCTCTAAGGCTCTTGATACGTCTTTTGAACATATGCCAAAAGGCCTGAATATGCGTTTAACCTCATTTTCAAGGAAATCTTTCTCCCTCCTCAGATCAACGACCGGAGTTAATAGTGTTATGCCATCAAAGGCAAGCTTTGATACATAGGGAATTGTCTGTGTATAGGGACAGGCATATCCCCTCTCCAAAGGATTCTCAGGTGTATTGAGGTTAATAAAGCTCGGCAGGAGTATGGCATCTACATTTTTATCAAGCAGATGTCTGATATGACCATGAGCAACCTTAATAGGAAAGCAAGTTTCTGCAAGGACACTCTCAAGCCCTAAGTTTACAACCTGCCTGTTAGTTTTTGGCGATATCTCTACATCAAAACCGAGTTCCCATAAGAGTGTACTCCAGAAAGGAAGATAATCATGGAAAAACAAGATATAGGGAATACCGATCTTAACTCGACTCGGAGACTTGTCTTTGGTTCTTCCCTCATTTACCGTTTCACCGTGTTTCTCCTTCATTCTAAGCATGTGTTCCTTCCACAGCATTTCCTCTCTGAATGAAAATAAGTCTTCGATAACAGGTTGCGAACCAACCTGTTTCTTATTTTTCTTTAAATCATATTTTTCGCATCTTCCCCCATAAAAGAGAAACCCCTCTTCCCCAGTAATCTTTATCCTGTTTATTTCACATGTATTTGGACAGCCTTTGCATTCAAAAGAGGATATTTCGTATGGCCTCTTTGAAAGCTCAAACCCTTTAAAAGATGTGAGACAGGAGATGTTAGATGTGTCACGCTTTATGCTTAACGCCTCACGGTCTTTCATATACCTCATCGCAATGAGCGCCATGCCTATAGCACCTGCGACCTCATGATGGAGAGGGACGGTTATCTCTTTATTAAGATATCTTTCGAATGCTGCAACTACAGACTTATTAAAGGCAACCCCCCCCAGGAATTGTATATTCTCCCCTATAGGTTTTCCCACAACAACCCTGTTTATATAATTCTGGACAATGGAATATGCAAGTCCTGCAAGGAGGTTATTCTTATCAATACCTTTCTGGAGGTTTGCCATTAAAGAGTTTTCCATAAAGACAGTACATCTTTCACCAAGCCTGCTTGGATTTTTAGAAGAGAGTGCCAATTGTTCGAATTCTCCCTTTATCGAGATGCTCAGTTTTTCAGCTTGCTCCTCGAGGAAAGAGCCTGTTCCGGCTGCACAGGCTTTGTTCATCTCGAAATCAACTACTACACCATCTTTAAGGGATATGTATTTTGAATCCTGCCCACCTATCTCAAAGACTGTGTCTACTGTTTTGTCGAGGAATATAGCTGCCGTTGCATGGGCGGTAATCTCATTTTTGACTATATCTGCCCCAACATAATCAGCAATCATATATCTTCCTGAGCCGGTCGTTCCAACACTCCTAATCTCAATCTTATCTCCCACCTCTTCACCTACTTCTGCAAGCCCCTGTTTAACTGCCTCTATAGGCCTGCCTGCTGTCATAAGGTATCGTTTCGAAAGAAGGTTTCCATGTTCATCTATCACAGCAAGATTAGTACTTATAGATCCAATATCAATGCCAAGATAAGCCTTGGTTTTGGCTAGCGAGTAGTGAGTGGCGAGTGACGAGTTAATCTCCTCTATCCTCTCTTTTACAAATCCCTCCTTACCCTCCTTTACTAAAGGGGGAGTGAGGGGATTATTGGTGGGTGAAGGAGGATTTGGTTGAGAGCTAATAGCTGATAGCTCAAAGTCATTCAGCGGCGGATGTCCTGCCTCGATGGGTTTTTCAGATTTCAAGAAGTCTTCAAGTTTTGAGAGATCAAAATGTTGTATAGCGCCTTCATCCATGTTTTTCAGTACCGCACCAATTGCTCCCATGAATGCATAATCTTCAGGGACAAAGAGTTCATCAAGCTCGAAGATTTCCTTAAAGGCCCTGACCATTCCTTTGTTTGCTGCAACTCCTCCCTGAAATGATACGGGGGGTTTTATTTTTCTGCCCCTTGATATGGAACCTTTGAAATTCCTCGCAACGGCAAAACAGAGACCAGCTACAATATCTTCAACAGGTGTTGCTATCTGCTGGAGATGTATCATGTCGGATTTTGCAAACACGCTACATCTTCCCGCAATCCTTGAGGGTTTTTTTGATCTCAGTGTAAACTCACTGAGATTTTCAATTGTAAGCCTCAGCCTTTCTGCCTGCTGATCGAGGAAAGAACCTGTGCCAGCAGCACAAACAGAATTCATAGAAAAATCTTCTACAGTGCGACCATCTCTACCCAAGATTATAAGTTTTGAGTCTTCTCCTCCCATCTCGATTATCGTTTTTATATGGGGAAAGAGCTTATGTGTAGAATATGCCTGGGCTACAATCTCGTTAACAGGTTCTGTACCAAAGACAGAAGCAATCAGTCGGCCTACTGAACCAGTAACAGATAAAGAGAAGTCACTGGGTGGGAAAGTGACAGAGTGATGGAGGGGTTCTTTGACTTCATGACTTCCTGACCCTGTAACTTCTCTCAGAAGTTTAAAAGCAACACTGAAGGGATGCCCTTTATGTCTTTCGTAATGACTGTAAAGCCTATTTGCCTTTTCCCCAAAGACCACAAGCTTTACACTCACAGAACCTGCATCGAGGCCGATAGATCTCATCTCGGATCCAATTTTTAAGAATTATACCATAGAGTAACTTTTACAGAGTAGAAAACATTTTTGTTTTTTCAAGAAAATAAAACCGCTCAAATGCAGTCTCCTTCTGAAAGCACACAGAGATAATTCATGAATAATCTGGGTTAAGATTGGCAGTTAACTCGAAAAATGCATTATCTGGGTTAAACAGCTATTTCAAATTAATTTTCAAATTTAGATGGTTTGATATTATATTCTTTATCAAAAGAATAAGCCATGACTACAGTCTTATCTATTTCTTCGTAGGGGAAAGTGGGACTATCTAAGACAAGGTGAGGAGCCTTATCGTCAAATTTAAGACCGAATTTTTGGCTCTCTTGATAAAGAGCTGTACCAGGAAGGACATGAAGAATACTGAAAATAATAGTTGAAGGTTTCATATCTATTAATGTCTTGACTGATTTCACGAAGTTAAAAAAGTTATCGCCAGGTAGTCCGATGATTAAATCAGTGAGTACCTCTATTCCGTTGTCTTCAAGGAGTCTTACCCCCTTTTTAAATTTTTCTTCATCGTAATAGCGGTTGACGTTTTTCAGTGTTTCTTTGTTCACTGTCTGAGGACCTGTTTCAACGCTTTTAATATTTGCCTTTTTAAAAAGGTCAACTGTTTCTTCATCAACAAATTCTGCTATGATTTCTATTGTGCGTAATTCCATGCCAAAACGATTAGCTGCAGAGATTATCTCTACTATCTTTTCTAATCTATCTTTTTTGAGATTGAAAATAGAGTCAACAAAGTGGAAACTTTTGATCCCTGGCCTACTCATAATAAATTCTATTTCCTTTTTGACTCGATCTTCAGGGAAAAAACGGGGCCTGGGAAAATTCTTTCCCTCAAAACAGTATCCACATCTAAAAATACAACCACGAAAAGTCTCAATATAAGTTACCCCGTCCCTCGGTACTAAGATCCCTTCAAGATAAGGTGAGGGAATTGCGCCAAGGTCTTCAATCAATGGCCTGTCTGGATTTTCTAAAATTTGTCTATCAAGCCTATAGCTAATACCTTTTATTTCTTCTAATCGGCATCTTCCCAAGTAATAAGTTAGAAGTTCAGCAAAGGTGGCCTCACCTTCTCCTTTTACAACCACATCAATAAAAGTATTTTCTTCCAGATATTTGGTGGAAACTGGTCCAACCTCCGGTCCACCAAAAATAATCCTTATCTCAGGAAATATTGTTTTAACTAACCTTGCAGTTTCCATAACTTTATTGATATTCCAACAGAAGCAAGAAAAACCAATGATATCCGGTTTATTTTGAGATAAAAAATAAACTACTTGCCGCACGTCGAGTGTTTCAGTACCAAAGTCAATAATCTCTATCTCGGTATTTTTAAGGATAAATTTATCTTTTTGGGCATAAGCTTTGAGATAACCCAAAGCAAGAGAGAAGTGGTTGGCCCAATTAAAGGAGATGAGTATGACTCTTTTTTTATTCATACAAAGACCTAATGTCTTGGAAATATTTGCTTACCTTTACCGGAGAAAATTCTGCGTCACCAAATCTGGTTAGGTATTCCACTTCAATGCCATGGCATGTTTCGCCGAACATACAGTCTCGGCATTGCTTATGGTGCTTATAACTCTTAGGATCAATGATATTTCTATGTCCATAATAAATTTCACCTATATGGTGTTCAAGACCTTGCATAACACAAAAAGGGAGACCTTCGGTCAAAATCCAGACACGATTCAGGATGCTTATATTTATCGCAAATTTTATATGAGGGAGGAGATCCTTAAATCTTAGATTGTGGTCTTGAAGAGATAAAACAACCCGATTAACGCCGAGATTTATACCCGTGGTGATTATGTTTATAATGTCTGTATAATTTTGGTTACAAATTGGTATACGTAGATAGATAAATTTATTACAAGAAAGTCCTTGTAAGTTTTTAAGTCCTTGTATTGTTTGCCAGAAACTGCCCGGAGTCTGAGTCAGGTAATCGTGGAGATCAGAATTTGATCCCCATAACTTTATCTCAAATAAATAACAACCTGCATTTACTATCTGATGCAGGGTTTGGTTATCGGAAAAGGCCTGTCCATTGGTTATTAGCTTTATTCTTCTATAACCATTTTTTTGGGCGGCATGGATGATATCTAATAAATCATTTCGTAGTGTTGGCTCTCCCCCGTAGAAGGCAATGCTGTCTTCTTGTCCGCGTTTCAAATCTGTAGTCAGGGTGTTAAAATCAGGCTCCAAAAGATTACCCCGCCTGTAAAGGCAATAGAGGCATTTATTGTTGCAGCGATTACCTAAAAATATCTCTTTGTAACGAAGCATGATTCCTCTTTGAAATTGTTTAGTAAAATATTTACTTAGTTTAACGCAACCTCGAAATCCAAATCCTTTATAGAATTTTAAGGAGCTGCCTGAAATTATAGATATCTGTTAGATCCTTGACTACAAAGTCAGCCCCTGCCTTTATGAGTTCATTAATGGGGTAGGGACCGGTACCAACACCTATACACATTGTTCCATATATCTTTGCACAATAGACGTCACGTGGTGTATCACCTACTACTATACATTCCTCAATCCCTATCCTCCTCTGGCATAATTCCTCAAATCTCTTTATTGCGATAGGCAAAAGTTTGTTCCTGTCTTCGTCATCACTGCCAAAGGCACCTGTTAGGAAGTATTCATTAAGCTTGAAGGGTCCGAGTTTTATCCTTGCGCCAGGCTCAAGATTTCCTGTGAGGAGTCCTAACCACATATCTGTTATGTGGCTAAATTCTTCTAATAGTTCATAAATACCTGGTTTTACGTGCCTCATGTTATTACTTATCTCCATCTGCAGATGCTTAAGATAGATACTTATAACAACATTGAGATTTCCGTTTACCGTTATACCATGCTTCAGCAAGCCTTCTTTTATTATCTGTATATCTGTTTTACCAGCCATGCTTATATCTTGGAAGGCATTTATAATAGAAAACAATTCCTTGAATGCAAGGTTTAGGGAGCGAGTTCCAGCTCCCCCTGAATCTATCAGTGTGCCGTCAATATCAAACAGTATCAAACGCATAGTTAATTTTAATAGTTAATTTTAACTCACATCATTTATTCAGAGAAATATTCTAAGAATTGATGTTCTTTTGTGTTGGGCTCAGGCAGTTTTTTTCTCTCTAATTTTTCTTCATATAACTGTATTGCCCCTTCTATATCTTTTGTCCCTTCTACGAGAAGGAATCTCAAATATCCTTCAACTTTTTGTGGAATGATATTACGGAAACGCTCTTTTAGCGTGAGAAAATAACAATAGTTGAATAGGTCTTCGCACGCCTGATATCCCCTTAGCATGATAGCATCCCTTGCCTTTTTCAGGAAAAAGAGTTTTTCTGAAGGGCTCAATTCCTCTATGAATTTTTCCTTTAATTCCTTCCTCAAGGAAATGTTAGGCAACTTATCTCCTTAACCCAGATAATGCAGACATTGTTCAAAAATTTATTTAACTCGTCTACGACTCGTAGAGAGGCTCGATGTATATCGAGCCGAGAATGAGTGAAAATACTATATTCGTCATCGTCTTAAAAATTTATGAATTAACTGGGTTAAACCAGATCTATGTAATATAGATATATTTTATTATATTTTTTAAAAGATTTCAGACACCAATATTGAGCTTTCTGAAGCCATCTATAGCCAGCAGACTAAAAGTGGAGGCATAGTTTGTTTGATAGTATTAAGCGGAATCTGTCTTAATATTTGAGACCTTGTTAGTAATAACTGCCTTTTTCTGGTTTGCCACAATCACAAGTACATAATTCTCAGGGTCGATGTATTTTTTTTGCCCCTCTGAGAACGTCTTCTTTTGTTATTGAATTTATATAGCCTCCATTGTCCAGTTTATATTCCTTGGGCCCTAAAGCATGAGCATAAAGGAGTACTATTAAAAGAATAGATAAAAGAGCAAATAATATAAAAAGAACCTTGATCTGTTTCATGGACAAGTATATCAGAATCTGCAATAATAGTTGAAATATATGATGAGTAAATGATTAAATTATTCTTGACAGATTTAAGTATCTTAGTTATTTTTAAGTATCTTAGATTTTTTAAAAATTTTTTAAAAGGAGAGAATTTATGCTGCAAAGGAAAATTATATTAGGTATGATTTTAATTTTTCTGGTTCTTATTTTGTCTTCTTTTTTATTAGCACAAATGGAGGAATATAAAGATTATATGGTCATAAAAGGTGATACCCTCTGGGACATTTCTAAGAAAGAGCTTGAAAACCCTTTCTCCTGGCCAAAGGTATGGAAAGAAAATCCTGGCATAACTAATCCTGATAAAATCTATCCTGGGCAGAAGATCAAGATTCCACTATATCTATTGCAGAAAGAAATAACTTTACCAGAGATTCCAGAAGTTAAAAAACCAGAGAGATTAGAAAAAAAGGAAGAACCCAAGAAAGAAATAGCCAAGAGGATTGGACCTCCTAAAAGAGAATATCTCGTAGACAAAAATCTCTTAATAGCAAGTGGCTATATTACTGATTCTGTCCAAAGTGTTGGATCTATAGTTGGCTCTCCATCTGGTAGATCAATACTTGGTAAAGGTGATTATGCCTACATTAAGACATACAAACCGACCAAGGTTGGGGAGAAGTTTTATATAATCCGTTCTGCAGGAAAAGTAACTCATCCAAAATCTGGTCTTATGCTTGGCTATCTCATAGAAGTACTTGGGATTGCTGAGGTTGTTGGCCAGGACAATGGTGAAACGAAAATAAAAATTACAGCCTCCTACAGTGATGTTTCTCCGGGAAGCCTTCTTGATTACTATTCTGAGGTAGAGCTTCCCTATCGTCCAGAAACTCCCAGAAAGCCCAGTATAAATGGCTATATTGTCGCTACAAAAGGACTACGAGTGCTTAATGGGATGTGGAATATTGTTTATATTGATAAAGGAAGGAAAGAAGGCCTTAAAGTTGGGGATCTATTTGCAACTACAATTCAAGGAAAACATGGCGTAGTAAATGGCGAAATACAAATTATTAACCTCAAAGAGTCAACCGCAACTGCCATAATCAGGAAAAGCAATGATATAGTTACAAAAGGAGATAAGGTTATAAGCCTTAAGTAGAAAGAATCAAGGTTTTAAGGACCTTAAGTCTACTTGGGTGTTTAAGTTTTCTTAATGCCTTTGCTTCTATTTGTCTAACCCTTTCCCTTGTTATAGAGAGATGCCTTCCGACTTCTTCGAGAGTGTGGTCCCTATCCATGCCTATTCCAAATCTCATCCTTATGACTTTTTCTTCTTTTGGTGTCAAAGATTTCAATACCTTCTGTATATGCTCGGAAATTTCGATCCTTTCAGCATCAGAGTAAGGCGAAGGGCTATTTTTATCTCCTATGAAATCTTCCAGTTCTGTGTCTTCGTCTCCTACAGGTGTCTGTAATGCTATTGGATCCTGTATTGCCCTAAAAACTTCCTCAACCTTTTTAGTCGGTACACCGAGTTTATGGGCAATCTCTTCTTTAGTTGGTTCTCTTCCGAGTTGTTGAGTCAATTCCCTCGAAGCCTTAGTAACCCTGTTATAAAATTCCATCATATGAACAGGAACCCTGATAGTCTTCGTCTGATCTATTAAAGCCCTTGTTATAGCTTGCCTAATCCACCATGTTGCATAAGTGCTGAACTTAAAACCCTTTTCATACTTGAATTTATCAACCGCCTTCATAAGGCCTATGTTTCCTTCCTGTATTAGATCAAGAAGAGGAAGTCCTCTACCCACATAATTCTTTGCGATATTCACTACAAGCCTAAGATTCCGTGTAATCAGCTCATTTTTAGAAGTAGAAATAAGTGTTTTTGCTTTTAGAATACGATCCCACATACTCTTAAGTTCGTCAACCTTAACTCCTACTTCTGACTCAACCTTTTTGTATACCTTTTCTACTTCCTTTGCCAAGGCCTGTAGTTTTTTAACATTTATATTCTTTTTTTTCTTTTCATTTATAACTTTTTTAAGCTCTTTTAATAAACCATACTTTTTGATTTTTTTATCAGCGATCTCAATTTCCCGCATGAAATTTCCTAGCATCTCCACAGTCTTTGTGAGAGCTACTTCAGTCCTTTCTTCCTCTGGACTTAATTCATCTTCCTCTCCATTCAAACTGACTTCAATTTTTTTATAAAGGGGTAGGGCACTGGCGATCTCTTTTATAATCTTCTTACCCTCTTCGAGACTTTTTGCAAGCTCTGTTTCCTCATCCTTCTTTAGTATTGAAATATCCCCCATCGAGTAAAAATAAGCTTGTACAAGATCTTCTGCCTTCTCATATTCTTCTACCTCTTCTTCTATTTCTTCCTCGGGCAGAAGAGCTTCATCATGGTCTATAACCTTGACACCCATATCTTGAAGAATATCCATAAGGTCTTCTAATTCATCAGGAGAGAAAAACTCTGAAGGCAATGCTTCATTTATTTCATCGTAGGTTAAGACTCCACGCCTCTTACCTATATCTATTATCTCTTCAAAAATATCTTTTTCCCTCATCCTACCTCTCTGTTACGAATGTAACTGAACCTTTAAGCAGTTCATAATATAATTTTTTCTTTGACAACAGAAAAAAATAAGGGTCAAGTCACACGGTCTATTAGTACTGGTAAGCTCAATGCATTACTGCACTTACACCTCCAGCCTATCAATGTGGTAGTCTACCACAGACCTTGAGGTGGATTGCTCCACGGGAGACCTTATCTTGGGGTAGGCTTCACGCTTAGATGCCTTCAGCGTTTATCCTTTCCAGACATAGCTACCCGGCATTGCCACTGGCGTGACAACCGGAACACCAGAGGTCTGTCCATCCTGGTCCTCTCGTACTGAGGACAGATCCCCGCAAGTCTCCTTCGCCTGCAACAGATAGGGACCGAACTGTCTCACGACGTTCTGAACCCAGCTCGCGTACCGCTT
>CAZXCW010000027.1:0-19888 GCA_964639385.1 uncultured Nitrospiraceae bacterium
TGTCCCTTTATTCATAAATATTTGTAGAGATAGGCAGGGTATAGTATTTGAGCGGTTTCTTTTGCCGATAGTCAATAAAGATACTCTAATAATAAAGAGGCAAAAGCCGCGCAGGGCGATAGCCCGAGAATGAGCGAAAATACTATACCCTGCCTAAATACCATAGTTCATAGTATTTAAAAGTATTTAAATAAATTTTTGAGCAATGTCTGCATTATTTGGGTTAACTACTTTCCATATGAGTTTCCTCTACCGAATGTGTTGGTGAAGTGATCTGTTCGAGTTGATTATTACGATAATTTTCAACAATTTCTCTTACTGAAGAATCTTCTTCAACTTTGTATATATCAACAAAGTTATCTTTCAGCATATAAAAGGAGATTTCCCCAATCCTCGAAGTAAATAATAAGTCTATCTTATATTTAATAATGGCTTTTATGACTTTAATTCCTATATGTTTTTTTTCACCTAAAAATTCATTAAAGTAGAAATCTTCTATTTCTATACTGTTATCGTTACCACTAAGCCTTATTACGACAAAATAAGGAGCGCGGCCAAAGTGCCCATGAACTTTGGAACCCAATCCGTTAATATCCTTGACTGGAATAATAGCGGAAATAACCTTTTTTCTTGACGGCTCAACATGAATAAAAACTGATTCAATATGTTTATAATTTTCAACTATATAATCCTCTGTCTTGTTCGCTAATTCATGTGCCTTATACAATGGAAGTGACGGACTGGTTTCAATTTTACATTCAACCATTTTAAATGGACCTGATTGACGTATCATAACTTCACTAACTCCCTTAACGCCGTAAATACTGTTTATTTCTTCTTCAATCTCAGATTGTAGCTCTGGGTCCAAATTCGCATCCATTAAAACCAGAAGAGATGTCCATATATTTTTTATACCTAATTTAAGAATAAGTAATGAAATTAAAATAATTATAGAACCCTCTACATAAGGAATATTTGCATAGGCTAACAATATACCTATCAGAACAACCAAAGAGGTAAAAATATCCAAAAAAGATTCATTAGCATTAGCAATAAGGGATTGGGAACTAATCAATCTGCCAACGGTCTTTTCTTTTCTTGCTATGAAATAAGCTGTAATAACAGATATTACACTTACACTAACAGGCAAAATCGGGAATTTTTGAACACGAGTAATCTGAAAAAGCTTGTGATACCCGTCCTTTAATATCTCTATTCCTGCCCACAGTATTAACGTACCTATTAAGAAACTGGCCAGTGTTTCAGCTTTATATAATCCATAAGGAAATCTTGCGCTCTTTTTCTGAGAAGCCAGCCAGAGACCAAACCCAGAGGCAAAAATAGCCAGAAGATCAGCACTACTATGAAAAGCATCAGCTACCAGAATTTTCGAGTCAAATAGATAACCTATAGTGCCCTTCATAACAGCCAGAAGAAGGGTTACAAAGGTTGCGATAAAAGCTACCTTTTGTCCCTGCTTTAATTCTTTAACTTTATCTTTTTTGTTCTCCATAGCCCCAGTTAAGACTTATATATGCAAAAAAAAATCCCAAGACCCACTAAAAAAATTGACGGGTCATGGTTGAACTGCATCGTGGACATTTTGTTTGAAAACAGGGTATACCCCGTTGATGAGGCAATATTAGACCACATTTAGGACAGATACAGTTAGTGGGAGGACCGCTTCCTCCGAAACATCCAGGATATCTGCCACAATGAAAACCACTGTCTCTACCTGAGGTACCTCTTCCTCTTCCTCTACCTCTTCTAAAACCAAATCGCATTCTTATACCTCATCATTAGTTTGAAAAACTAATGATACAATTTAACCCAAATTACGCAAGGTGTCACGAAAAGGCTGATAGACTGTCATTCTGAGCGAAGCGAAGAATCTCTAAAAGAAAGACCCTTCACTCCGTTCAGGGTGACAAATTCCAAAGGTTTTAAAAATACCCTTTCGTAATTCGTTTTTAAATATGTCCTCATCTTCAAGATATCCCATTTAGTATAGACTTAACCTCTAAGTTGTCATTCCCGCGAAAGCGGAATCCAGAAAGGAAAACTGGGTTCCCGGTCAAACCAGGAATGACAATACAAGAATTTGCTTTTAGTGACATTGATTATGCCGTAATAATGAACTCTAAATACACTAATATTAACCATTCATAGAAACTTGAGATACAAATTAATACAACATTTAGGTTAGTTTTATTTCTCACATGGTCTAATTTCACAAGGAGTTTCCTTTCCACAACAGGTTTGTTCCTTTCCACATTTTGTACTGAGATTGCCAGCAAGGTTTGAACTTGAACCCCTCAGGATAAAACCGCTCCCCCCTGTGATGTGTTTCCTGGCCTGATTTTTGCAATTTGGACAGAACACAGTGGGGTTTTCTTTCATAGAGTGGTTTAACTCATAATGAATATCCACATTCATCGCACCTGTATTCATAAGTCGGCATGTGTTATGCTCCCTTCACAACGCCCTGACGGCTTTTGAGATGCAAAAGCGGTTCGACAACCATATCAAAGGCCTTTGCAGTTTCTGAATCCCGATAATACTGGAGATAGGGTTTTCCGCTGTCTCCGGTTTCGACAATCTTCGGCTCAAGAGGTATTCGCCCCAGGAACGGCACGCCCATCTCTCCAGCCATTGCCTCACCGCCACCCTTCTTAAAAATATCAACAGTTTTGCCACAATAGGGACAGACAAATCCGCTCATATTCTCTATAAGACCGATAACAGGCAATTTCACCTGTCGGCAGAATGTTATAGCCTTGCGGACATCCGTAAGTGATACGTCTTGAGGTGTAGTGATAACTATCGCACCATCAGCATCTTCAAGAAGCTGAATTACCGAGAGTGGTTCATCTCCCGTTCCAGGGGGAGAATCAATAATAAGGTAGTCAAGGTCTCCCCATCTTACATCTCTCAAAAATTGCCTTATCAGACTGTGTTTTATAGGGGCTCTCCATATCACCGCATCGGCCTCATTTCTGAGTATAAATCCGACTGATATTACTTTTAGACCTTCACTGTAGTCTACAGGCAACATTCCTTCCTCTGATCCACTGAGAGGGGCACCTTCAAGACCTAACATCTTCGGAATACTCGGCCCGTGGATATCGACATCGATTAAGCCAACCGTTTTCCCTTTCTGCGATAAGGATACGGCTATATTTGTCGCAACCGTGCTTTTTCCCACACCGCCTTTTCCAGAAAGCACGATGATTTTATGCTTTACATCTCTGAGATTGTCCTTCAGTGCGAGCTGTTCTTTTATCTCTTCAACCTCTTCCTTACTTGGAAGTTTCTTTGTCGAACAGCTTTCTCCTCGTTTACTTTCTTTTTCGTTACCCATTATCTCTCGATTCCTCCTTTTCACATATGAGATCTCCTATCTTCTCGTAAAATAATAGCGCTGATTTTGCAAAACAAAATCCAGATGTCAGGGTACAATGTCCTGTCTTTTTCTGTTTTACAGGATTGTCAGGAATTCTTAAGTCAGCAAGAACACCATAAATAGCTGTGAGTAACCTCCTGATCTCTTCGGGCATGTCTCTCTGCTTATTGATAGATTTCTCCAGAGCTAAAAATTTCTCCTTAGCTGCGTCAAGACTTTTGAGAAACGTAATACAACTTTTGCAAAGAGGTTCATCCTGTAGGTATGACAGAATAGCAAAGATATAGCTCATTCCTCTCAGTAAGTTTATTTTCTTATCTTTTATCGTGTCTGTCTCAAACACTATTCTCTTACCATCTTTGTCCCACATTTTGGACAATCCATAGAATAGCAAGGCACGCCAGCCTGATGAATAACTCTTTCTTTACAATTCGGGCAGATACAATATCCACCCGGACCGGCTCCTGAACGAGAGCCTCCCATTCTGCCTCTGCCTCCAGCTCTTCCCATGCCTCTGCCTGCACCTTGCCCTGATCCTTGTCCTTTTCCAAATGGCATTTTATTAACCTCCTTTATCTGTTTGTCCACATACCGGACTTTTCGCCGGTACTCGGACCGTGTGCCGGTTCTAATTGACCTTTTTTAAATTTCTCTATTGTCTCTTTTATGCCGCCAGATGCACCTGTAATTACCTGGATTCCTGCTGCTTTGAGTGTCTGGAAGGCATTCGGTCCCACATTTCCCGTTATTACTGCCTTCACTTGCCTGCCAGCTACAAGTTGTCCTGATTGAATACCGGCACCGCCCATGGCATCGATATTTGGATTCTTAATCGCCTCATATTCCAGCGTATCCATATCCACGATAAGAAAATAAAGACATCTGCCGAAACGTGGATCTACCTGAGAATCTAACGTGTTACCCTGAGAACTTATACAAATTTTCATAGCTCCACCTCTGTTCATGTTCATATTCTTATGTTCACATTTTTCATGCTCACTATGAGGATGGTCGCACACCGCTTTGTCCAAACCATACCCCTTACCTGAACCTGGCTTACACAGGCTCTCACCACTTTTTAGGGTTCCGTTTTGGAGTTTCTCTATCACGTCATCGATTCTTCCGCTTGCACCAAGAATTGTTTGTATTCCAGCTTCAGCGAAAAACCCTTGAGCACGCATTCCCATACCACCCGCAACTATACATTCAACATCTCTCTGACGTAAAAATTGTGGGATAAATCCAGGCTGATGCCCCGGATTCTCTATAACCTCTTTCTTTTTCTTTTCGCCATCCTCAATATCTACAAGAGTAAAGGATGGGCATCTACCAAAGTGAGCGGACACGAAATCGCCGTCTGTTGATATAGCTATTCGCATAATCTTTCACCTCCTTTTCAAAATTTACAAAAAGTTAGTCATTGCGATCCACCCAAGGCGGCAAAGCAACCCCATGAGATTCTCTGCACCTTAGAGGAAGGGGGGAGCAGACCGCAATGACATCTCAAAACTACTCACTCTCCTGTGCCTTAGCCCTCTCTAACGTACTGATACGTTTCTGAATGTCATCGAGCCGTTGTTTGAAAAAATCAGCCTCGTCTTTCAACATGTCAATTTCGTCTTTCGCTGTAAATTCTGATCCATAAGGATATCCCAAACCAGCAAAAGGTGGATAACCATATCCTGCTCTTGCCCAGCCGGGTAAACCAGTCGCCCAATACCAGTTTCTCCAGCCACGGCCTCTCCCAAAACATCCAAACCCATGACCAAATCCGAACCAGCCTCGCCCTGGCGCTGGATTCATTGAGCCAGGGCCTGAAAAACCAGCACAATAACCCATCGCCCTTCCTGTTCTTGGTCCTAATCCAAGAGGACCTGTTCTGTCTCCAAATGGCATCTCATATCACCTCCCTTCTAATGTTAATGAAAATCATTATCATTAAAAAGAAATTTTTTACTGGCATTGATTACATAGTCCATAAAATTGAATCAAATGATTTGTAATTTTAAAGCCGTACTTTCTCGAAAGACCTTTTTCGGTTTTTTTGAGCAATTCTATTTCCTCATTGATAAAGTCAGTATAGTCAATAATCCTTCCACAGCCTGTGCACACCAGGTGGTGATGGTGCCCAATATTTTTTGGACCTTCTGAAAGTTCATATCTGGCTCTGCCATCTCCAAAATCAAATTTAAATATCATCCCTGTTTGAACAAGCAATTCTAATGTGCGATAAACAGTAGTAAGCCCTATTGCTGGATAGACCTTATGCACCTCCATATATATCTCTTCAGCGCTCAGATGTTCCGACGTTCTGCCCAAAACATCCAAGATTGCCTGTCTGGGTACGGTCAGTCTATATCCACATCCTCTAAATTTGCCATGCAACCAGGGTGGCCCTGTCCCATCTCTCAAAGGCATTGATAGTTAATTCTCCCCTCTTAATAAGGATGCGTACCTAAAATCACTTCCTTATTGAACTTTGTTTCAATCTTCTTTTTCAGGTCTTCAACATCAATCGGGCATTTTGCAGTTTGTGTTGCCTTCATGATGCAGGTGCCGAGATGAACTGCATCGAAATCCCTATCATATAATTTCCCCATGTCCATCAAAAGAACTACTTTGGGTATGACAAGACCCGGGCAACCCCCGCAGTCATCCAGACCGATTATCTCTATCTCGTAATCCTTCCAGCGCTCATATTCTCCAGCTTTCTCTGCCATTCCCTTAAAACACTTTAAACAGCCGGCAACAAAGCTAACTCCCTTAATATTCTTACAGGCTATTATTGCTATTTTTTTCTTTTTCATAAAATTCCCTCCTTTAATTGAAAATGATTTTCATTATTAATAATATAACCTTGAATTTAGAGTTTGTCAAGCCTTTTTCGCGGGGAGTCAATAAGATTTTTCTTTGGAAAAGATGAGATGTTATGTGCCTACATATCAAAAGAAATATTTTTCCAGTTTGGTTAACCCGAATAATGCATTTACATAATGCAGATGTTGTGAAAAAATTTATTTTTCGATACCTTAGTGTACCTTTAACTGATGGTTATTGGAATATTTTTATGGATATAACGAATAAAGATATTCCCAATAAATTATCGAGTTAAATAAATTTTTGAACAATGTCTGCGTTATTTGAGTTAAGATCTGCCATTTGAAATTTTTGCGCTTAAGCTATTCAAAGGAATATCATTCTCATTGAGTTATATAATCAAAAAACCCAACAAGGTGATCGCCTTTCTGCGTTAAGAGGTCTTTTAACTGTGACTCTTTTAGTCCCTTGACGGCATCCGGATTCTCTGGGTCGAGAAGAGTAAACTGAATTCTCTTAATCTTGCCTGTTTGCACTACAATACTGATCAATACATCGTGGCCACTGAATTCCGTAGTGAATTCAAGCTCATCAAAATCCTCTACTGGTTCAGGGAGATACCTACAAATAACCCCAAAAGCACGGAGCCGATCTGAATTTTTTACGCTTTCTAAATTGAGAGTTTCATCGAAATATTTGCGAAAGCGTCTCATGAAATTTTCCCTTTTATGCGCAGCCTTTTTGACAAAATCATAGCGTACTATACCATATTCACAGGATTTCTTTACCTTGAGATAGCAGGTGACCCTGTTCCCGTATCAATCTCCTGCCCATGGGAGGGGCGGCATAAACTAATGGAAAGCTAAATGGATTTCTGAGATATATAATAATTGAAAATAAACTAAGATTTTTTTAAGATAGGAGTCGAAATGGAAATAACTAATATAATGTCTACAGAAAGATGGAAGCAGTTGGCTGAAGATATTTACACCCTGTTTGGCCTTAATGGGGCTGTACTTGATAAAAATAATGTGCTTGTTCACTCTTCGACGAAATGGGCGAATAGGATATGCCCTGATATAAAGAGTGGAGATAACCGCGTCCTCTGCGCTTCTGCACAGAAGAGGTTATCTAAAATGGCCGAAGAGAAGAGGAAGCCCGTGATAGATGAATGTGATGCAGGATTTATAAAGTTTGTGGTACCTGTCTTCTCAGATGACGAGTTTTTAGGAACAGTCAGTGGATGTGGCTGTCTATCAGGGGATTTAGAAACTGATTCTTTTTATATTGGAAAGTTGCTCGAAAAAGAAGAGGAAAAAGTTAAGGATTTATTAACCTCGGTGCGTCGTATTTCCCAAGATACAGTACAAGAGGCGATAGAATATGTTCAGAGAAAGATAAAGGAGATTCTTGCAAATAAATCTTTTTAAAATTTTTTAACTTGTGGGAAGTAGGTTGCTATCCATTTAGACGTTTAGAAATAGCTCAATTTAGTTAATTCATTAAACAACTGCAATACCCGGAGTCAATATGTTTTAATCATAGATAAAAAGCCGGGTTAGTATTGTCTGAGGAAGCTCAGCTTTGTTAAGAGCACGTATGTAAATGCCTCTCAGGAGACGTTGGAAATTTGGAAATATTGAATAATCACAGGACAAATTTATCTAAGGAGGGTAGAAATGTTTGAAAGAGTATTAACAGCAACGGACATGTTAGATGTCTGTGATGCGGCAACAGTTACCGCTCTGGAGATTGCAAAACAAAATCAGGGAAGGCTTTTTGTTCTCCATGTACTGGAACCCTCTTATTTCCATGAGTGTGGGCCGCTGGAGAGCGTCAAAGATTTCAAAACAGGCAAGGAGACAGCTGCAAGTCAAGGGTATATAAATACAGTCAAAGAGGAACTGGATAAGAAATGCGCAGGAGCCCTAAAACCCTATGGTAACTATGAGATTAACGTTGCTTATGGAAAACCAAGCATAGAAATCCGGAGATTAGCAAGAAAGATCGGAGCAGATTTGATTGTGCTTGGTCCCCATGCTGGAAAGGCAGAAGAAAAAGAACTAATAGGACTTCCTATTGGTAATACAGTAGAAGATGTAATTATGCATGTCACAACTCCGGTAATGGTCGTTAATCATCTAATTCCAAAAGAAAAACTGAATTTCAAAAAGATAATGGTTTGTGTAGATTTTTCTAAATCCTGTAAGTATGCCTTCCAATTTGCTACAAAATTAGCTAAGAGATTCAGCTCTAAGCTTTATATCTTTCATATGTTAGCCACACCAGAAACAGAAAAAGAAATTAAAGAAAAGCTCCCGGAATTTTGCAAAATGCCAGAAGGGATAGAGCACGAATATAGTATCTGGGAAGGAACGCTGCCTCATTCAGGAATACTGAAATATGCAAATGAAAAGGGTATAGATCTGATACTAATGGGTTCCCATACCAGGGAAAAAGGCGAAAGATGGTATGTTGGAAGTGCTGTAGAGCAGGTCAGCGCTACGAGTCATTGTCTGGTTGTCGTTATAACTCATCCTGACGCGCTATTGAAGATATAGAGTTAACTATTTGTTTAATAATTTAGCTGCTTCTTTTGCAAAATAGGTGAGGATTAAATCAGCACCTGCCCTTCTAATTGAGGTAAGAATTTCCATCATTGCACGCTGTTCATCAATCCAGCCAAGTTTTCCCGCAGCTTTTACAAGGGAATACTCTCCACTAACATTATAAGCAGCAACGGGCACATCAAAGTTATCTCTTACATCAGAGATGATATCAAGATAAGCGAGTGCAGGTTTAACCATAATGATGTCAGCCCCTTCTTCTATGTCGAGGGAAACTTCTCTTAAGGCTTCTCTCCTGTTAGCAGGATCCATTTGATATGAACGCCTATCACCGAATTGTGGGGTTGACTCTGCTGCCTCCCTGAAGGGACTATAAAAAACAGAGGCGTATTTTGCAGCATATGACATGATAGGAATTTCCTTGAAGCCTTCCCTGTCAAGGGCTAACCTGATTGCCTTGACTCTTCCATCCATCATGTCGGATGGTGCAACCATGTCAGCACCGGCCTTAGCATGGGAAACAGCCTCCTTTGATAACAGCTCAAGGGTTGGATCATTTTGAACCTCACCTTTTTTTACCACCCCGCAGTGGCCATGGCTTGTGTATTCACACATACAGACATCCGTAATTACATACAGTTCAGGGATGACATCCTTTATAGCCCTTATAGCGTTCTGGACAACTCCACGCTCGTCATAGGCACCGGAGCCGATTTCATCTTTCCTCTCCGGTATCCCAAAGAGCATTACCGAAGGAATATTGAGGGAATAAACTTCTTTAGCGCTCTTGACTAATTTATCAACAGATTCCTGAAAACATCCGGGCATAGAAGAAATCTCTTTTCTTACACCCTTGCCGAAGGTAACAAAAAGGGGATAAATGAAATCATCAGGAGAAAGTAAGGTCTCTCTTACCATCTTCCGGATGACTTCATTTTTTCTCAACCTTCTTGGTCTATGAATCGGAAACATCAAGAAGATTATACCATAGAGAAAAAATTGCAAGAGAAAAATGACTTTGTCAAATGCCCTACAATAGATTTTTAAAGATAAAGACGTTAATAGAGTCTGATAGGGGATATATGTGATACTTTTGCCTACAACACTGGTACAAAAGTATAATATTTTTATGAAGTACTGGAAGAATTTTTTAGGAAAAATAAGAAATATAACAAAAAGGGAGATAGAGGAAAATAATAAATCTCTCTTAAAAAAGAGGTTCAAATCTTTTGAGGAATTACTTTCAGAAATTAATACCTTTCATATGCTGATGGCAGACATGGAAGAAAAACTAACAGGCAAATTTCCCATCGGCTGGAATTATATAGACTATAACCTCAAGAGTATTGCTACAGGCGTGAAAAAAATTATCCACAAACTGAATGAAATCTCGAAAAATAAATATAGTAGTCTCCTTGACAGATTCGATGAAATTAACTCAAACATAGAAGGTCTTCTAACAAGAAAGAGAGAGATTCCTGCCAGCAGATATATTATACCTTTTGATGAGATTAGCAAGGAGATGACATACAATTTAGGAGTAAAGAATGCCAATCTTGGAGAGATACGAAACCGCCTTAAGATACCTACACCTGATGGATTTGCAATAAGTTCTTTTGCCTTTAAACGATTCATGGAGCACAACAATATTCCTGAAAAGATAAATAAGACACTATCCGCGATTCAGGGAGACAACCTTGAGGTTTTGAATCATGTAAGCCAGGAGATTCAGGATCAGATTATAAAGGCTGAAATCCCCTATTTCCTTGAAAGAGAGATACTGAATGCCTTTTCAGAGCTTTGCAATAGACATGGAAAGAAGGTCATGGTAGCCATGAGGAGTAGTGCCCTGCAGGAAGATGGGGATTTCAGTTTCGCAGGACAGTATTCTACCTTTCTTAATGTACCTTCAGATTTAATTCTCCGGAAATACAAAGAGGTTACAGCGAGCCTTTTTTCACCAAGGGCTATATTCTATTACAAAACAAAAGGCTTGCATGAAAATGATATGGTCATGCCAGTAGGTGTTCTTGTAATGATTGATGCTAAGGCAGCCGGGGTAATCTATACTAAAGACCCAAACAACCCAAATGAAGACGCCCTTATGATCAGCGCTGTTCAAGGCCTTGGAGAGTATACTGTTGAAGGAGCAGTAACTCCTCAGACTTACATACTATCTCGGCACCCTCATTTACACATATTTGGGAAGAAAATTCCTCAACAAAATAGCATGCTCGTATGCAGACCAGCTGGAGAGTTGGAGGAAGTTCCCTTACCAGGAGAAATGAAGGGAAAACCTTGCATTAGTGACAACGAGATTATTGTCCTCGCTGATTATGCACTATCTATTGAGGATCACTATAAAACCCCTCAGGATATAGAGTGGGCAATTGGAAAAGACAATAGACTCTATATATTACAAACGCGCCCACTCGTGATCCACCCTCAATCTTGCTATACAATATACTTTGTAAAAGGACACTATGTATTACAGATGCAGCCACTCGTGACACAGGCAAAAGATGATGCAATTGAGCCTGCTTATTCACATATTGAAGGCTACAGAGTACTTTTGGATCAGGGTGTAGTTGCATCAAAAGGGATAGATTTCGGAAAGGTATATATTGTAAGAAGAGATGAGGATTTAAAGGATTTTCCAGAAGATGCCATTCTTGTAGCAAGACATACCTCTCCCAAGTTTGTTACCGTTATGAACAAGGCGAATGCGATTATTACAGACTTTGGAGGAGCTACAGGTCATATGGCAACATTAGCGCGGGAGTTCCAAGTGCCTACTATTGTTGATACAGAGGTCGCAACAGAGATCCTTGAAAATGGCCAAGAGATCACAGTAGATGCAATTAATTGCACCATTTACGAAGGCATAGTAAATGAATTGGCCGGGTTTTCAAGAAAAAGAGAAGAACCATTTAAAGGCACACAAATTTTAAAAACCCTTGAAAGGGTTTTAAAATGGATTGTTCCATTGAATTTAGTTGACCCTGAAGATGAAAGATTCAAACCTGAGTTCTGCCGAACCTTTCATGATTTAACGCGCTTCTGTCACGAAATGGCAATGCATGAAATATTTAATGGGACCGATATCTCTTCCGGAGAAGTTAGTGATACCCAAAGTCTGATAGTCCCTATCCCGTTGGATATACACCTCATAGACTTAGATGGAGGGATAAAAGGTTCCCCAAGAGAACTTAGACCTGAAAACATTTCCTCGGTACCTTTTAATGCTTTTTTTAGAGGGCTTACTATTATGAAATGGGCAGAACCAAGGCCTCTTGATCTCAAAGGATTCATGAGTATTATAGCCCGTACTGCAACTACTCCGGAAACAGAACTTTACAAAATGAGTGAAAAGAGTTTTTGTTTTATATCAGAAAAATATATGAATTTCTCATTACGGCTTGGATATCATTTCTCTACTGTTGAGGCATACGTAGGGGAGGAGATAAACGGCAACTATATAAGATTTTTCTTTAAAGGTGGAGGTTCATGCAGGGATAGAAGATTGAGGAGGGTGAGGCTGATAACGGAAATATTAAAGAAAATGGACTTCAATGTGAAAGTTATAGAAGATGTTATTGATGCCATTGTCACAAAATATAAAAAATCAAACCTTGAAGAAAAATTAGAGATATTAGGAAAACTAACAGCCTATACCAACCGACTGGATGTTGTTATGTCCCATGATGGAGTAACTGATCGGTATATTGAAGAATTCATAAAAAACCATCTAAGATGATGTTTAAAGGTTCAATTTTCAAAAATGTTACGTCTTACACCTCGGCTGGCACTGCCCTTATGAATTCCAAGAACACAACATAATTATTTGAAATTTTTGTCCTTACCTAAAAACTTATTCAGATTCATACACATCATTTAACCCAAATAATGCAGACATTGTTCAAAAATTTGTTAGACTCAAATTTTATAATTCAATGGTTTACTGGCAAGGCACAGTATTTTCGCTCATTCTCGCCCGATAAGATCGGGGCTCCGAGGCTTTTGCCTCTTCATATTGGAGTATTTTTTTATTGAATATCGGCAAAAGAAACCGCTCAAATACTATGCCCCGCCTTCTATTTAGTTTATGATTGATATACACTGAGGTATCGAAAAATAAATTTTTCACAACATCTGCATTATATAAATGCATTATTCGCTTTAAGATTATCTTGAAGGGGTCAGATTATATCTGCCTTTGCTGTTGGGATCAAATCTTAAAAAAATTCTTTACATTGAAAAATTTTTATGATAATATTTAAACCCCTTATGAATTTTTCAAGTCTCTGCTTTATTAGTAGAAGTATAGGGGGACTTTTGGAATATGTTAATTATTGGTGAGAAGCTGAGCATAATAGCTAAGAAGGTTCGAGAGGCCATGATGAAAAAAGATAAAGGTCCCATTCAGGATATTGCTGTTGCTCAGTGGAAAGCCGGTGCAGGCATGATAGACGCAAACATCGGTCCTGCAGAAGATGGCGGAGAGTCTTTAATGGAATGGATGGTCACTACCATACAGGAAGTCGTTCCTCTCCCCATATGTCTTGACACAACAAATTACAGTGCGATAGAGGCCGGCCTCAAGGTACATAACAACAAATGGGGAAAGCCCCTCATAAACTCCACATCAAACGACCCTGAGAGGTTTCCAATGCTTGAACTCTCAGCGAAATACAATTCTAAAATAATCGGGTTAACAGTTGGTAAAGGCGGCCTGCCTGCCGACGCTGAAGAGAGGGCTGCTATAGCCGCTGAGATTATGGCAAGAGCCATGGAATATGGAGTCCCTCTTGAAGATCTATATCTTGATCCCCTCGTTCTACAGATAGCAACTTCCCAGGACCATGCCTTAAAAGTTATTAAGGCAATAGGGATGTTTCAAGAGTTAAATGATCCTCCGATGAAGACTGTCGTAGGTCTTAGCAATGTTTCGAATGGCTGTCCGAAACAATTAAGACCGATATTGAATAGCTATTTTTTTGCTTTATTGATGTACGAAGGACTTACTGCAGCCATTGCAGATCCACAAGAATTAGCGCCAACAGTAAAGACTATTAATGTGATACTTGGTAAAACACTTTATGCACATTCATATTTGGAAATGTGAAGACTAAAAGTTAGTATCAGTGATATGTGTCCGTGTCCCTACTGACACTGAGGACTGACACTGAGACGGAAAGAGAGGTAGGGATGGCTTTTACTCCGCTAGTAGAGACTTATACAGGCAAGATTTGTTCGCTAACAGTCGGAATAGGTGATAAAGCAATCACCCTTGGTGGAGAAAATGTCCTACCCTTTCATGCCTTTGAAGGTTCAGTACCTACCAGACCAGCAATCGCCTATGAGATACAGGATATTCCTCCTAATGAATGGCCAGAAAGTGTTCGCAAGCCATACGAAAATGTCTATCGTGATCCCGTGGCCTGGGCAGGCTTTTGCCAAAATACTCTTAAGGCAAAAGCCATAGCACTCAGGCTCATGGGCACACACCCTGACGGCGAAAACCGCTCACCCGAAGACGCAGCAAAAATTGTCAGAGATGTACTTTCTGCAATAAATGTCCCCCTTATAATAATCGGCAGCAACCATGCCGAAAAAGATGCCTCGGTCCTTGTCGCTGCAGCAGAGGCTGCAAAGGACAAAAACTGCATCATAGGTAAGGCACAGGAGGCTAATTACAAGACTATCGTAGCAGCTGCAATGGCAAATAATCACAAATTGATTGCGATGTCTGAGCTTGATATAAACCTTTCCAAGCAGCTTAATATATTGATTATTCAGATGGGTCTTGAAAGAGAAAGACTAATAATAGATCCGATGTGTTCAGCCCTCGGATACGGTCTTGAATATACCTATTCTGTTATGGAGAGAATCAGACTCGCTGCTCTTACACAGAATGATGCAACAATGCAATCGCCGATGTTAGGCGACGTAGGGATGTATGTCTGGAAAGTGAAAGAGACGCAAGCCTCTGAAACAGATCTTCCCCACTGGGGAGCTATAGAAGAAAGAGGAATAACATGGGAGGCTGTAACAGCTATCGCTCTTCTCTTGGCTGGTGTTGGGCTTCTTATAATGAGACACCCTAAGGCTGTTGAGGCAGTAGAGAAAATAATCGAGGAACTTGTCTAATGGCTTTGACGGGTGTTGAGATATTCAAACTTCTCCCAAAAACAAACTGTAAGAAATGCGGTTATCCCACTTGTCTTGCCTTTGCAATGAAACTTGCTCAGAGACAGGCTTCTTTAGATTTATGCCCTGATGTATCTGAAGAAGCAAAGCAGAAACTTGGTGAGGCATCTGCTCCTCCGGTAAGACCAATCACCTTCGGCACAGGTGATAAAGCAGTAAAGATGGGGGAGGAGACCGTACTTTTCAGGCATGACAAAAGATTTGTTAATCCCTGTGTCTTTGCTCTTACCATACAAGACACTCTCTCAGAGGAAGCTATCAATACAAAGATTGATGAAGTTCTGAATTCAGAAATAGAGAGAGTTGGTCAGAAACTCAGGATTGACGCTATTGCCCTAACGAATGATTCTAATGATATAGGAAAATTTGAAGCCGCTGCAAAGATTATTGTAAAGAAGGCTCCTGATGTTCCAGTTATTCTCTGTTCTGAAAATCCCGGAGCTGCTGAGGCAACCGTGAAACTTTTTGCAGATAAGAAGCCAATTTTATATGGTGCAAATTCAGGGAATGCAGAGGCCATGGCAAATATCGCAAAAAATTATAAGGCAATTCTTGGTGTCACAGCGTCTGCCTCATCCGCCTCAGGCGGAGGAGGACTTGATGAACTGTCTACACTCACAGAGAAAATTAAATCCCTCGGTGTTCAGGATATAGTGATTGACTCAGGAGCAAGAAAGGCAATAGATATCCTGAAGGACAATACGCTTATAAGGAGAGCTGCTATTAAAAAGAACTTTAAACCTCTCGGCTATCCCATCATTACCTTTGCAATACGTGAAGATAGCCTTATGGAGGCACTTATCGGGACAATAGCTGTTGCAAAATATTCCTCTATAATTGTTTTGAGTAGTATTGAAAAATGGAAGAATCTCGCCTTCTTTACATTGAGGCAGAACCTCTACACAGACCCGCAGGTACCAATGCAGGTAGAGCAAAAGATTTATAAAATCGGAGAACCCTCACCCACCTCACCCCTACTCATCACAACAAACTTTTCCCTCACTTACTTTATTGTCTCTGGAGAAATAGAAAATAGCAAAGTTCCGAGTTATCTCGCTGTTATGGATTGTGAGGGTCTTTCAGTGCTCACAGCATGGGCAGCAGGAAAATTTACAGCAGCAAGGATTGCAGAGTTTATAAAGGAAAGTGGAATAGAAAATACTATAAACCACAGGGATCTTGTTATCCCGGGCTATGTAGCAATACTCAGTGGCGCAATAGAGGATAAGCTCGAAGGCTGGAAAATAAAGGTCGGTCCGAGAGAAGCAAACGGAATACCTGCATTTTTGAGGTCACGGACAGACTAATTTGTTGACTTACTTTAATTACTTTTTTTAAACTAAAAATTATAAATATTATTTTGCTCCGGGTCTTTTAATTTCCAGTAGGAGGTTGAGATGTCAAAGACAATAGCCTCAGCAGTCATAAGGGGTGCACACAAGATAGCCCAACAAGCAGAAGAAATGTTAGAAAAAACTATCGCTGAAAAGGGTGAGAATTTCAATTTTGAATTTCCTGATACCGCTTTTTATCTTCCCATGATATATGCTATGACCGCTTATCCAGTAAAGACCTTGGGAGATATGAAAGTCGCCCTCGGAATGGCAAAGGAAATGCTTCATACTGAACCTGAAGAACACCTATGTAAACCTTATCTCGGAGAAGCCCTCGACTGCGGCATGGCGACACTCTTCGCAGAAGAGGTCATAATGGCATTGCGTTATATAAATGGTTTGGAGCCGGTTGTGGACTCAGAGACAGGCTATGAATATAACGGATTTATTACTGATACTATCCAAAGAAATTTAGGAATACAGCTCGTTGATGGAACAATGCCCGGCTTTGCTGCCATCATCGGAGCTGCCCCTGATGATGATACCGCTGTTAAGATAATCAGGGAACTTCAGGAAAAAAATATCCTCACATTTCTTGCAGGCCATGTGAACGGCAACAGCGTTACAAAGCAACTTTTACGGAAAGGCATTGAACTCGGGTGGGATACGAGGATTGTCCCTTTAGGTCCTGATACAGAGCACATAATATATCCTCTCGACTGGTCAGTAAGGGCGTCTCTTATTTTCGGCGGGAAAAAGCCTGGTGACTACAAGGCTCATTTGAAATATACGAAAGACAGGGTTTTCGCGTTCGCCTTAGTTTTGGGCGAACTGAATGATACGATATGGACTACAGGCGCAGGGGCAATCAACATGGGATATCCAGCAGTTTGCGATACAGATGTTCCGGTTATCCATCCAACAGGAGTATGTATATATGAAGAAGTAGATAAAGAGTTTGACTATAACAAGATTGTCCAGAAGGCCATAGAGGTTAGAGGCCTTAAAATCGTCGTTGAGAAACCACCAATACCTGTTTCATATGGTCCAGCCTTTGAGGGGGAGAGAATAAGAAAAGAAGATATGTTTATTGAGTTTGGCGGGACCCGTACGCCCTCCTTTGAATGGGTAAGGATGAGGGAAATGGATGAAATAGAGGACGGCAAGGTTATAATTGTTGGCAAAGACTGGAAGGAAAAGTATGAGCAGGGTGGGAGGATGCCCCTCGGAATAGTTGTTGATGTCGCAGGAAGAAAGATGCAAAAGGACTTTGAGTCTGTTATCGAAAGAAAGATCCACTCCAATATCAACGAGGCTCAGGGTGTTTGGCACATGGGCCAGAGGGATATTAACTGGATGAGGATAAACCATAATGCAAAAGGGGAAGGATTCACGCTCGAACATCTGGGAATAATCAATGTTACCATGACTCATCATCGATTCAAGGCAATTGTAGATAAGGTTCAGGTAACGATCTATACGGATGAGGCAGATGTACTGGAGATTCAGGAGGAAGCGAGAGCTGTTTACAGGGAACGTGATGCGAGAACCGCTGGACTCGTCGATGAGGCAGTTGATACATTTTATTCGTGTCTCCTCTGTCAATCTTTTGCGCCAACCCATGTATGTGTTATCAGTCCTGAGAGACTCGGACTCTGCGGTGCTTTTAACTGGCTTGACTGTAAGGCTGCTTTTGAGATAGAACCAACAGGTGGAAACCAGCCTATTCCGAAGGGCGAAGTCTTAGATGCAAGATACGGAAGATATTCTGGCATTGATGAATATCTGAAAAAGGCATCAGGTGGTTCAGTAGAGACCCTCAATCTATATACAATTATGGAGAACCCGATGACTTCCTGTGGCTGCTTTGAGTGTATTTTGGCTATCATCCCTGAAGCAAATGGCATAATGATTGTCCAGAGAGGTCATACAGGCATGACCCCAATCGGGATGAAATTTTCCACATTAGCTGGGAGCGTTGGTGGAGGCACACAGAATCCCGGATTTATGGGTGTAGGAAGAAACTTCATTATCAGCAAGAAGTTCCTCCACGGTGACGGCGGGATCAAGAGAATTGTCTGGATGACGAAAAACTTGAAGGAAAGCCTTCAAGAGGAATTCGTAAAAAGGGCTGCTGAGGAAGGAGTTCCGGACCTGCTGGACAAAATAGCAGATGAGTCTATCTGTGAAGACTCTGAAAAACTTCTGGAGTTTCTTACGGGTGCTGGACATCCCGCACTCGAGATGGAACCATTGTTATAAATACGGAATAGCGAATGCGGATTTCGGAATTAATTCCGCATTCCGCACCCCAAATTCCGAAATTTTGAGGTTGGAGGTTATATGGCTAAAGTTATAAAGAGTGCAAATGAGGCATCAGAGCAGATTATAGAATGGGGAGAATCCCATGGATTAGAAACATGTTTCGACAGAGCTGAAAGATTAAAACCCTGTCCGATAGGTGCTACTGGTGCATGCTGTAAAATCTGCCATGTGGGGCCTTGCCGGTTAGTCGGCCCCAATGCTGAAGAGGAAGCAAGAGGAGTATGTGGAGCCACGCTTCCCACAATTTCAGCAAGAAATATTTTAAGAAACGCCGCAGCAGGGGCAGCGGCTCATTCAGACCATGCAAGAGATATGGCCTTTGTTTTACTTGCCGTTGCCAATGGAGAAACAAAGGACTTTCAGATAACAGATGAAAGAAAACTAAATAGAATTGCAGAGATACTTGATATTGAATTTGGGAACGGAAGACCCACAAAAGATGTTGCAAGAGACGTAGCTCTTAAACTCCTTGATGATTTTGGAAGACAAAAAGGAGAAGTAAATTTTATAAAGAGGGCACCTAAAAGGACCCAGGAGAGGTGGAGAAAGTGGGGTATCATCCCGAGAGGTATTGATAGGGAAATAGTAGAAGCGATGCACCGAACTCATATGGGAGTTGACCATGACCCTGATAACCTTCTCCTGAGTGCTTTAAGGGTTTCTCTTGCAGATGGCTGGGGTGGTTCAATGATCTCAACAGATATCTCAGATATCCTTTTCGGTACACCAAGACCGGTGAAAGCAGAGGCAGGCTTTGGAATATTTAAAGAGGACGAGGTCAACATTGTTATTCACGGACATGAGCCTTCACTTGCAGAGATGATTGTAGAAGTGGTAAACGAACCCGAACTGATTGCCTATGCAAAATCAAAGGGTGCAAAAGGGATCAATCTTGGTGGCATGTGCTGTACGGCAAATGAGGTATTGATGAGACATGGCATTCCAACAGCAGGTGGATTTACAAATCAAGAGCTTGCTGTCATGACAGGACTTATTGATGCCCTCACAGTCGATGTGCAATGCATCATGCCAGCATTGGCAGAACTTTCAAAGAAATTCCATACAAAGGTAATCACAACATCCTATAAGGCGAAAATACCTGGCGCTGTCCATATTGAGTATGATGAACACAGGGCAAAGGAAATCGCAAGGGAGATCGTAAAGACTGCCATTGATAATTATCCAAACAGAAAGGCGGAAGGGAGTCATACAACCCAAAAGTATCCTGTTGT
>CAZXCW010000028.1:0-19800 GCA_964639385.1 uncultured Nitrospiraceae bacterium
ACCTGTACTCGCTACAAGCGATACATATCAATGGGGTGTGATGAGTGGGCCGCTCTTTGAGCCTACGGCAGATAATCTTAATCTTCTTGCCTGTGACTGGGATCCCACTCAAATCTGCGGATGGAAGTCATTTACAACTCTCCCGGAATTTTACACGTGGGAAACGGGTCCAAACGAGTGGAACAATTTCACAGTGCTGGTTAATCCAACAGACGGGTCTGTCCTGAAATTCGACCCGCCTCTGCAGGTATCCTATGTTCACACGTGGGATGATCTCTCAACATCCACATTCAACCTCGAGTATAGTGGCTTCGGTAATCTCTGGGGTATCCCAGGGAAATGTATAGATTGGGATGGCGCTGAAACAGAATGCGGACCTGAGACACGCTGGATACCTCAATTCTCTATTGCAGAAGGATCCGAGACAACGGATGTATCATCCGATGGTGCTACTAAGTATTACGTAAAACCACTCGAGATGGAGCAAAGGATGAAGAAGCTCGACAATTCATTCTGTACAGGTCTCAGCACGAAAACCTATCCTCTTACAAGTATGAGTGAATGGGTAGATCCAAACATTGGTTCAGAACCGATAGTAAACGCACCGCCTGCTGTAATTGGCGGCGTTCTTCAGTAATTATCTATTAATGTGGATCGACAAAAAGGGCGGGGTTTAACCCGCCCTTTTTGTTTATTCTCGTCTCGACATTCTGTCGAGCCTCCGAGGTAAATTCTCTCCTTGAAAGAATTTAAATCCGCTCGAACACTATATCTCCAATCAATTTGTGATTAATCTGGGTTAAAATTAGCAGCTTTTGAAGTTAAGAATAATCAGGAAAGCGTTTTAACTTTTAAGTTTTAAACTATTGAACTTTAATTTTATTATGCCCAGGGGGTTCCCCCATCGACAATGCTATGTTCTTCCCACATAAACCAGCTTCCTGTATCCGAAAGAAAGAAAAAAGTATTGGAAAAAATATTATAATGATCCTGCTCTTCCTTTACGAGCCTCTCAAAAAGGGATTTCTCTTTCTCTGTCTTAGCTTCTAAGGCAGCCTTCTTATAAAATTCAACTCCTTCTTTTTCCATCTGCATTGCGATTTTGAATGCCTCGAGTTCATCCGTAGTTGCTTCAACCCTCTTTATCATCTCGTTCTTCATTGCTTCAAAGACTGTCTTGATATTTTCCATTGGGCTGACATCCTTACAAGTTATATTAAGTCCTTTGAATATCTGAGAAAGATTCTCGAGATGCCTTTTCTCATCCTCTACTACCGTCAGGAACATATTTTTTCCTACTGGATTTTTTGTCTTCTCGGCTGCCTCGGTATAAAACTTTATTGCATCTCTTTGCATTCTAATTGCTATTTCAATGGCATTCATTGTTGATTCCAAAAATTTAAAATTTTTGGAGTTCTTCACCTCCTCCTGCTTATGAAGTAAAACGCTTTTTTAGTATATCATACTTCTCACATAGTTTATTCATAAAACGATTGCAATAATGGCGGATATAGTATTTGAACGGTTTATTTTGTTGATAGTCCGATGCAAATATTCTTTATTATAAAGAGGCAAAATCCTCGCAGGGCAATAGCCCGAGAATAAGTGAAAATACTATATCCGCCACATATGCAAAAAATTAGCAATGCTATGAGTAAAGTTCATAAAGCTTCAATTTATCTTGACAGAGATATATCCGTGCCTTTATCCATGCTGTAAATAGGATAAATCTTATAGTTTTTTATCCAGGGCTGCCTGATAGTGAAATCTGTTCTATGCCAGAGAAATACCCAGGGCGCATCTGCAACAATCAGTTTCTCTGCCTTTTCATACAGGAGATTCCTTTTTTCTATATTTAATGTATTCTGACCTTTTTCTATCAAAGAGTCCACAGCAGGATTGCTGTACCTTGCCCTATTACCACCAGCTCCAAAATTGGATGAATGAAATAATGGAAAGAGAAAGTTCTCAGGGTCAGGATAATCAGCCCACCAGCTCAGGTAGAACATATGAGGTTCCCCTTTGTTAACTGCCTCTTTGTATGCACTCCATTCGAGTTGTTTTATTTTCACATTTATTCCAACAGCCTTAATATAAGACTGGATAACTTCCGCAATATCAATAACTTCCTGGTCTGCTGTTATATAAAAACTTATTGTGATTCCCTCCTGCCCTTCCCTTTTAATGATCTCTCTTGCCTTTTCAGGATTGTATTCATAATCTGGCTCGCTCTTCCATTTCCGCAGGCTATCAGGTACAGGCCCATTTGCCAATCTTCCACGACCCTCGTAAATCGTTTCGAGTATTTTTTCTCTATCAATAGCATAATTTATCGCCCTTCTTAGACGAAGATTATTAAATGGAGGTTTTGAACAATTGAGCCCAAGATAATATGTATTGATGCCTTTAAGGGATGAAATAAGATTCTGCTTTGCGGGATCATCTCTATATCTCGGGTACTCTGAAGCAGGTATCGTGATTACGTCGAGATTTCCGAGTTCAAACTCTGTCACTGCCGTCAGATCCTCGGGTATTATCCTGTAAATTATGCCTTTGACTCTCGCAGGGCTGTCAAAATAATTCCCTCTCTTTTCGAGTCTTAACTCCCTGTTCGGTAACCACTCCCTCAGCACAAAAGGACCTGTCCCTATAGGATGGCTTGAGAAATCAGGCCCGAGTTTTTCAACTTCCAGGGAGGGTACGACATAAGTAGCTGACATTGTAAGGAGACTGAGGAAAGGGGAGAAAGGTCTTCTCAAACGTATCTCAAGTGTATAATCATCAATTAGTCTTATCCCCTTTACATCTTTAGCCTTGCCCTTCATGAAATCATCTGCACCAAGGATTTTTTCGAGTATCCAGGTATTAGGGGATTTACTCTTTGGGTCCAATATTCTCTGAAAGGAATACTTAAAATCATAGGCATTAACTTCCTGGTTATTAGAAAAGAACACACCATGTTTTAATCGAAAGGTATAGGTCAGACCGTCTCCGGATACCGACCACTCTTTCGCAATATCAGGCTGGATGCTTAAGTCATCACCAAGTCTGACGAGGCCATTAAAAAGTTTTGCTGCTATTGACCCACCTGTGACATCAACTATTAGAGCTGGATCAAGAGTCGTAGGATTTGTATTAAGTCTATAATAAAGATACCCCTCAAGACGGTTTTGAGATGAGCATGATATCAGAATAAGGAGCAAGAACGCGAAGCATATAAAAATGAGAAAGTATTTAGTATTTGTCAAGTTTAGACCTGAATACAAGAGATTCTTCGTCCGTTTCTGGCGGACTCAGAATGACAGAAAACAGGAATTTCAAACGGACATCTTGTCATGCTGAACAAAGTGAAGCATCTCTTATTTTTTACTAACGGTTTTTCTTTGCTTCCTCTATAAAAGAGCGAAAGAGTTCTAAAGAAAGACTGTCATTCATGAGGCGTTCAGGATGCCATTGAACTCCAACAAGAAAAGAATAGTCTGTTCCATAAAAAGCTTCTATAAGTTTATCCGGAGAGAATGCAAATCCTCTAATGCCTGCACCAAGCTCCTTCACTGCCTGGTGATGTGTGCTGTTTACAGAAAACTCTCCTTTTTTCAAAAACTTATTTTCTTCAACAACAACTGTATGATAACCCTTCCTGTGATTGATTCCTGAAGATACCTGTGACTCAATATCCTGGTATATAGTACCTCCCAAGGCAACATTGATAAGTTGCATACCGTAACATATACCAAGAATAGGTTTGTGAAGGTTTATTACACCCCTTAGTAAAGAAATCTCAAAGTCACTTTTCTGCCGCGGAACTACTTTAACCTGAGGCATCATGATCTCATTATAGTAGAGCGGATTGAGGTCACCCCCTCCTGGGACGAGAAGTCCATCAATTTTTTCTACATAAATTAAGGCATCGTCTGATAGAGGAATTAGTAATGGTATGCCACCGGCTTTTATTATTGCATCAGAATAATGGCACTTGAGTCTAAGATGTTCTCCTTTTATGTCCATTGTAATACCTATTGCTGGACCGTTCATAACACTCCTACCTTCCATGCCTCAGTATCCTGCCTGGTCTTTTTCGCGTTAATTCTCCCTCCCACATAACGGGAAACCCGTTGACGAAAACATAATAGATACCTTCTGGCCTTAAGAACGGAGCTTCGAATGTTGCTCTGTCAATTATTTTCTTATGGTCGAATATAACAATGTCTGCAAATGCACCTTTTCTTATAATGCCCCTCTTGTGAATACCAAATGTCCTGGCAGGAAGGAGTGTTATTTTATTTATGCCTTCACTAATGCTCATAAGGCCTTCTTTTCTGACATATTTCCCGAGAAATCTCGGGAAGCTCCCAAAACCTCTCGGGTGAGGCTTACCTTTGCATGTTCGACCTGAAAAACACCTCGCAGAACTGTCGGTACCAATCATACAATACGGTAAAGAAAGAAATTTCCTTAGATTTCCTTCGTGCAAAGATGAAAAGATGGCGCTGACTTTCAGTTTTTCCTCAATAAGGATAGCGAAAAGTGTATCTACAGGTGTTTTACCCTTAGCACGAGCTATATCGTACAGGCTTCTGCCTTCCATCCATTTATTCCTTTTTGATGATACAAAAGATATATAGATTTTCTTCCAGTAATTTCTTAAGTTTTGCTTTTTAAGTATTTGATTCTCAATTTTTTTTCTAAGGCTTAAATCCCTCAGTTTTTTTATCTCCTCCTCCCTCCCTCCTGAATAAGTCCAGGCGGGGAGTATAACATCCAAATCTGTACTCGAAGCAGTATAAGGGTACCTATCGCACGTCAGATGAATACCTTTAATTCGTGACTCTTCCATTAAGGAGATAGCATCTTCTATTTTGTACCAGTTTTCTTCTCCGCTGGTCTTTATATGAGAGATATGCACCCTGATCCCTGCTTTCTTCCCTATCCTGATTGTTTCTTTTATGGATTCTATTAATTTATCTCCTTCATTTCTCATATGGGTTGTATAGATACCAAATCCCCCCATACCCACCTTAGGGGGATTGTATGATTGAGATAGAACCTTACAAAGTTCAATCAGTTCTTCGGTCTTTGAATAAACGCCCGGTGGATATATCAATCCTGTTGATAGTCCTATGGCGCCTTTGTTCACTGATTTCCTAAGAAGAACCCTCATTTTGTTTATATCGGACTTTGTTAGTTCTTGATCAATATACCCCTTTACTGACGCCCTTATATTGCCGTGCCCTACGAGGGTAGCAAAATTGATAATCATGCCTCTTTTTTCAAGAATATGGAAATATTCTTCAAGGGTTGACCAACGCTCACGAATACCCAATTCCTTAAAATCGTCTTCTCTTTGATCAACGGCTTTACCATAGAGTGGGGCTGCTGAAAGACCGCAGTTACCGTTTATTTCAGTTGTTATCCCTTGACATATCTTACCCTCTGCACGTGGGTCAGCAAGAAACGTAAATTCGGAATGTGAATGGGTATCTATAAACCCTGGAGCAATTGATAAACCTTCAGCATCTACAACTTTTTCTGCCTTGACTCCTGACTTCTGACTCGTGACCGCTGACTCATTGTTAACAAAGACAATCTTATCACCCAAAATACCGACATTCGCCTTAAAAGGTTCTGAAGATGTGCCATCAAAAACAAGACTATTTTCTATAAGAAGGTCAATTTTCATATGATTTTTTTATTAATTTGATCCTCCCAGAAAATTACTGGCAGGATCACTGAGGGTAAGGGGTTTATAGACCGGCAACTTTCTGTGTCGGGATGGAGTCATTAATGTATCTATTCAGTCCTCTAGCAATCGCTTTTGCTATCTGTGTTCTGTAGGACTCCTTTGATAGAAGCCTTTCTTCTTTAGGATTACTTATGAACGAGACTTCAACGAGTACCGAGGGCATCTTGGCACCAAAAAGCACATAAAAGAGCGCCTGTTTTACTCCAAGATTTATCCTTTGTTTATAACCATTATTCAGGGTTGATATCATAGACTTCTGGATGTAATGGGCCAGCTTAATAGACTCGTCTCTTTTATTTTCTCTCATCAGGTCATTCTTGATCATTTCTAAAATATCCATCTGTCTGTGCATTTCTCTCATCTTTTTAAGTGATATTGCATTTTCCCTTGCAGCAACCCTCATTGCTTCTTCATCATTTGTCCAGTTGAGCAGATATGTTTCTATGCCTTCAGTTCTCCTTCTAATACTTGCATTTGCATGTATCGATACAAATAAGTCCGCATTCTTTTCATTTGCTATAGCAGTCCTTTCTTCGAGAGGTAAAAATATATCTGTCTCTCTTGTGAGAAAAACCTCATTTGATGGATCAGCCAACAGGATCTTTTTGAGTCTCAGTGCTATATCTAGCACAACGTCCTTTTCACGAAGCCCGTTTGGACCTATTGCACCTGGATCATGGCCTCCATGTCCTGGATCTATAACAATTCTTCTTTTGGTTATGGCCATTTCCGGTTTCTTCATCTTTCCTATCCCATGGACATCCACAACAAGTCTTGCAGGATTATCGAGAATAAAGGTATTGAAATCTTCGATCTTTTCGAGGTCAAGGACTATCCTTACGGTGTTTGAGTCAAACTGTCCAGCCCTGACTGCCTTCAGCAACGCATCTCCTACAGGAAGGACGGTCTTTATTTTCTTTGCCAATCTGGCATTTTTTAGATCAAAAAATATCCTGTCAGGATCTGAAATGCGATTTTTTGAGAACTCGATGCGCCCTGAAAGATCAACCACTACTCTTGAGTAATCACCTGATGACCAGTAACGGATGCCTTTGACACATACTTTCTCAGAGGCTAAGGAGGAGGTACTAAGGAGGCAAAGAATTAGAATTGTAAAATATTTTAATATCTTTTTGATACCTGATCCTGGATTCATGCTGACTAAAGAGCTTGTACAGCACTTATCTCTGGTATCTCTTTCTTTAAGTTAGCCTCAACCCAGTTTTTCAATGTGAGGGTTGACATCGGACACGTCCCACATGCACCCTTAAGCTTCACATAAACAATATTTTCCTTTATGTCCACAAGTTCTATGTCTCCACCATCTGCTTTGAGGCCTACCCTTATTTTCGCAAGGACCTCTTCAACCCTTTCCTTTAGCATAGATCCTCCTTTTTATTTTCATAATAATATAATTTTCATACTGTAAATTTCAATAAAATTCTTTCTGTCCTACTGCTAACCTTTCCCCAATTTCAATTATCTTTCCGCGTTGGGAATAGACTTTTCATCAAACTTTCATCGAACTTTGTCATTCCAGCATCAGGATATTCTTTTGTCATTGATAATTTTTACCAGTCCCCAACGAACATTTTCTTGCAGACTTCCAAATGCAGGCATCACAGTGCCAGGATACCCGTTAGTTATAACCTCAAAGGCTCGTCGTGGCAATAAACTATATGCCGTAAGGTCAGGCGGGTGCGGTTTAAAGCTCCTGGAAAGTTTTGAGCCTTTGCCATCCATGCCGTGACATCCGGAACAGGTTTCAGTATATATTTGATTTGCTTTCTGTAATGTTGATTCCGAAATGTTTATGGGAATCTGTTCGGGTAAACCTAAAACGTTATATTTTTCATTGAGGTACCTGATCAAACTCTCTAATTTATCCCTGTCAAAAACAGCAAAATAGGGCATGGCTGTATCCGGGATGCCTTTTAAAAGTTGCTCATATAAATACTTATGAGTTGTTCGTATAGATGAGATATCTTCAGGAGGTATTGAAAGGTTTTTTGCCTCTGCTCCCTTACCATCTCCAATAACTCCGTGACAGAAGGCACAGCTTTTAGAATATATGGTTTTACCATTATCGTAAACTAATTTGATGTTGGATTTATATTGATTTATTGCTTCCTCTTGATATTCATTGAGAACTCTTTCATATTCATAACGATTCTGCTCAGCCTTTTTTTCTAATGGTATAAAGCTTCTGTTTTGTATATGTTGCCTTGCCAGCAGCATTGAAATCAGGATGATCAAGAGCAATGGGATTACTGAATAATGTCTTAAAGTAAATTCTGTATTTGCAATAGTAAAAATCTTCCAAAGCAACAAAGCAGAAGTGAATATTCCAACGATTATAAACACACCTATTACTAAGTCAGACCCTCCGGGTAATGAGATAGCAAGCATCGGACCTACTATGAACTGAAAGAGTATCCCGATAATCATCCATTTCAATAGTGTTCGCTTTTTCTCTCTGTCATTCTGAGTGGTAAAAAAATAATGAAAAGTCCCTCCGAAAACAATTGCCGCACCGAGAACATGTAAATACCTTAACAGCCAATATACAGCGATTTTGCCTCCCAGCTGATAACCCCGTCTAATGAACGTGAGCCATTGATCTGGATTTTCTGATACCACCAGGATCAAAACGAAGATGCCCGGGACGATAAGAAGAGAAATCAGCGCAACAATACCAAAAAACAGGTGGAGGTTATGATGCACATATATTTTGTGTGCTAATGAGTCAAAAGACAAAAAAGCTACTATCAACAAGGCAATAATGAGCATCCAGTAAGGAGCAAACAAGCTGATCGCGTTAAAAAAGGGAATGGAATAACTGACTTGAATTAAAAGTAAAGGACCTACTCCTAATACAACAGCGAGACTTTTATGTGCAAGAAAAACTCTTAATATTTTTTTGTCCCACCGCAATTCATCGACTTTCCCAACCCTATAGGTATATATGAAATAAAAAACTGCAAGAATTGCTGTACCTATGGTCAAAAGAACAAAAAGCATATGGAAGGCAAAAAAAGTGAAAAGAAGTCCATGTAACCATCCATCTGAAAGTGGTTTGGAGAGTATAATATCAAATAATTTATTCATCTTTTGACTCCACCCTAAAGGGTGTGTATCGAGACGGGGATGCTAAATGGAAATTCTCTTGAGAAAGTCGATACAGGAAGTGTGCCATCACCTGGCGTTCTTTCTCTTCACCTGAAAAAGGAGGCATGAAGGGAACCATGTCATTTGTATGATTCAAGATAACTGCGATTCCATCTTGGGTTCTTCCAAGAACCCTGTCCTTAATATCATTTATTCCAGCAATGGTATGACACATTGAACAGTTCTGTGCAAATAAAAATGCCCCCTCACCCACATCAGTAGGGTCTCCGACGGTCATATTGAACCAGTAAGCGTTTTTCAACAAACCATCTTTTTTTAAAAAATCACTTTCTTTTATTAAAATCTGGTTGCTGTACATATACCCAGGCATTAGATAAGGCCCTCTGATAAATTCCCTGATTCTCTCGAACTCACTCACAAAACCAAACATGATAAGAATCGCAGGGACAATAAGAACCCTTGATAAAGGGATAGAACGTTTTAGAGCAAGCAGGGAAAATAAAATTAAGAAAGTGATACCTATGCCGTTTGAAATCCAGAATATTTCTGGTTGTTGAGAAAGATGGGAAGTTAAAATTGAAAAAATGGCGTGCGTCTTGAATCTCGATGGAACGACTACAAAATACCACCACGAAAAAAAAGCCGTAGAGATTATTGAAATGAGCAGGATTTTACTATAGAAATTCAATACTTCTTCTTGAAATTGCTTATCCCTCTTTTTAAATAGCAGAAAAACGATTGCAAACAATGCACCTAATACAAATGCTCCGCTCAATCTCACAAACAACTGTGGAACAAAGCTTGGATTGAAAAATGCTGACCAAAAGCTTTTATCCCAGGGCCAACCATCAGAAGTAAGCATAAAGCCCAATATGCCCGTAATGAGAAAGGCAGAAACAGAGGCTAACACAATATAACCCAGACCGAGATACCATCGATATTTTTTTCGATCGGCAGCCCATTTCTCCCACTGGAAATAGTAAATAAGGATAGTAATGACTTCCAATGTGAAAACTATCCATTCAATAAACCAGGGCCAGAAGAAAACTCTGAGCATGGATCCGATTCCCCTTGGAGACAGTGCACTGGTGGTGAACCATATTCCCACACCAGTCACAGCTCCGACACCTGTAATGATGATTACGGCGGGTTTTAAAAGCTCTTTTGCAAAGTTTTCCCATGTTTCTGAATTCTTTCTTATACCTTTATATTCAGCCATAAAAATCATAACCATTAATCCAATTGCAACTCCATGGCTTATGATCACGTGCACTATAGCATTTACTCCGATAACCAAACCATTGCCAAAGTACGGGAACTGAAATAAGAGAAAGTCCATATTAAGATCTCCTATCTGGAAATAAAACGAGGTTTTGGTAGACCTGTAATAAGCCGAAGTAATTAAATGTCAAAAAAATACCATGCAGACACACGAAAAGGTATCGGATCATAGACCCTCTTTATTCTTACCACAGAATATCACCCGAAAGGCTATTTAAAGGTTTCCAGGATATATTCTGCTATCTTTTTTGCTTCCGCATCAGGAATTGTCTTTTTATCGAACTTTGTCATGCCGGGTCCGGGTTTCCTCATCTTTTTGATGATGTCTGCAGGCTTCCTGATATTGTTTGCTTCAAGGTCCTTTTTGTGCAGTGTCTTTTGCGGGTTGATAATATTACTGCCGTCAGGATGACACACAGCACAATGCTGTTTGAATAATGCCTCCCCGGACCTTCCTTTTGTTTTTTCGACTGCAAAACTGAGTGATACAAAAAGAGACAGGAACACTGCGATTGAAACTGTCAAAACTTTTTTCATTTAAATCCTCCTCTTTTGAATTTAATTTTGATAATTCCCTGTAGCTTGCTACAGGGCTTCCTTGTGTCATTCCCACGGAAGTGAGGAACCCAGAGAAATAAGGATAGATTTCTGGTTTCAAAACTTTTTTAACCCGAGTAATGCAGACATTGCTCAAAAATTTATTTACCTTGTTTACGACTCGCAGAGATGAATTTATTGGGAATATCTTTATTTGTTATTTCCACCAATATAATCCAAAAACCATCAGTTAAAGGTACACTAAGGTATCAAAAAAATAAATTTTTTCACAACGTCTGCATCTTCCAATTGCATTATTTGGAATAATTATTCCTAAAAATGCCTCACGAAAATTTCTTGTGACTGTAAAGAATTTATTTGCTTGCTTTTGTGCTCATCATTCCATTAGTAGAGTTGAAAACTGGTTATGGTGATCCTCTTCCTCCGAAAGTATCTTCTCAAAAAGTTTTTTTGTGACGATGTCATTTTCTTTAGCAGCAAGGGCAACTATTTCCTTATAAAGACTTATCGTATTTTCCTCCGCTTTTTTGTCGAGCTGAAGCATTTCCTTGAGGGTCTTACCAATTTCTATGGGAGAAGGTTTTGTGGTAAGCGTGCCGCCCAGATAATCAAGCCTTTCTCCTATTGCCTCTGCATGCTTCATTTCGGTGATGGCGATCTTTTTAAAGACTCCTCCTACCGACTCAGCATTAATACCCACGACAGTAACATGTTGCCATATATACTGGATGCTCACCTGCAGTTCATTTGCTATTGCCTCATTAAGTTTATCATTTAATTCTTTGTTCATTGTTTATTCCTCCTTGTTATTGGATTGTTAGCTAAAAACTAAGTTGGTTCAAGTGTACTCCCAGATTGTTTCAGCAACACGTATCGGCATTTTCCCCTCCTTTTTTTCTCAAAATTTTTATTGGCCCTCCTCTCCAAGCTGTTAGGTTTTAAAAACCGATGCTAAGAACAGTCATCCTTACGTTCAAACAATTGAAATAATTATATCTTCACAAACTCAACAAAAGTATCAGCAAGGGTCTGATTTTTTTGTAGGAATTTTACTGTATTGTTTGTCGGTATTTACCCTACATGAATAGTTTCCTTCCATCGCAGAATTTCAGACGAGATACATCAAGAGCAAAGAGACACGGTTTTTGTTTTGTGTACAGATCTATTTAACCTGGCCCCGTATCTCTCCAGCAGAATACCTTTCAGTATGAACATTAACGTAGGCTTCCCCGTCATAAATCATTTGAATCAAGTCTCGGAGGGTTTTCCCCTTTAACGGGCCAATAAGATCATAATCTGTTACAGTGCCTTTGGCAAGTAAGCCGCTGAATTTTCCGGCCTTCTTCGATCCGCTGTAGAGGACAAGGACGGGAGGGCCATTTTCTCCCTTCTTCCCCTTGTGAATATGTGCTGCAGTGACATTTTCTATATCTGATACGTTAAGACGATAGAACATCCTTCTTTCTCCCCTGAACTCTCGGAAAATCGCCTCACCACTTGCTTTGGTTTTTACAGGCGGCACGACTTCACTTCCCGTCAGTTTAGCTTTGAATTCCTGTGCATTGGCTGACTTGTCAACCGCAACTGCAAGAAGGGTAAACAGAAAAACTAATACAAAAATGAATAGATGAATCTTTGCCCTCTTCATAACATTCCTCCTTTCTGACATATGTATGAAAGTATTCCAATTGTATCACATAGAATAAAATATAACTATCAGCAAAGAAAATATTCCGTTAACCATCATTTAAAGGTACATTAAACTATCGAAAAATAAATTTTTTCACAACATCTGCATTATGTGTAAATGCATTTTTTGGTCAAATGTAGATTCCACTGGGTATAATATCCAATGTCAGAGACAACCCTTTCTTAAACTGCCAGCCGTATCCAGGAACTATTGAATGTTCAATATTTTTTTGTAGGTAAAAATCCTACAAAAAAATCAGATTAAAACTGATATTTTTTAATAATTTAATGTTATATAATTACACCAACTTTTTCATGATGGGAAAATTAAGATGACGAATATACAAACAGATTCAACCACTCTATGGCCTTTAGCCGTGTACTTCGCTGCTGTTGTCGTGTTGGTTGCAGCTATGATCTCTCTGTCATATATCCTGGGGCAACGTCACACGGGTAGAGCGACAGGCGAGCCTTATGAATCAGGCATAGTTTCGACAGGTACCGCACAGGTGCGGTTCGATGTCAGGTTTTATCTTGTGGCAATGTTTTTCGTTATCTTTGATCTCGAAACAATTTTTATTTTTGCCTGGGCTGTGGTGGTTCAGGAACTCGGCTGGGCCGGTTATATTGAGATACTTGTTTTCGTAGGCATTCTCATAGCCGTACTCGTTTATTTGTGGCGCCTTGGCGCATTGGATTGGACGACCATCGGTAAAGTAAAACGCAGGGAGGCAGAAGGCTAATTACGTATGAAATGGAAGATAAGAAAATCTCCGGCTACACCATTAATAAATAGGGGTGAAGGTTTTTTTGAAGATCCTGTTCACCGTTTTGTCATTCTGTCAAGGCTGCAGGATCTCCTCGCATGGGGCCGAAAGAATTCCCTCTGGCCTTTCAACTTTGGTCTTTCTTGCTGCTTTGTTGAGATGGCAACCAGTATTACCAGCAAATACGACATAGCGCGGTATGGCTCCGAAGTGATCCGTGGTACCCCACGCGAAGCTGATGTCATGGTGATTGCAGGCACGGTTTTTATCAAGATGGCACCAGTAATCAAACGCCTCTATGAACAGATGATGGAACCACGATGGGTAATATCCATGGGATCATGTGCAAACTCCGGCGGTATGTATGACATCTATAGTGTTGTACAGGGAGTCGATAAGTTTCTCCCCGTGGATGTTTATGTTCCAGGCTGCCCTCCCCGTCCAGATGCATTCATGGAAGGCCTTTTGTTACTCCAGAAAGCGGTCGGCAGCGAGAAACGTCCTCTGAGTTGGTTGGTCGGGCCACAGGTTGTGGAGCGGCCAGTAATGCCTTCTCAGCGCGATACCAAGAAAGTAGAGAGGCAGAAAGCAACTTTACTCCGTTCTCCTGACAAAGTTTAAATGTAATCTATTCATCTTTGTCATTCCTGCAAAGTCAGGAATCTACTGTTGAGGACTTGATTCCCATTTGAATGGGAATAACAGAAAACGGATTGTCAAGAAATTTATCTGTTACAGAGAGGACATATTCTATGGATGATGGAAATATACTTCAGGAACTCCAAAAGGAATTTAGTGATACAACTTTTACACATCAGATAACGCAGGATGACATTCCAACGGTGTGGGTTTCCAAAGACAAAGTACGCGATGTCCTGCGCTATCTCAAGGAAGACGTGCATAAGCCTTACCGTATGCTGTATGATCTTACCGCAATAGACGAACGGGTCCGCATTAATCGGCAGGATCAGCCTGACAGCGATTTTACACTCGTTTACCATCTCCTTTCATATGAACGTAACGAAGATATCCGTGTCAAGGTTGCCTTCAAAGGAGAATCCCCTTCTATAAAAAGTGTGACTGATATCTGGCATTCAGCAAACTGGTATGAACGTGAGGTATGGGATATGTTCGGTATCGCCTTTGACAGCCATCCCCACCTTAAGAGAATCCTGATGCCACCAACCTGGAAAGGTCACCCGCTTCGAAAGGATCATCCGGCGCGCGCGACCGAGATGGACCCTTTCCGTCTCCCTGACGAAAAGGAAGAGGCTGAGCAGAGGGCACTCCAGTTCCGCCCTGAGGAGTGGGGTATGAAAACCAACAGGGAGGATACTGATTTTTTGTTTCTTAATTTAGGTCCACAACATCCAGGGACGCATGGTCTGCTGCGCGTCATACTTGAGCTGGACGGAGAAGAGATAGTAGATGCAGTGCTGGATATTGGTTATCATCACAGGGGAGCTGAAAAGATGGGTGAACGCCAGTCGTGGCACACCTATATTCCATATACCGACCGAGTCGACTACCTCGGCGGCGTAATGAATAACCTCCCGTATGTGCTTTCCGTCGAAAAACTATCAGGTATAGAAGTTCCAGACAGAGTAAAAGTAATCCGGATCATGATGGCGGAGTTTTTTCGCGTAGCGAGTCACCTTGTATGGTATGGCACTTTTGCACAGGATCTCGGGACATTGTCTCCGGTGTTTTATATGTTTACCGATCGGGAACGTATCTTTGATATCGTTGAAGCGGTCTGCGGCGGACGTATGCATCCAAGTTGGTTCCGCATCGGAGGCGTATCACAGGACCTGCCAAAAGGATGGGATAAGCTCGTACGGGGCTTTTTGGACTATTTCCCGGCCCGCCTCGCAGACTATGACAAGATTGTTAAACAGAACCGCATTTATAAAGCACGCACCAAGGATATCGGCAACTATACACTTGATGAAGCTATTGAATGGGGTGTAACCGGACCCGGTTTGCGTGCCTGCGGACTCGAATGGGATTTCCGTAAGAAAAGGCCATATTCAGGTTACGATCAGTTTGAGTTTGATATCCCTACCGGTAAAAATGGTGATTGTTACGATCGCGGTATTGTACGTATTGAGGAAATGCGCCAGAGCCTGCGTATTATCGAGCAGTGCCTGAAGAATATGCCTGATGGTTCTTACAAGTCAGACCACCCATTGGCAACACCTCCATTAAAAGAGCTCACAATGCACGACATTGAGACGCTTATCGCGCATTTTTTGAGCGTCAGCTGGGGTCCTGTTATTCCACCGGGTGAATCTTCAGTAGGCATCGAGGCCACTAAAGGAAATAACAGCTATTACCTGATCAGTGACGGTAGCACAATGCCATACCGGGTACGCATTCGCACACCGTCTTTTCCCCACTTACAGATGGTACCACTGATCAGCCGTGGATTCATGATCCCCGATTTGTTAGCAATCCTGGGAAGCATTGACTACGTGCTGGCCGATGTGGACCGTTGAGGCTTGGTGAAACTATGTTGACACAGGAAGAAAAAAGGGAGATTGAGGCAGAAATCAATGAATACGAACAGAAATATGCTGCCTGTATCGGCGCGATGAAAGTAATACAGAGACATCGTGGCTGGGTATCAGACGATGCAATAAAAGATATTTGCGAACTTCTTGAGATGACACCTGATGAATTGGACGGAGTTGCAACATTTTACAGTCTCATTTTCAGAAAACCCACGGGCAGGCATGTAATTCTGGTATGCGACAGCGTAAGCTGCTGGATAATGGGTTACGAGAAAATACTTCAGCATCTTAAGACAAGGCTCGGCATTGAATTAGGGGAAACAAGCGCAGATGGCATGTTTACGTTACTGCCTGTTGCCTGCGTAGGGGCGTGCGATCATGCTCCTGCAATGATTGTTGATAACGATGTTTATAGAGATCTCGATGAGGTCAAGATTGACGGTATTCTTGCTAAATATCAGCAGGGAGCATATTGATGGAACAACCGCTTACTAAAAATATCCGGCCTAGTGAGGAACCTCTCAATCTCAAGGAATACGAGAGAGGAGGAGGTTATCAGGCAGTGCGTAAAGCCCTCACCAGCATGACACCGCAGGAAATCATAAAATTGGTCAAGGAATCTAATCTGCGGGGGCGCGGTGGTGCCGGATTCCAGACTGGTGTAAAGTGGGGCCTAATGCCTGCGGGTGAAAATCTGACCCGGCCAAGGTATCTGATTGCAAACACTGATGAGATGGAGCCGGGTACTTTTAAAGACCGACTTCTGCTTGAAGGTGATCCGCATCAACTGATCGAAGGCATGATTATAAGCGCCTTTGCAGTTCAGGCCGATATTGCCTACATATTTATACGTCTCACATATTTGCTGGCCGCTGAAAGGCTCAAAAAGGCAATAGTTGAGGCATACGATCATAACTATGTTGGTAAGAATATTTTAGGGTCGGGGTATAGCTTAGAGTTGCGCCTCCACATCAGCGCTGGACGTTACATATGTGGCGAGGAGACAGCACTTTTAAATTCCCTTGAGGGAAAACGTGCGATGCCTCGCGCAAAACCACCTTATGCAACAACAGTTGGGCTATGGGGCAGGCCAACCGTCATAGATAACGTAGAGACCCTTTGTAATATACCCCATATAATTAATCATGGCGCTGATTGGTTCAAAGGGTTGAGCCGCTCGGAAGGCGATGGTGGAACAAAGATCTATGGAGTAAGCGGGAAGGTTAAAAAGCCGGGATTCTGGGAACTCCCGATGGGAACTACCGTCAGGGAGATAATCGAAGAACATGCAGGCGGCATGCAAGACGGCCTGAAATTACGTGGTATCCTTCCGGGAGGGGCTTCTACCGATTTTCTGCTAAAAGAACATATGCATATGAAGATGGACTTTGAATCCTTGCAGAAAGTCGGAAGCCGCATGGGCACCGGAACCATGATCGTTCTTGATGATAAGACCTGTCCGGTAGGAATGGTGCTTAACCTCGAACAATTCTTTGCCCATGAGTCCTGCGGATGGTGCACACCCTGCCGTGAGGGTTTGCCCTGGATAGAAAAGATTCTGCGAGACATGGAGGAAGGGCAGGGACACCCCGGGGATATTGATGTACTTCAAGATCAAACATGGCTGTTAGGACCCGGACACACATTTTGTGCGCTGGCTCCCGGCGCCATGGAACCGTTAGAAAGCGCCCTTAGATATTTCAGAGAAGATTTTGAGCAGCATATCCGGGAGAAAAGATGTCCGTGGAGATGAAGGATGGCGACAATATTTATAGATAAAATACCTTACGAGGTCAAAGAGGGGCAAAATCTCCTGCATGCATGTCTTTCTCTCGGGTTTAACTTGCCTTATTTCTGCTGGCATCCTGCCCTGCACTCTGTCGGCTCTTGCAGGCAATGCGCAGTCAAACAATTTAAGGACGAGAAGGATACACACGGCAGGATTGTCATGGCATGTATGACTCCGGCTGCAAACGGCACACGCATCTCTATTGATGACCCTGATGCAAGGAAATTCAGGGCCAGCAACATTGAATGGCTTATGCTCAACCACCCCCATGACTGCCCGGTTTGTGATGAAGGCGGCGAATGTCACCTCCAGGACATGACTGTTATGACCGGGCATATCTACCGCAAAATACGTTTTAAAAAACGCACGTACCGCAATCAATATCTCGGCCCCTTTGTTAACCACGAAATGAACCGTTGTATCCAGTGCTACCGTTGCCTCCGTTTCTACCGTGACTATACAGGCGGCCGCGATTTCAATGTTTTTGCATCACACAATCATATTTACTTCGGACGCAAAGATGAGGGTGTTCTCGAAAGTGAGTTCAGCGGCAACCTTGTAGAGATTTGTCCAACAGGTGTATTTACCGATAAAACATTTAAGCAACATTACACACGTAAATGGGACTTACAGACCGCACCATCTATTTGCATACATTGCGGGCTTGGATGTAACACGATCCCCGGTGAACGGCATGGTAAACTTCGAAGGATACGCAATCGTTATAACAAAGAGGTTAATGGCTACTTCCTGTGTGACCGCGGTCGTTACGGTTATAAATTTGCAAATTCTGACCAGCGGATATACCATCCGATTTTGAAACATCCTGAAAGACATGTGAAAACCGGAGACAGAATAATTACGAAATCTCCCACCAGAGAGGATGTTCTTAGATATCTGGGGAGTATTCTTTATTTCGGCGCAAAGGTAATTGGTATCGGCTCGCCGCGGGCCTCACTTGAAGCAAATTTTGCACTTCGTGCACTGGTCGGCCCGGAAAATTTCTATCCCGGTATCTCAGAAAAGGATTTACATCTTATTTCTCTTGCCGCAGAAATATTAGAGAAAGGCCCTTCCCGTTCGCCATCACTTCACGATGTTGAAATGTCTGATGCAGTTCTTATCCTTGGTGAGGATGTGACGAATGTGGCCCCAATGCTCGCTCTTGCACTGCGCCAGTCGGTACGACAGAAACCTTTCAAGAAGATCTGCGATAAACTCAATATCCCTCGATGGCATGATTATGCCGTGCGAGATGCTATGCAGAATGAAAAAGGTCCTCTTTACATTGCTGCCCCTGCAGGTACCAAGCTTGACGATATAGCCACTCAGACGTACAGAGCCGCACCTGATGATATAGCTCGCCTGGGCTTTTCAGTTGCTCATACATTGAATACAGAAGCACCACAGAGTGCAGGTCTACCAGAGGAACTGCGGGCTTTAGCCATCAGAATTGCAGAGGCACTGAAGGAGGCAGACAGACCTTTGATCGTTTCCGGCATCAGTTGTTATAGTGGCCCCATAATAAAAGCAGCAGCTAATATAGCATGGTCACTCTGCAGTGGCGGTCGGGTATCCCAAATTTGCTTTACAATACCTGAGTGCAATACCCTTGGACTTAGCCTTATAGGCGGCAGCAGCTTGCATGCAGCCTTTAAAGCAGTAAAAGAAGAGACAGTAGATGCAGTTATCATCCTTGAGAATGATCTTTATCAGAGGGTTGAAAGAGAGACAGTTGATGAATTTTTTGATAAAAGCAGGCACATTATCGTCGTAGATAGCCTGACAACCCAGACGACTTCAAAGGCTGAAGTGGTACTTCCTGCAAGCACTTTTTTGGAGACTGACGGCACACTGGTAAACAACGAAGGCCGCGCACAACGTTTCTTTAAGGTGTTTCAACCGTCTGCCGGTATTCAGGAAAGCTGGAGATGGATTCTCGATATGATGGTTGTTGCTGAAAGACCTGAAGCAAAACAGTGGCAATTATTCGAAGATATTACGTATGCAGCGGCAGAATCCATTCCCGTTTTGAAAAAGATCCCGGAGATTGCTCCTCCCTCCGGTTTCCGTATTTCAGGGATGAAGATTCCACGTCAACCTCACAGGTACAGTGGACGCACCGCCGTGTTTGCAGATATAAGCGTGCATGAACCCAAACCTCCTGATGACCCTGATTCACCTCTCTCATTTTCCATGGAGGGCTATGAAGGCATACCACCGTCATCGCTCATTACTCGCTTTTGGGCACCTGGCTGGAATTCTGTTCAGTCACTCAACAAATTCCAGAGCGAGGTCGGAGGTCCTTTACTTGGTGGCGATCCCGGCAGG
>CAZXCW010000029.1:0-5135 GCA_964639385.1 uncultured Nitrospiraceae bacterium
GTTTTTGGATAATTTTAGTGAATATAACCAATAAAGATATTCCCAATAAATCATCGAGTTAAATAAATTTTTGAACAATGTCTGCATCATTCGGGTATACATATCTCTATTTATATTTACCCCCTTAGAAAGTCTCCCTTACAGGTCATCGACCATTATGGTGGAGATGGAATAGATAAAATCTTAATTCCCCATAGAAAGGGGAGGTAAATGCCCCGTCCTTTCTAACGGGTTTACTACTTATAAGACCTAACAAAAAGTTGCCTAAAATTCTTCTGTCAGAAAAGTTGCATTCAGGTGTATGAATTTATTTTTGAGGACATTTATCCCCCCATCTTTCTGCCATTTGTCAATAACCCTTGTTACAGTTTCGCGTGTCAGGCCTGTCATCTCTGCTATTTCCTGATGTGTTAGTTTAATATTTAATTTTACCCCTTCAGGGGTTTTCTCACCGTACTTGTCAGAGAGCATAAGGAACAATATTTTAACCCTCTGTGAAGCATTATTGTAATTTAACATCTGTATCTTTTCCCATGCTTCACGATGTCGAGAGCACAATATTAGTAGGAGACTATCGAGCACTTTTCCCTGGGCTTTGATCAATGAATAAAAGTCCCTTTTGGAAATAATAGCCGCAACAGAGTCTTCTGTTGCTACTACTGTGGCAGGCGATGTTTTACCATCAATCAGGGACATTTCACCAAAAAATTCACCTGAATGGTGCATGGCAAGAAGTATCTCTTTGCCATCTTCTGTTGTCTGGGCGACCTTTACCTTTCCATCCAGAATTATGTACATATACTCATTAGTATCTTCTTCCTGGAGAATTATTTCATTTTTCTTAAAGCGCTTAACGATTAATCTATCACTGATCTGATGTAATTCTTCATCTGTTAACGAAGAGAAAAGTTGTATCTTTTTAAAATATTCAATTTCATATTTTGCCATATTTAAAATCTCCAGCCAAAAATTTAAATCTCAATGTCTGCAATTACTTTACCCTTTTATGACAAAGTCTCCTGAAATACTTGCTCAAAAGCCTTAACAACTTCGGGGTCATAAATTGAACCTGAACCTGCTTTGATCTCTAATAATGCCTTATCCTTCGTAATGGATCTCCTATAAGGTTTATCTGTAATCATTGCACAATAAGAATCTACCACAGAGAGGACCTTAGATATAAGAGGTATTTGAGGTCCCTTCAATCGGTCTGGGTACCCTTTGCCATCATATCTTTCATGATGGTGTAAAATCGCCCTCTTTAGATCTTCCGAAAATTCAAAGCTTCTCAGTAGACTGATTGTGTTATGAGGATGGGTCTTTAAAGCTTGAATTTCAGATGGCAAAAGCGTTTCCTTCTTCAAGATGCTTTCATGAATAAGCGTGAGGCCGAGGTCATATATCATTGAGACGTAAAGGGCCTTCTTCTTCTCTTCTTCCTCTGCCCCGAGCTTGTCCATAATCTTTAATACTAAATCCGGAAAGATGCTTTTCTTCTTGTGGTAACTTTTTATAGCATCTAAGAGATTGTCAAAAGAAGTCAAGATTTGGTTTATCTCCTCTTCTTTATAGTCACTTGAGTAAAGTTTTTCAAGAAAATATGAAATTCTTTCGCCTAAGATCGAAGCGATATAGAGGTCCTTCTTATTGAAGGGGTCTGCGGTTTTTTTGTTGTTCAGGTTTAATACACCTATTACCTTGTCCTTTACTTTTAAAGGTAAAGATAGAAGAGATTTTGTATTATATCGAGAAATATTCCTTCGTTTAAATGGAGGGGCATTTTCTATATCTTCTATTAAAAGCGGTTTACCTTCAACTGCTACAAAGCCTGCTATTTGGTCGCCAATCTTTATCCGTGTCCGTTTCACTATTTCATTACTGAGTCCTCTTGCGCCTTTTATTGTAAGTTCACCCGTTAGCTCATTGCTAAGCATTATAGAGCATGTATTCAGATCCATTAATTCCGATATGAATTCTACAAACATATCCATAGTAATGTTAACGGCTGCTTCTAATTTTTCTTTTACACTTTTTGGGATAATGAGAGAAACAAGAAAGTTATTGTCCATATTTCTTGCATCGAATCCCCAGCCATGAGTTTCGGCAATCTTCTTCGCTAGGTACAGCTTTATCTTCTCATCAGATTGTTCTGTGTGAAAGATGTATTTTGAATCGAAGAAAAATGACAAGACTTCCTCTGGCATTTTTTTGGGGATAGTCAAGTCTGCCTTTATAAAATCGTTTCCTTTAACGGTAATTGCAATGATATTGCCACTGTCGAGATAAGAGGACAATCCTTCCACAAGATTTGTAAATAGTTGGATGATTCTCAGCTTGTCTCCTACGATGTTATATATACCTTCTTCAATATCTAATTTTAACTGCAAGTTCTTGTTTGTGAGTGTTGTTTTTAGCCCTTTTGATTCTGATACCTCCTTAAGAATGCCTACGAGATCTATCAAAGATTTCTTTACAACCATCGCCTCATTTTCAAGTCTGAGAAAATCAAGGAGATTATTAACTATGGAAGTTAAGCCTGTTGTCTCTGTTAAGATGATGTCGTAAAACTCTTTTTGTTTAGTCCTTTTTAGCTTCTCCGACTGTTGCAGGTAATATATAGCTCCTTTGATCGAATTTAATGGAGAACGTAGTTCGTGGGAAATCCGAATAATAAATTCGGTCTTATCCACATCGGCTTCTATAAGTTTTCTATTTATTTCCTCAAGCTCAGCAGCCTTTACTCTTAGTTGATTCATAAGAAAGGCATTTTCGAGGGCGATAGCAGCCTGATCTGCGATAATTTTTATAAGATTAAATTCATCTTCTTTAAAAGGTGTTCCATCTTTTTTGTCATTAATATTGATAACACCGAGTATCTTATTCCTGCTTATAAGAGGGCAAGAAATAAAGGATTTCGTCTTATAATGATCTCTTTTTTTCAGTTTAAACCTTTCGTCTTTGTCAATATCCTCAACGAGAAGGGCCGAACGATCCTGAGCGACCATACCTGCGATTCCCTCACCGATTTTAATCCTGTAGGTTTCAATGAATTGCATATCGAAGCCCCTCGCCGAAAGAACATATAGTTCACCCCATTCGTTTAGTAACATCAAGGAGCCTTTTTCTGCATTGGTGTAATCGATGGCACGATCGAGTAAAAAGTTTGCTAAAGCATTTATGTCGTTCGTTGCGGTAATAAGGTGGGAGATTTCTTGAAAGATTGAAAATTTCTTGTTAAGGAGTTCAGAACCCATTCAGAAGGTACTCCTTAATAGCATTCTAAAAAACATGATTGTTATTATAACTATTCCTTAGTTAAAAATTAAGCTCTTTATTGTGCTTCCGATAGCCTTTCCTGTTCGCTATAATTCCCTGCCACCTTTCCCCTCCTCTACCCTATGGGTCGTAGATCATAGGGAGGGGAATGTCATTAAGTGAATCTCTTATTGAATTACGGATTTAGAGATGCTTGCCTAATCTCTGGAAAGGTAGAATCTCTGGACTGAATATAGTTATACTATCAAAAGATCTAACCCATATTATTCATGAAATCAGGGGAGGATATAGTATTTGAGCGGATTCTTTTGCTGATAGTCAGGTATATTTTTATAAAAATCAAGAGGCAAAAGCCTCGCAGGGCGATAGCCCGAGAATGAGCGAAAATACTATATCCTCATCAGTGTATAAAATTTATGATTTAATGAGCTAAAGTAAGTTTATAGAGCTACCTTGTAAAGAGATGAGATCGCGGGCATTCTTTGTCATCCATGAGCATCATTCAAGGAGACTTCATTTTGACCTCAGGCTTGAGATGGAAGGTGTACTCAAATCATGGGCAATCCCAAAAGGCCCGTCTCTGAATCCAAAAGAAAAGCGTCTCGCAATTATGGTTGAAGACCACTCTATCGAGTATGGCGACTTTGAAGGTATAATACCTGAGGGCATGTATGGTGCAGGCACAGTGGTTATATGGGACAAGGGAAGATTTGAGATAAAAGACGGAAGCATAAAGAAGGGAAGGCTTACCATTATATTTTATGGAAAGAAACTCAAAGGGGCTTTTGCCTTTGCGAAAATGTCGAGAAAGGATAAAGAATGGCTTTTGATAAAAAAGGCAGATGAATATGCAGATTATGGGTTTAAATTGAAAACAGTGATCACAGGCAGTGATAAATATGAGTAATGAGGTAGGTAAGTATTCACAGGGAAGGCTTACCGGTTTGAGGTTTTAAACTGTGTCCCTCCTTGATGCCAGAGGTCTCAACATTTCCTTCAGATCAGCTAACGGTTCAATAAAGGTCGTCTCCGACTTAAATTTCAAGATTGATGAGGCTGAAGTCTTTGGCCTTGTTGGTGAGAGTGGTTGCGGAAAGACACTGACGGCTTTATCCATCATAGGAATTCTTCCACAGGACGCATTTGCAGAAGGTGAGATTGTTTTTAAAGGTAATAACCTTCTTAACCTCGATAAAGGATCAATGAGGAGGCTGAGAGGAAAAGAACTCTCAATGATTTTTCAGGAGCCGATGACGTCACTAAACCCGGTACTTACCGTAGGTTATCAGGTAGCAGAGGTTTTTATGACCCATTTGAGGCTTTCAAAAAAAGAGGCAATGTCTCATGTAGTGGAACTCTTTAAGACAGTCAAAATTCCGTCTCCTGAGATAAGAATAAAGGACTATCCACATCAGATGTCAGGTGGAATGAGGCAGAGGGTTATGATTGCTATGGCAATAGCCTGTAAACCATCCCTCCTTATTGCAGATGAACCTACAACAGCCCTCGATGTTACCATTCAAGCTCAGATACTTGATCTCCTTCAGAAGCTCAGGGAAGAGATGAAGATGGCAGTTCTTCTCATAACCCATGACCTTGGCATTATTGCAGAGAATGCAAAAAAAGTTGCCATAATGTATGCCGGGAGATTAATGGAGCTTATGGATATAAATGAACTCTTTAGCAACCCGAGACATCCCTATGCCATTGGACTTTTAGAGTCTCTTCCAAAGGAAAAAGGCACTCCTTTAATACCTATTCCAGGCTCTGTGCCAGAGCCATATAAACTTCCTCCGGGCTGCAAGTTCTCAGACAGGTGCAGATTTGTAATACCCGAGTGTAGAGAAAGAGAACCAGAG
>CAZXCW010000029.1:5235-19475 GCA_964639385.1 uncultured Nitrospiraceae bacterium
GTTCTCAGACAGGTGCAGATTTGTAATACCCGAGTGTAGAGAAAGAGAACCAGAGTTAAGACCTATACCATCAGCAAGGAATAACTCAACTTCCCCTTTATCTCCAAATAATCCCCCCATCCCCCCTTTAGAAAAGGGGGGCAAGGGGGGATTTGAAAAAGGGGGGCAAGGGCGGATGACTGACTCATCACTCATCACTCATCCCTCAGAGCATCTCGTTAGGTGTATCAGGGCAGAGGAGATAAGGTGACAGTAATTTTAAAGGCAAAATCTCTCAAGAAGTATTTCCATGTTAAAAAAGGATTAATGGCCAAACCTGTGCTTGTGAAAGCTGTAGATGGCATTGATTTTTCTCTCGATGAGGATAAGATTCTTGCCCTTGTTGGTGAGAGTGGGTGCGGTAAGTCAACTGTTGCAAGGCTTGTGTTGGGGCTTGTACCACCAACTTCTGGAGAGGTTCTTTTTAATGGGAAGAATATTTTTGGGCTGAATGGAAGCGCCCTGAAAACATTCAGAAAATCGGTTCAGATTATATTTCAGGATCCCTTTGCTTCACTGAATCCCAGGAAGAGAATATTGGACACTATATCTGAGCCTCTCAAGATTCATCGAATCGCAGAGAAAAATAGTTTGGGGGACAACGTAGGTGAACTGCTAAAAAAGGTAGGTCTCGGCTCTGATACGCTGTATCGTTATCCCCATGAATTAAGCGGAGGTCAGAGACAGAGAGTATGTATAGCGAGAGCTCTTGCCGTTTCTCCAAGGGTAATCGTTGCTGATGAACCACTTTCGGCCCTCGATGTTTCAATACAAGCACAGATATTAAATCTCCTCCAGGAATTAAAAAGAGAATACAGGCTTTCTTTTCTCTTTATAAGTCATGACCTTAAGGTTGTTCATTATTTTAGCGATACTATCGGAGTTATGTATCTCGGAAAGATTGTAGAATATGCAGAGACAGAAGATCTATTTGAGAAGCCCTTTCATCCTTATACAGAGATGCTCCTTTCATCAGCCCCCATTATTCCTAAGTCGGACCTTATACATTATACATCACGCACCACACGCACCACGCATTATGCGCGGATTATACAGGGTGAGGTACCGAGTCCGATAGATATACCTTCGGGATGCCCTTTTCATCCGAGGTGTCCAAAGAGGTTCGAACCCTGTGATAAAATTGTGCCGGAACTGAAAAAGGCAAAAGGGAGGCTTGTATCATGTCATCTGTTTTGAAAACAAAGTTATTAGAACTCATCCTCACGAAGGCATTTAAATATAGTGAAGAGCCCATTTTTAAGCTCGTATCCGGGAGGATGAGCAACTATTATTTCAACTGCAAGGCAGTTGCCCTTCATCCTGAGGGAATGTACCTTATTGGGAATATTATTTTTGATTTCATAAAATGCCTAAATATAAAAGGAATTGGAGGACTTACACTCGGTGCTGATCCAATAGCATATGCTGTAGCATATACCTCTTATCTTAAAGGGAGACCTGTAGAGGCGTTTATAGTCCGCAAAGCACCAAAATCCCACGGCACAATGCAATTTATAGAGGGGAACGTTAAGAAGGGAGATAAGGTAGTGATTGTGGATGACGTTATAACAACCGGTAAATCAACAATTGAGGCTATTACCAGAGCAAAGGAAACCGGACTTGAAATAGTGAAAGTGATAGCCCTTATCGACAGACAAGAAGGCGGCAAGGAGGCTATAGAGGCATTAGGTTACAAATTAGATTCAATTATTACGATGGATGAGGTGATGGAGTTGTATAGAAAAGGTGGGACATAGTATTTGAGCGGTTTCTTTTGCCGATAGTCAGAGAGAATAATCTATAAAGGTCAAGAGGCAAAAGCCTCGCAGGGCGGCAGCCCGAGAATGAGCGAGAATGTTATGTCCTACCTATATAGAACAGATTTCGCTTAATGCCTCTCCGCTTCCCAGAGTCTCGGGTCAAGGGCATCTCTCAAGCCCTCGCCGACGAGATTATAGCTTAATACCGTTATCAATATAGCAAGTCCGGGATACAGAGAAAGCCACCATGCGACCTCAATATTATCCTTCCCTGCTGTCAAAATATTTCCCCAGCTCGGCTCTGGAGGCTGTACACCGAGACCGAGGAAGGAAAGTCCCGATTCAATGAGTATCGCTCCAGCTACGCCAAATGTTGCAGCAACAAAGACAGGTGAAAGTGCATTTGGAAGGATATGTCTGAATATAAGCCTTTTATCACTCGCACCCAAGGCCCTGGCAGCGCTTACAAAGTCCTTTTCCTTCAGCGAGAGAAATTCTGCCCTCACAAGCCTGGCAACATCCATCCAACTTGTAAGACCAATAACAACCATTATTGTAAGTATGTTTTGTTCAAGGATTGATATGATGGCAAGAATGAGAAAAAAGGTTGGGAATGCGAGCATTATGTCAACAAATCTCATAAGAACGGCGTCTATCCATCCTCCATAAAAGCCGGATAGGGCACCTATGATGATGCCTATCATTATTGCAATCCCAACAGCAACAAAACCGACTTTCAAGGATACCCTGCTTCCCCATATAATCCTTGACAGCAGATCCCTTCCGAGTTCATCTGTTCCGAGGAGATGTTGTTTGCTCGGGGGTGAAAGCACATTATGGACATCTATAGCTGTGGGGTTATAAGGTGCTATAAATGGTGCAAATATGGCGGTAGTTATAAGTAAAAGGATAGCTACCATGCCTATAACAGATAACTTATTCCTTGAAAATCTTTTCCCTGTGACACGTAAAAGTTTCATTTTTATCTGCCCGGCTGATTTATAAGCCAAGATTACAGGCAGGGCATAGCATTTTCGCTCGTTCTCGATCCGCCTCTGGCGGATCTCCGAGGCTTTTGCCTCTTGATCTTGTAAATGTTTAATCTGACTATCAGCAAAAGAATCCGCTCAAATACATGCCCTGCCCATCATACACAAATTTATTGTTCCCTTTATTTTTTTACCCTTATTCTTGGGTCAACAAAGGCATATGATATATCGGCAATCAAGTTGCCAAGTAATGTAAGAAGTGCCCCTGTTACAAGAATCCCCATGATTGTAGGATAGTCTCTCGACATGGTAGATGAATAAAAGAGTTGTCCCATTCCAGGAATGGCAAAGATAGTCTCGAAGATTACACTTCCTCCTATAAGCCCGGGTACAGAAAGGCCTAGGATCGTGACGATTGGCATGAGGGCATTTCTGAAGGCGTGTCTAAAGACGACCTTCTGCTCGGTCAATCCCTTTGCCATCGCAGTTCTGATATAATCCTGCCTTATAACCTCAAGCATGCTCGAACGGCTATAACGGCTCAGTCCTGCAAGCCCTCCGAATGCAGAAACCCCGACAGGCAGAATAAGATGTCTGACCCAGTCCCACAATCTATCAAAGGAACCCATTCCTGACACATCTATGCTTTGTATGCCTGATATCGGAAGGAGACCCAAATTAACGCCAAATAATATCATGAGAAGTAAGGCGAGCCAGAAAGTAGGAGTCGAAAAACCGATAAAGACGAACACGGTCGAGAACTTGTCAAAGATTGAATATTGTCTTGTTGAAGACAGGATACCGATCGGGATTGCAACAATAAGTATAAGCATTAAAGAGAGAATATTAATTGTTAAGGTTACAGGGATTCTTTCGACGATCTTGTCGATGACCTTTCTGCCATCTACAAAGGACTTTCCGAAATTTAATCTTGCAAGCCTCTTCAGCCACTCCAGGTATTGAATATACAATGGTTTATCAAGACCGTAAAGCTTTTTGAGGTTCTCTCTTGCTTGGGCAGAAGTCTTAAGAGACATCTCGGTCTGAACCTCAACAGGGCTACCAGGTGCAAGATGAATTACGGTGAAAGTTATGAGGGTAATTCCGAAGAGTAGAGGCGCTATTAAAAGAAGTCTTTTTGCTATATAAGAAGGCATGATAGTTAGTGGTAATAATCTTTCAGGTATCTTCCTGTGTAAGATTGTCTGATATTAATGATTTCATCTGGTGTACCCTCAAAAATAATCCATCCGCCTTTGTCTCCCCCTTCAGGGCCTAAATCTACTATCCAGTCTGATGCCTTAATTACATCGAGGTTATGTTCAATGACAAGAACAGTATTCCCTGAATCCACCAATCTATGAAGAACATCGAGTAGTGCCGTGACATCCATGAAATGCAAGCCTACTGTTGGTTCATCAAGGATGTAAAGTATACCCTTGTTGCGTCCACTTTTAACCTCTCTGTGTCCCTGCCCGACGGACGGGAGGCGGGCCCCCTTACTAAGGTCATGACTCGTAGAGGGGGAATTAAAGGGGGATAAGTTGGAACTAATCATCTCAGAGCATATTTTTAGCCTTTGTGCCTCTCCGCCTGATAGAGTTGTTGCAGGCTGACCAAGCCTGAGGTAGCCAAGTCCAATACCCTTCATGAGTAATAACTTATTTTTAATCTGAGGAATATTATGGAATAATTCTATAGCTTCATCCACTGTCATATTTAGGACATCATTTATGTTTTGACCCCGGTAAGTAACTCGCAGAGCTTCTGACTTGTATCTTTTTCCTCCACACTCCTCACATTTTATGTAAAGATCCTCAAAGAAGTACATTTCGAGCCTCTGGTATCCCGAACCTTTGCATCCCTCACACCTACCTCCCGGTATATTAAAGGAGAAAAAACTGGGCCCATAGCCGTAAGCCCTTGCCTCTGCCAGCTCAGAAAAGAGTCTTCTTATCATGTCAAAGGTCTTTAGATAGGTCACCGGGTTTGAACGAGGGCTGCGTCCTAAGGGTGTTTGGTCTATGAGCTTGACGCCCTTCAGATAGTGTGCACCTTCGATCTTCTTGTATGGAAGGGGAAAAGTATGCGCGCTCTTAAAAACTTTGGCCAAGGCATTGTAAAGGGTTTCAACAATAAGGCTGCTTTTACCCGAACCCGAGACTCCTGTGACTGTGATTAGCCTCCCGAGAGGAATCTGAAGATCGACAGATTTAAGGTTATTACCTATGGCACCAGAAAGGAGAAGTTTTCTGCCCGTACCGTTTCTTCTCTTTGAGGGAGGTTCTATTTTATCGATCCCTTTTATATAGCGTGCTGTGGGTATATCCATTTCCATGAATTCCTCTTTAAGCCCTGAAAAGATAACCTTTCCTCCGTGATGGCCTCCTCCAGGGCCTAATTCAACAATCCAGTCAGCAGACTCTATAATTCCTCTATCATGCTCAACAACAAGGATAGTGTTACCGAGTCTTGAAAGCTCTGACATAATTCCCGCTATTATTTCTGTATCCCTCGCATGAAGTCCAACAGTCGGCTCATCAAGCACATATAAAGTACCTGTAAGAAATGAACCGAGCTGATTTGAAAGGTTTACCCTTTGGTACTCACCACCAGAGAGTGTTTTTCCATCCCGGCTTAAGGTGAGGTAACTAAGACCTACTCGCTGTAGAAAGTTGAGTTTTATTTTAATCAGCCTTAGAATCTCCTTTGCCATGTCCCTGTGAAAAGGAGATAGATCCAGATCCTCAAAAAACTTAACTGTATCTGATACAGTCATCATACAGAGTTTAGCTATGTCAAGGCCCGAGAGTTTATAAGCAAGAGACTCTTTTCTTAGCCTCTTGCCGCCGCATTGAGAACAGGTGATGGGTCTTCTATATCGGCTCAGGAAGACCCTTATATGGAGCTTGTATCTTTTTCCTTCCATCTCTTCAAAGAAATCGTTGATCCCGTAAAATGAGCTTCCTCCTTTAAATAGCAAAGTCTTTTCTTTATCAGAAAACTCAGAATATGGCTTGTTGGTGTCGATACCAACTTTGCTGGCGCCTTTGAAAAGCTGTTCTCTCCACCACCTGTATGCGGGTTTATTCCAGGGGTCAACAGCGCCTTTTGACAAAGAGAGACCCTTATCCGGGATAAGGAGATCCTCATCATACCTGAGAACATTGCCGAATCCTTTACAGGTAGGGCATGCACCCACAGGGTGATTAAATGAGAAAAGGAGAGGATATGGCTTTGGTAGTTCGGTATTACATTCATCACAGGCATTCTCTGAAGAGAAGCTGAGGATAGTTTCTGGATAGATAATGACCTTTATCTTCTCCTTTCCTTCTCTCCATGCCATTTCTATAGAATCTGAGAGCCTCGGGTCATCACTTATAACAAGCCTGTCGAGGACTACGTCGAGTGCTGAGTTCTGAGTTCTGAGTTCTGAGTTAATATCTATTACTTCGCCATTGAGCCATATCCTATAAAAACCTCGTTTTTTCAGCTCCTCTATCGTTTCCTTGGTCTCGAAGATTATTAACGTCTTTTCACCATAATATCTTTCTAAAAGCTCTGAGACTACCTTTGAAGTATCCCATATCTTTATCTCCCTGCCACATTTAGGACAGAAAGGCGAAGATATTTTTGAATAAAGAAGTCTGAAGAGATCATAAATCTCTGTTAAGGTTCCTACAGTCGATCGCGCCCCCCTTATGGGGTTTTTCTGTTCAAGGGCTATTGCTGGTCTTATATTTTGGATTGCATCAACATCAGGCCTATCGAGTTTTTCGAGGAAGAGCCTGGCATAGGTTGAAAGAGATTCAATGAATCTCCACTGGCCCTCAGCAAAGACTGTATCAAAGGCAAGGGAGGATTTCCCTGAGCCGGATACACCTGTTATAGCTATGACCTTGTTATGAGGCAAGCTGAGGTTAATATTTTTGAGATTGTTCTGTCTGGCACCTTCTATAAGGAGTCTCTTTTCGGACATCCAATATTCTAACACTTTCTATTGACCAGCTGAGCACATTCAGGGCTTTTCAATTTATAGTTATTTGGTACCAATATTTCAAAAAAGCCTCATGATCGAAACAGAATAAAAAAAGGATACAGTAGATTATCCAAGAAGACACTATATTTATAGGTTTTTGATGACTCTATTGATTCTCGTATTTAATACAATATTATCGAACCATCTTTTGTTTTTATAGGCACGCATCTTAAGGGTATTTGTTTTTCCCAGAGTGGTCTGTTTTCTTTATACCACATAATTGTTCGTTCAAGGTTATCTTTGAAGGTTGCTTCAGGAACGAAACCAAGTCTTTTTTTAGCCTTTTCATATGAAGCAATATGTTTCTGAACCTGCCCATAGCGGTCTGGCATATATGAAAGTTTAGTTTCATCAAGTTCAAATGCCTCGAGCACCTTGCGGGCAATCTCGAGGATACTCAAACTCTTACCGACGCCTACATTAAAAACCTCTCCCTTGACATGCTCTATGGGGGCATGAATAACAAGGTCTACCATCCTTGCCGTGTCTTCTACATAGATCCAGTCCCTTGAAGCAGAGCCGTCGCCATGGATTGTTAAAGGTTCTCCAAGAATACAGCTTGTAATAAAACGGGGAATAACCTTTTCAAGGTGTTGTCTTGGGCCATAGTTATTAAAAGGCCTGATTATCACACCCGGAATATCGTGTGCAACAATATATGAATAGACAAGCCTGTCTGCACCCGCTTTTGCTGCTGCATATGGACTCGTGGGCTTGAGAGGATGTTTTTCATCCATTGGCTCATATGCTGCTGTTCCGTATACCTCTGAAGTTGAAATATGTATAAAACGGTCTATTCTATCGGAGTGTTTAAGCACTGCATTTGCAACTGACTGAGTACCCAAGACATCTGTGACAAAGAAAACGCGGTGCGAGTAAAGAGAGCGGGCTACATGGGTTTCTGCTGCAAAGTGAACAACTACATCTGACCTTCCAACGAGGTCGCTTACAAGGTCAAGGTTATTAACATCTCCATACCAAAACTCAAACCTATTCGAGTTTCTGATACCAGTAGGTATATTCTCAATATCACCCGAATATGTGAGAAGATCAAGGACGATTATCTTGTAATGAGGATATTTACTTAGGATATATTCGACAAAATTACTGCCAATAAATCCAGCTCCACCTGTTACAAGAATAGTTCCCATCAATGCCTCCTTTAAAGTTAATCGTACAGCTTCTTTTTTAAGACATTTACAATATGTCTGACATCTTCCTTTTTAAGAGACGGATATAGAGGAAGGGATATGGTTCTTTTTCCAATATCTTCTGCCTTTGGGTAATCCCCTTCCCGATAACCGAATTTTTCTTTATAGTATTTCAGTAAATGAATCGGTCTATAATTCACAGCTACACCAATGCCACTTTCCTGAAGTACCCGCAGCAAAGCATCCCTTTTTTCAGGTGAAACAAGGACTGTAAACAAGTGTCTTGCATGTCTAACACCAGGGAGTGTCTTTAAAAGCATGATTCCTTTGACAGAATTCAACTCTTCCTCATAGAGTCTCCATAGTTCATCTCTTTTTTGCCATAAATCCTCAATACGCCCAAGCTGACCGATCAGGAGTGCAGCGTGGATGTTATCCATATTATATTTCCAACCTAATAATGGCATGTCCCAGTGCTCGTAGCGTTTTGAATATCTCTCAGCAGCGCCTTTGTCAATACCATGAAGTCTTAACATCCTGAGGGCATCTGCTATAGCCTCATTACTTGTACTTGCTGCACCACCTTCCCCAGAAGTGATATTTTTAGTCGCATAAAAACTGAAGCATGCAATCTCTGAAATTTGTCCCACTCTTATACCATCTCTTGAAGCCTCGATAGCATGTGCAGCATCTTCAATAATTTTGAGATTATATTTCTCTGCTATTGATTTAATTTTTTTCATATTACACATCTGTCCGTAGAGATGGACGGGAATGATTGCCTTTGTCTTTTCAGTAATAGCTGACTCAATAAGTTCTGCGTTTAAATTCCCCGTATCCTCGTCTATATCTACAAAAACAGGCTTAGCTCCTGCATGAAGTATTGCATTTGCTGTTGCACAGAAGCTCATAGGAGTGGTGATTACCTCATCTTGTTGACCAATGCCAAGGGCGATGAGGCTAAGGTGAAGGGCTGCTGTACAACTCGTAAGTCCTACTGCATGTTTCAAACTTATATATTTGGAAAATTTTCGCTCGAACTCTTCAACCTCTTTGCCAGTAGTAAGGAATATTGACCTGAGGACATTATTTGCCCGTTCTATGTCCTTTTCGTCAATGCTATGATGGAAAAACTCTATCCTTTTCATGGAAAATATTATAAAATTCTTTTAATAAAAATGACATGGTTAAATTGGCAAACGATTCATTTATTGTTGTCTGCGCAAAGGATTAAGTAATATGCAAAACTCCTCCCCTGAATTTTCAGTCGTCATCCCCATCTATAATGAGGAAGAGAGTATCCCTGAATTATATGGGCGATTGACTGCTGTGATGGAAAGATTATGCAGCGACGAGGGATACACCATCGGTAGTTATGAAATCATAATGGTGGATGATGGCAGCACTGATTTTTCATGGCAACTTATCAAAGGGCTTCATGAAAAAGACCCAAGAGTAAAGGGGATAAGTTTCTCAAAGAATTTTGGGCACCACTTAGCGATTACAGCAGGGCTCGATTACTCAAAGGGTAGGGCAGTTATCCTTATAGATGGCGATCTGCAGGATCCCCCCGAAGAAATTCCAAGGTTGTATCATGAATTTAAGGAAGGATATGAATTGGTCTATGGAATCAGACAACAAAGAAATGATCCATTTTTCAAAAAACTAACATCTTACTTATTCTGGTGGATGTTAAGAAGATTTTCAGGTGTCGATATCCCTCAGGGACAGACAATGCTGAGAATCCTGAGCAGAAGACACGTTGACACGATAAAAGGGATGAGAGAGTATGCAAGATTCATCCATGGAATGATGGCGTGGACAGGCTTTAAGGTATCAACATTGGAAGTGAAGCACACTCCGAGGCTTAAAGGGAGAAGTAAATACAATATTCCGAAAATGTTCAAGCTTGCCTTTCATGCCATTACATCTTTTTCTACAGTACCCTTAAGGCTTGCCACTTACACAGGTTTTACAAGTTCTTTTATCAGTTTTATTGTGGGAATGTGTTTTATTTATCGAAAAATTTTCTACGGAATTCCGGTTTTAGGATATGCCTCAATAATTGTATCAATCTTCTTTGTTGGAGGCATACAGTTACTTGTTCTTGGAATATTTGGGGAATATCTTGGCAGGACTTATCAGGAGGTACAAAGGAGACCTCTTTATATTGTCAATGAATATATTGAGTAACGAAATGATTAATGAATTAACATGGGATAGTGATTTTTTCAAAAAAAAGATTGGTGAATTAAAAATACTCACCGAATCACAACCTGCAATAGAAATGGCAATTAAAAATGCTAAAGACGGGAACTTTAAATACATTATATGCAAGATTCAATCCCAACGAACCACTCTCATCAAAATTTTAGAATCATTGGGTTTTTATCTTTCAGATATAGGTGTAACTTGGGCAATTGAAACTGATAAATTTTTATACAAAGGGAAAAACTCCTCAATAAGGGAATCAGTACAGGTAGCAACTGACAAAGATATTCCTATGCTTAAAGAAATGATCAAATCTCTCTTTTTAGAGAGCCGGTTTTACAATGACCCATTTTTTTCAAAAGAAGATGCAGATAATCTATATCAAAAATGGATTGAAAATTCAGTAAAAGGTCAGATTGCAGATATAGTTTTTTTTATTCCTGATACAGGTTTCATTACCTGTAAAAAATCTACTTTAAGCATAGTAGAAATTCCTCTCATCGGAATATTGAAAGATTCCAGGAGCAAAGGAGTAGGAACAACTCTGATAACGGAAGCTATTAACTGGGCTGAATCGAAAGGTATTAATCTGGTCAGTGTCAGAACACAATTAAGAAATCTAAATGCAATGAATTTTTATGTAAAGTTAGGTTTTTACATCAAAGAATATGATATTGTCTTTGGAAAAATACTATAAATCTCACAAATTTTTTAACCTCTGAAAATCTTGAAAATTCCGGATCAGAAGTTTCTGTTGTTATCGCAGTCTATCATGAATGTATCTCCAGCAACTCTTGTGCTCGTATTACCAAACGCAGAGGCTCTGAAACAAGGGGTCTGAGCCGTTCCATCAAGTTTGATATTTTGTTCTGTGCAGTAACTATAGTTTGATCCAGTCTCTGGTTGAAAGCCTGGTATGGCGTTTGTGGAATCACCGCCGCCAGTCTGTATTGTACCTACATTTCCGGGATTATCTGCTGCGCATGCACCTAGAGTAATAGTGTATCTTCCATTTTCTGCAAAAAACTGTTCTTCCAGAAGCCTCAAATTTTGAAGGTTTGAGTATGCCTCGCTCCTCGCAGCCCTCTTTTGCTGACCAGTATAGGTAGGAATTGCAATTGCCGCAAGGACACCAATTATTGCCAGGACTATTAAAAGTTCAATAAGCGTAAAACCTTTGTTATTCATATGCCCTCCTTTAATCTTAATTGTTCTCATTTAAGATTATTTTAAATAGCTTAGCATTTCAGATAAAGATTTATCCCTGTTTATCTCCCCTTTTTGTTTTCATGTCATGTATTTCAGCTAAAGTTTTAGCGGCTACTGCATTGCCCGGCTCAATTCTCAAGACATGTCTGAATGCCTTTTCAGCTTCATTATAATTTCTTAGTTTCATAAAACATTCCCCGATTGTACTGAAAAAAAAGGGATTTTCAGTTTTTTCACCTAATGCCATGAATGATGCCTTTGCAATTATTGACCAGTAGCCAAGTTCTTTATTCAGACGAAAACGCTTAATAAGATCCTTATTTTCTTCAGAATTTCTTATAAAAATCAGATAATTGCTATCTGTATAAATCAAAACCCAGTGTTCATTTTCATTTATGGCCTTAATTAAAGGTACTAATCCACCATAATAATCCAATGGTTCAATTACAACAAAATTAATGTTGTACATTTCTAAAAGTCTCTCCCACAAGAGTTCCTTTCCTTCCTCTAATGTTCTTGCTGCAATAATGGTTTTGTATTCAACAATAGAGGCGATATCAATAGCCCGTGTATCTGTGAAGACCTGTTTCCACGGGTAAAGCCTCCATATGGCATATCCTCCAATCGCATCTGTATTGAACATGCGGCCCTGTATTCTATTTTCTTCTATAAATTCAATTGCATATCTTCCAGTGTTGATAACATGGTCTCCGGAAAAATTTTTTTTAATATTGTCTGCCAGTGCCAGTGTTGTTTTGACAGTGAAAAAAAGGATAAACAGAGCCATAACAGATACTGCTACCGTTCTAAAGTTCTTCCACTTAGAAGATTCATATCTTGAAAGCCAGGTTCTATACAACCCCTCGATCTCTTTTCCAACAATAATGATTCCTACTGTTGCAGAGAATACAAAGTATCTCTGGTGAAGAAATGACATGATTAGGAGGCCGATAGAAAGAATAAGATGCGACAGTTGCATTCTCATAAATCTTAATATCAGGATAATTACAGTAAGGACAACAATAAAAAATAATGAATAGTCAATCGAAAAGACCTTTTTGACATAGAAATTTAGTAATGGCTGGTATTCCTGAACACTCTCGGTGAATATCTGATATTTAGACTGAAACATAAGTATGGTTATTAAACCATTTGGGTTCAGAAAAGATGAAATAAGTGATAACGCCATAAGTGAAATGAATAGATAAAACTTGTTTTTGGAAAGTTCAGATTTTTTTAGAATAACCTTCAGGATTTCAACCGTCAAATATACCCCTATGAAAACTACTCCAAGTGCGAATCCACCGTGGAGATTTGACCATGCCAGCATTATGAGAGGCAAGAAATATATGATTTTACCTTTTGATTTGAGAAAACTTTCGATTACAAGGAACACTAAAACCGCTAATACAAAACTAAATAATACAGGTCTTTCGCCTGTATATTTATGTAGTACATAAAACACAGGTATCAAAAGTGAAAAGGACAACAAATTCGGCACTCCAAATTTTCTTAATCCTTTATAAACGAGCCACAGGGTAAGGGTTAATAACAATGACCTCATTGTGACTATACCCCATGGACCAAATATCGTATAAATGTAATAAAAAATTACCTGAGCAAGCCAGTACTGTCTCATCAGGAATTTTTCTCTCAAACTGGTGGCCTTGAAAAGCTCTCTGTTATGCTCTGTTATGTAAGAGAATCTATCCTGAGAAGGTATCTCGTGGTTCTCAACAATATATCGCCCAGTAGCAATATGCCACCAGAAGTCATAATCCCATAGTTTTATGCTGAGGAAGGAGAGAAAAAAAAGAGAGAAAAGGATGAAATAGATTAGCAGTGTGATTTTTTTTTCTTTAATTTTCATCCATAAAGAATAAGGAGGGAACGGTGAGGTCCCCTCCTTAGATGTTAAGTTTTCAGTCTGTTGCTATGATTTTATTGTAAAGAAGATTTCCATTCTTATCTGCCGCAACCAGCCTGATGTTCCCATCAGCGTCGTGACCACAAGATATTTGGCCGTTAGAGGCTACGCCTGATGTTCCACCCCCGGCCGACCATAAGGATGACGTGGCAGACCATGGAGACATTTCTGAATACAGTTTGTACCTTGCGGAAATATAGCTTGTGCATAAACCATTTGCTGCAGCAAGGGCTGAGCCTATAGTAGAATTTGTTGCATCCCCTGACCCAACACTTCCGTCTCCATTTGTATCAACCTCTACAAGAGCTGACTGGATACCTGTCTTTTTTGCAGCAGTCATCCATCCCTCAATGTCAGCCTGTGCTGCCTCTGCAGCCCTGACAACTGCACCCTTTCTACCTCTTTCCTGCATACCAAGATAGCCGGGGATTGCTATGGCGGCAAGGATACCAATAATGGCTACGACGATGAGGAGCTCAATCAGGGTAAAACCTTTCTGCTCCTTTAAATTATTAACTGCCTTGAACATCTTACCTCCTTTCTAATCAAACATTATTTACGTTGAACCCTAAAAAACCTTAAACGGTTTGACTTCTCTTTTACACCACCTCCTTTAACTCAAGGATGATTTTTGGGTAAAATTTAACAAACTCTATGCCAATCTATGGCTATGTTCACTTCTTGGGCAATAAATAATGTATACTCAATAAGTTAGGTAATTTCTTGAATCATCACTATAGGCTTTAAGTTATCTAATAAATTCCTCCATAATGGCATTTTATTGACAAAAAATGTCAGAAACCCATTACCGATTATTATCTGCATAGTGGGTTGTTCCAAACATTTCTTTGCATTTTTTTCTTTCGTCATTCCCGTGAAACAGGCTGTTGCAGAATGCTTTAAAAAATTACCCCC
>CAZXCW010000030.1:0-19080 GCA_964639385.1 uncultured Nitrospiraceae bacterium
TATAATATCTTTATATAGACTATATTTAATATACTCCGTAAAATATCTGAACAGATATTTCTTATATCCCACTTTGGCATTCTTGGATAGGCCGATACTTTCTTTGCTATGTTTATGATATATAACTTCAACACTCTTAACTACTCTGCACTCATATCCTTTTTTAAATATCCTTGTCCACATTTCCCAGTCCTGACAGCTGGGAAAAGTTTCATCAAAAAACCCGGCATCACTCATTGCCTTTTTTCTCAACATTACCGAAGGTGATGGAATAAAACATTCTTTAAGTATTTCCTTGAATGAATTCCCTTCAATTTCAGACCTATACCGATATACAATTTCTCCGTCTTCATTCACAGCATCAGCCCAGGTATACACAATGCCGACCTTTTCGCCGCTCTTTCGAAACATCTCTACCTGTTTTTCCAACTTCGTCGGCATCCATTCGTCATCGTCATCCACCAAGGCTATTAAATCATACCGGGCTGTCTTAATACCCCTGTTTCTCGAATATGGCGCGCCCCTATTTTCTTCATTTCTTAAATAAATAAATTCTTTGAATCTGTTCCCGTATTTGCCGGTCACTTTTTCGTATTCATTAACGTTAGGTGAACCATCGTCAATGACAATAACCTCATATTCTTTAAAGGTTTGGCTTTCTATCGTTTCAAGAAGTCTGTCCAATAGATCGGGTCTTTTATATGTGGGAATAACAATACTTACCATCTTATTTTATTTAAATGATGAACATAAGGTCCAAGTTTCGGAAGTGGTTGAACCTTCCGACTGTAAATAAATTTGGTTGCATCGCCCCGAATCACCTTCTTTACAGTTTTACGGGACAGGTTGAACGCGCGCACTATCTGCCGAATCCCCTTCATGTCCCGATGGTACTCACATAGAATCTTACGGATTGTCTCTACTATCAGCATCTCCTTTCATCTGCTCCTCTCTCCAGTTATTCCAAGAAAGGATGCAGCTTCTGCTGAGGTGGGTCAATTTTGGATGCCGATTAACACTCCCCTTTGCTCAGTAATACCCCTGCTTCCCTTAATTTCTTGATAATCTGCTTTTCTGTAAATCCTTTCTTCATTTTCCTGCCTCCTTTAATAAATTTTACCCCAGAAAAACTACTTATGTCCTAGACCGCTTTAAGGGGCAAGGTCACCGCTATGAAGCGCAGATGAATAGCGGTCAGGTGGAGCGACCTGTTAAGTTACCATTTTTTGCAACTATTTGAAAGCCACTAAATTGTGAGAAGAATTTGAAGCAATCTCTTCTTTTATCAAAGAACTCATGAAAGGCCACTCTATTACCCAAAAGTGGTCCATGCCCATAGTCTTCCAAAACAATGATCCCGTTTTCGCTGAGATGACTATCATATATTGCATTCAGGAGATACTTTGTTCCTCGATATGAATCGCAGTCTATATACACAAAGCACAACTTATTAATATCTGTTTTACTAAAGGTCTCGGTGAAATCTCCTTTGACAAGAGTGACATTATCCAAAGACTTAAATTTAGATTCAACTTCTTCGTAGTCTACTTGATGTGTCTTGTTCCAAAAAGCATCAAGGCCAACAGCTTCTTCAGGAAATTCTTCAAACATGTCAAACATATATAGTTTTTTCTTAACATTAATTTTGTGAAGTACTTGAGCGATCAAATAACCACTATGCCCCTTATATGAGCCAAACTCTGCGAGATCACCTTCTATCTGACTCTCAAGGGTTACTTGTAATAGTTGACAAAGATCCATATAGTCGCGTATGTCGCACTTATGATGCTCAAATAGTGAGAGGGAGGATTCATAAATATTAAAGTAGTCTATGTCAGAAATGAGAATAGGAGAGACAAAAGATGTGTTTTTATGCCAATTGTATTTCAGAAAAGTTGCATAGGAGTCTTTCGGAATTATGCTAAATTCAAATGGTATTTCCGCCAATAATGGATGCTTGACTAGTTTAATTCCAAGTTTGGTCAATTGCCTTGGGTCAAGAAAACCAGCCACAATACAAGCTATTTGCTTAACATCGTTACTCGATATTTGATCTAACATATCGAGCGTTGTTTTTTGAAAGATAATATTTTTTTTGGAGAAGGCTACTTCAGTCATGTTGGACACCCTGGACTGATCTGTTACAAAGAGTACCTTTTTCTTCTCACCGGTGTTAAACCATCTCATCGTTTGATTAATGAGAACCGATATTGCTTCTTTTTGGTTCACAACATTAAATCTATTCAAATGTTTAATTCCTAGTTTGCGTCTAATTACATGCTTGACCGCACTTCCAAGAGTACCTTGTTTTATATGCTTAGCTATTTTCTGAATCATCGTTTCCTCCAAATCATCGTTTCCTCCAAATTAAGAAACCTAACAATTACTCTGCCCTTTAGGCATTTTCTGATCTCATCGGTGAATCCGCTGAATCTTGTTCTCTTCATCGGAACCTTCTGGTTTGTTATTTTGCCAGAAAGCTCTACTTATAAGCTGTCTGCTTTGGGGAGAAGCTTACGGTTGCTTTATCTATTATTTCAACACGAATATTAGTTTGCTGTTATTGCCGTTAGTTACGAACAGTTTCAATTTTCCGCAGGCGGAATATTGAATGCTATCGAAAACCACTTTCTTGTCGCTCTTTACCTTAAAAAGGTTATCCTCCAAACTAAAATCATCAACCTGTCTTATGCCCTCCTTAAAGAGATATAAATGGCTTAGTTTCAATACTGAGAATATTTTAGTTGATATCACAACTTCTTTTTTATAAAATTGATAACGTCTTATCATTACCCCAAGAAGTGAGAATATGATTAAAGCATTTTTTAATATAACCGATATGCTCAGTCTTTTAAATCTGAGAGATTTGTTTAACTTCAAGCTATAGGGAATTGGCAGCCCCTTCAGGTTGTAAAGACTTGCCTGAAATTGTTCTCCCCCATAGCAGGGTGTTAAAGATTGCTTTCTATAAACTATATAGGGAATCGGCAAATCGTTTGTCCAGTAGCCGCCTGTTCTAGAAACTACCGCTCCATATTCTGGCATTGCAATCTTGACAAAATCTCGATCTCTGTATGATCTCTGTTCGTCTCGAGTTATTTTTGCAGCATTCGCCTCTCTCAATATTTCAGAAGCCCTCGCAATAAAAAACCCCATGAACGGCAAATAATCGAAATAATTGTTATATGGATACCAGCCAGGGAAACAAGTATCTTTTATGTCCGTCTGTCGCGGTATCTCTTTTTCATCTCTATTCATAACCAGAGGGAAACCCCCATCTTTTCTTTGAAATGAGATTAAGAATTCATAGACCGATTTAATGTCGCCTAATATTGTGTCATCATTTGTATACTTAAATGCTACCGATAACATATATATCAAAGCCCCATATCCGAATGTCTGATTCTGCCCTCTCCCAACATATAAGCTATCACCGTTTGAGAGAATGAAGCTCCTTATAAATTGGACTCCCTTCAAAAAACTGTTTAGAAAAAACTTATCACCTGTCTGTTGATATATCTCAGCTATCATTGCCATAGAAAAACAATGATATTGAAATGATTTTACACCTGGATCATCTAATATTAGTCCGGATCGAAATTGATATTTCTTTATTTTGTGTTTCGCTTCTTTCACTGCTAAATCAACATCTTCACTCGCCAAAAGTCTCGCGTTGCTTCTCAAAAGTGTCCAGTTGGTACAAGGCGTATTCTTAAACCGTAATGGGTTCAGAAAGCGTTTAACTTCATCATCCTGAGTCATTCTCAAATAATTCATCAATGCATAGTTGTTAAATTCCCAGTGAAACTCGGGGTCCTCCTTGTCTATCGCTTCATATGCACGAATAAGTTTTTCCCTGGTTACGGCATCCAATACGCCTGTCTTTGACAGGAGGCACAAGGAAAATGATTCGCCGTAAAAGGAACGGCTTTCAAACGAATCTTTGTCAGAGAGCCAACTTTTGATGAAGCCTGCTATATCTAATGACAATTTTGCTAAAGTTGCAATCATTTAAAGCTTATTTCTTGAGATATAATCGAATCCGGCCTTTATGCAATTATCCATATTGTAGTATTTCCATTCGGCAAATCTTCCTACAAGACCCAATCCCAATTCGTCGAAATAGTTTCTAATGTGCATCAGTTTTTTGTCAGTCTCTTTGTCACAAACAACATATGCATATTGAGCAAAACTTTCTTTAATGAAGTCATTCATTGATATTTCAAAGCCTCTTATTTGTTCCTCAACTCTACATTTTCCGGTTTTCTCGAAAGTTATGGAACCTTTTAATCCCTTAGCCAAGTTGCCTTGAAAAACTGTTCTGTGAGCTCCCTTCTCCGAAGAAGGGTAGTATATCCAGGAAATATTACTTTTTTTATACTTAAAAATGGAGGTGCTTATAGAATTATAGGACAACAAACTCATTATTTGCTTAATCTCATCATTTATTCCAATAAGAATGCCGCACAGTTCAGGCAAGGGTATCGTTGAAACTAAATGATCGAAGGTCTCCCCATCCACATACCATTTACCTCTTTGTTTTTCGATTTTTTGTATACGATAATTATTTACTTTGTTTGATACCTTTTTTGATAAGGCATCTATGAGGCTTTGTATGCCGCCTTCCTTGGGATAGTAAAAAGTTGAATGCGGCATCATCCTCTCATGTGAATCTTTAGTCAATGCCGAAAGCAACAACTCTTTATCATTAGGTAACGGCATTTTTCCGTCAATCCATGATATTCCCATTGTTTTCAGATCTCTGTCCCAAACTTTCATGTTATAAGGGATCATGTATTTTTCCGAGATAGATCTGCCAAACATCCAATTAAGCCAATCATGGAAATTATCCGGTTTACCCCTGGTTCTATCGCACTTTAAGAAGTCCAGAATACAATCCGCTGCCTCTTCCGGATCCAATTCAGCAAGAGAAAGCTCAAATGGATAATTTATTAATCTCCCCTTATATTCTATAAGCGCTTTCCTTTCGGAAAACTCCCACTGTTCCTCCGGGAGCAAGGAAAATACCCAATCTTTGACTTCTTTAAACTTTGAATTAAAAACATGCCCGCCGTGCAAATCAAATACGTGATTATCTATTATATCGGTCTTGCATAATCCTCCAAACCTTGCTTCCTTTTCAAAAAGCTTCACTTCATGTTTATTTTCCTCCAGCTTCGCGGCCAATGAAAGTCCCGAAAGACCTCCGCCCAATACTGCTATCTTCATTTAATAACCCTTAATTTTTTTTCTAACTTTTTCGAATAACGTCTTTTTAGGTCTGAAATCTACTTTATCTTCGATAGACTTTATTATTTCCTTTGAACCTTGATTTTTCATAAATGGCTTAAAGTCATATCTCCTAAAAACCTCAGGATGACCTTCTTTAAAGACTACCTTTTTGCATCTAAGTAAATAATCCTTATGCCTTGTCGACGCCTTAAGACCCGCATAATGATGTATAGCAATATCAATTATCCTTTGAGTAGGGTTATCATTAGGATGCCAGATAGAGACTTCTCTTCCATATTTATCGAACCATCCCTCATCATAAAAAGTTTCATTTCCCCCTCTTTTGTGGTGCGCCGCATGAACTCCTTCAACATTCCTTATCATGATAGTAGCAAAGGTATGATTTTCACCTACTGGCACAATAGTATTAATGTCGTTCACAAAAAAATAATACGGCCAGCCCATCGACAAGACATTTTCCTTTATTCTTCTATTTTTTATAGAATCTCGCACCTTTTTTGCATTTTCATCACTGTATACTTCGTCTCCCTCCAGGCGAAGTATCCATTTACCCTTGCATCGTGCAACCATATCATTCCTTGTATAAATCAGTTCATTTTTGGGCCTTAAATCCTCCCAGAATTGAATCTTTTTATCTTTATCAAAATTCTTAATAATATATCGAATAATATCAACAGTTCCGTCCATGCTGCCGCCATCGACCACCATTATTTCGTCAACATACTCATACATTGACATAAGGGAGTAGCCAACAAACTCTTCCTCATTCTTGACCATTGTAATTGCAGATAGCAGTATGTACATTCCTCTACCGCAACCTTCTTATAACTCTCGCTGGATTTCCAACAGCGACACAATAATCCGGGATATCAATTGTTACAACAGAATTTGCGCCTATTACACTATTAATGCCAATAGTCACACCACCCATAATGTGACTACTATGGCCTATCCAAGCACCTCGTTTAATTGTTATTTTCCCCTTGCCTTTGCTTTTTTGATACATAATTGGAATATTGGTATCTTCAAAACCGTGATCACCGTTTATAATTTGTACGCCTGCTGAAATTAACACATCATTTTGTATGTCTATATCATTAAAAGCACCTATATGAACAAAACCATTTGCTAATCTTACATTGTTTCCAATCATCAGCTTGCCATTTGGATTTGCCATTAAATGACAAAATTCGTCAACTCTGCAATTATTACCAATGCTGATATTTTCGGGACATGAAATCCTAATATTTGAAGGAATGGTCATTCTGTAATAATAACGCCCCCACCTAATATTTGTCCCGAAATGTCCAAATATATATTTGTAATAATACTTAAAAAAAAGATAATAGAATAACCTATCAAATATTACTACAAATATCATCTTTAGCTTACTTCGCATGGCAAGCCTCTTTGAGAAACATCAAAACCTTCGATACGTCATTTAGAAAATCCTTAAACACCGGAAATGTGTATTCATACTTTTTAATTTCTTTTAGGAAAAGAAATAAAAATATCACTGCTACAACAATATTTGAAACTGCAACACCTGCCGCTCCATATATGTATGCAGATGCCCAATAACACACCACCGTGACGCCAAGAATGGGAAGGTGAATATGATTAAACATAATTTTAATAGAACCAATAATACTTATAAATGAGGAGAGGGGCGAGATAAGGGTTTTGGATATAATCAATGCAGAAGCTATGCACATCATATAAAAGAAAATGTAGCCGTTATCTTTACTTCCGGTAATCAAATATAGATAAATATTTCCCAGGAAATAAAATGCGCACATGGTTACAACTGCAAGATACAGCGATATCCTCATAAATACATTGGTTATTCTTACAGCCTCGCCTTTACTCCCTGCATTCGATATCGCAACGCTATTCTGATAGGCAAGTATCGACGGCAATATATTAGCTACATTGGCGCTGTTAAGCGCTATATTGTAATTCCCCACAGTACTAAGCCCGACAAAAAATGATAGAAAAAAAGTGTCTGACCTATAGATGATATTTGTTACTACCCCAATTAGATGAGCCCATAATGAATACGATAGGAGACTCATCTTAATAAAAGAGAAATCGAAATAATTGCAAATATCCCTGATCTTTAAAGATATATTCAATTGTGTCTTTACAAGATAGAGCCAAATCATGATAAAGATTATGCATACTATCAAATCCTTTATGAATATAAATTTTAATGTTGGATAATAAAACAATCCGCATAACAGCACTAAGTTTAGGACAATTCTTATGATGCTGATTTTTGTAACCAATGGTTGATTGAATTTAGCGGTCGAGTAAATAATGAAAGGGGATACTAAGGAATCCGTAATCATTAAAACAGTAATAGAGAAAATGCTGTAGATAAAATTTGCATTTTTAAACAATGTTACAAGAAAACCTGAAAGAAATACTGCCACAACAATAAATAATGCTGCTTTAATAAGATTGAATCCGATAAATTTGTGAATGTACCGACTGATATTCTCATCATAAAGTTTATGATCTCTTAGTATGATTGATTCGGCAGAAAGGTTGACAATGTTTATAAAGGCATAATAGCCCGCGACAATGCCGATAATTCCAAAGTCTTGCCTATCCAATAATCTGATAATAATAATAGATGCAATAAATTGCCCTCCCATAAGAAATATTTTTTCCACTCCGGAGGAAAGAATATTTGAAATGATTTTATTTCTCATGCCTATCTATCTTCGCTATTACTTTCCACATTAGTTTTTCACCCTTTTTCAGCTTGGTCATGGGGAAAGCACTCGGACATATAAATCTCATCAGTTTGCTTTTATACGGAGATACTTCACCTCTGTACCAGAGTGAATCTTTTATGCTCGTCGATCTCAACAAAAGATCTGAAACTCTCTGGGGGAGTGGTCTGGTCCTATACCAGGGGTTGCATAGCTTTATTACCTCTTTATCCCATTCTTTAGGCAACATCCTTGCGTGAACAATCCATTCATCAGTACGGTTCCTCACATACATAACGGGATTCATTTTTTCCGCCGTCACCAGATCCTTAACGTCTATAGTCAGATTAAACCCTTTCCCTTTTAAGAAAACCGACCTTTCAGGATACTGACAATAGATATTTGAATTCTCATGATAATATTTATTTCCGCCAATTTCTGCATATTCTATAAATTCTCTCTTAAACCTGAATCTGAGAGCAAAATCCATGAAAAAACTATCTTCAAGGCATAGAATTTCGGCCTTTCTTGAAATCATATTATCATCGATTATCCGATCATTTACATTCAATTCCCATTTCCCTTCATACATTTCCACAATCAAATTGGCATAATAATTCTTATTGTCAGAGATGTATTTTTCATGTATCACCCTATGCCTATAGCCGACACCTTCTTCCAGCGAAAAAAAAGCCGATGAATCAGCGGTCTCGATTCCCCAGGGATTTATGATATTATGTCCATCGAGATAGACTTCACTAACAACTTTTTTTTCAATCTTCCACCTAAGCATCAGATATTCTCTCTATCAAAGATAACCATTCTCTTCTATAATTTTCCAAAGAGTGATGTGCAATAACATATTCACGTGCTTTTTGAGAAAACTCACTGTAATTACTTTCAATCATCGCTATTCTGTTCACATATTCATCTACGGCTTCATTATCCCATCCGTCGACAACAAATTCAGGAATTTTTGTCTTGAGCGATGGACCTATTCCAACATTGCTCATTATAACTGGCAAGCCACATGCCATAGCCTCAAGAGTAACAAGACCTAATCCTTCGAATCTGCTCGGGAAAATAAGTCCTTTATACCGATTATATATCTCAGGCATTTTGTTGTTATCTACATTCTTGATCCATCCCAATTTAGGTCCAGGATATGAATCTGTTACACAATCTATGTTGATGCCCCGATCTACAATTTTATCCAATATGTCAAATCCCTTTCCGTAATATTTATACGAGCCAACAAATAGATATTTGTTTTCTTTGCAGACATTGCTCTTTGGCTCAAACAATTGTGTATCAACGCAATTATCTATGACTTTATTCACTTTAATACCTTGTTTTTCCAGGATGTTCTTAACGAATTCAGAGACAGCAACAACGTATTTGCCTCTTGATCCAACGATTTGAATGTAACTTCGGACAGTCAAACTGACATACTGCAAAAAAGATAACTTTTTCCTTAAATAATTCCGATACCCGTAATATGAACCGTGAAACAAGTTTATACATCGCGGATGCTTTACCCCAAATGAATATTCCCCATTGCACAAAACCACATCATAATTATTCTTTATTGTTTCAAAATATTTCGATATAACAAGTGGTTTTCCAATGATTTTCGCAACTATTTTGTTGTATTTCACATTTTTTGCTGAGTCATCCATGGTTATAAGATCTACAGTGTGGCCGGCAGATTCAAAAATGTTTATTAGTAAGCCAGTGACAGATTCCACTCCCCCCATAAAATGTTTGTAGGCACTTAAGATTGCAATTTTCACTTAATTAGTGTTCTCAGTACAAACGCTGGAAGTTTAAGTATGGGCCTGATAAACAAATTGTAAGATGCATGAATTGCAAAAAAAAACAAAGCAGCTCTTTTCGAATATTTTATGCCCAACGTTTTTCTGAGACTATCATGGTATTTGTCGAAAAAATATTTGGTGTAATAAACGCTCCAATACAGCCGCTTCAATCTATTCATCCTCTGTCCACCGCTTTTCACTTCCCGTTCAAAAAGGTGAAAACAATGAGTATCATTCGTGATCAGAACCCCATAACCACGCAAAAAAGTATTGACTTGAAAGTCCGTTTCCTCCCTAAAGCTGTTCCCTTTGACATAATAGGGATCGCAACCAAACTTCATTAATAATTCCTTCTTTGTCATAAAAAGGGCATGAGTAAAAGGCAGCCAGATATCTCCTGAAAATCTTGCACCGTGGTTGAGAACAAAACTGACCCTGTTAAAAGGTTCCCTGTTATTAAGGCCGGACCCGAACCTCTTAGATGCTGCTTGCGGTTCCTCCCTGTATAAGAGATAAATTAATCTTCCCGAGACTATTCCCATATTATCTTTCACAGAAAACTTACTAAAGAGGACCTCTACATAATTCTCTTCCAAATAGACATCATCTTCTCCAAACAAAACATATTCATTGCCAGCGTTTTGATAACCGATAATCTTGCATGCAGATGCCCCTATTCTTTTTTCACTTCGAAAATACCGCGTAAGTATCCGCGGATATTTTTCTGCAAATTCATTAATTATGCTCCTTGTATCGTCTTCGCTATAGTCATCCACAAAGATAATTTCACTCACTCGAGACTGTTGGTAATAACTATCGAGTACCTTTTTTAAAGTATACGCCCTGTTTCTTGTCGGTATAACAATGCTAGTCATTATAATCCTTAAGATTTACAATCTTTTCTGCAAAGTCATCCCAGTTGTCGTCATTTACAATGATTAACTGACCTTTATGCATTTCAGTATTTATTCCCTCGGCTGCATAGGCAGTGCTTATCACATGCTTCCCACATGCGAGCGCCTCAACAGCCTTCGTTTTTACTCCGCCGCCCGACACAAGAGGGTTTATCATTACGTCGCATGCCTGAACATAATATTCAATCTTCTCGATAAACCCTGTATAAATTATTTTTCCATCAAAAAAATTAGGCGGATTCTTGCCGCATATGACAACTCGATAATAAAAATCTTTATACGTATTTAACCGGGGTATTATTTTCTCTTTTATTATTTTCACAGCCTCGCGATTTGGGGGAAAGTCTAATTGCCCGAAAAATAAAATAAACTTTTCTCCATCTTTCAAATTCAACAATTTCCTAATCCTTTGGGTATTAGCATCGGTAGGATAAAAACGTTCAGGATCAGGGATATATGCTTCAAGGACACACTTGCCTTCGTCGATAGAGAAATAGCTCTTAGCGAGGTCCTTATCTTTAATCGAAATAAACCATATTTTGTCCGCAAAAAAATAAACACAGTATTCCAGGATAAAGATAAACGGCCAGAACCATTTCTTATAACTCTTGAACCTCAGGAACTCTATATTATGCTCTCTCACATCAAATTTAATATTATTTAGGACCCTCAATATCAGACAATGGAAGCCGAACCAGGGGAAATCGATAATCACTTTATCGCTGAGTTTAGAATGATCAAACATTTGTTTGAAGACCTTGGGACTGACAAATTTGAATTTGGAATTTGGAAGAACATCATAAATGGCCACATTCTTTAAATTGGGCTTGTGTTCGGCTTTTGGGCACAAAAGTGTTATTATATGTTTTTCGGCCAATTTCATAATGCATGAATAGGTATAAGACGAGCCGCCGGTACTGACAGGAAACATAGCGCAGGAGGTAATATTCAATATGTTCATATTTGTGCTATCGAGATTTTTCTCTTTTTTCGATATTCAAAATACACTCTGCAAGGCTCCGGAAGGTCATTCCCTGTGCAACCTTTTTCACCCCATCACGCATGTTTGGCGACGTTTGGCCTAAGAGTTCGCGAATTGCTTCCGCTAAAGCTTCTGGATCTTCAGGGTTCACTAAGCGCCCGGAAATGCCGTCTTCCACAACGTCAGGTAACCCTCCAACTTTTGAAGCAATTACAGGTTTCCCATAATGATAAGCCAAAGGAATTATGGCAGAGCCCGTAGCACTGCGGTAGGGAAGTATCACAACATCTGCTCTATCAAAATACTCGGCGATTTCTTCCTCGCTCACATACCTGTCGACAACCTCCAACTTTGTCTTTATTTCTTTATCATTCAATCTTTTGAGTAAGTTTTCATTTTTCTTCCACCACTCACCGGCAATAGTAAGAAATATATCCTCTTCCTTCAATAGATGCATTGCTTCGATCAAAATATCGAGCCCTTTATATGGGCGTACAAATCCAAAAAACAATAGCTCTAAACGAGCACGGCGGGCAAGAACTCCTTTCGGAGCGGGAAATTGTTCATAAATGGGATGCGGATGGATAATGATTTTTGCATTTGATATTAATTTTTTTAGATTGGAAGCATCTTCTTTAGTATGAACTATAAAAAAACTACCCTGAGAAAGCACCCACTTTGTTAAGGAAGTTTTCCAATTGGCTGACTCGTGTTCTATAACATTATGACAGAAAAACAATACTTGAACCCCTTTACGCCTTAGGTACTTAGCAATAAAACCAAAGCATGGGACCCAGAAAACCGTCCACCATGGAATGACCACAACTCGAGGGTTATACTTAACAAATAGCTTTGCCGTCTTAAACCAAGACAAGGGGCTTAGCGAATCCAAGGTGTAAAGTACTCCCGGCTCGCTGTATCCACTATACCCTGGATCAAGATCACTTTTCCCTGGGTATAACCATCCTGGATATTGCCGTTTAAAGGAAATTGTAAGTAGATCACACTGCTTTCTTAACTCACGGTGAAGCATGGTTGTGTGCTGTGCTATTCCTCCACGATATGGAAGTATTGGCCCTAACAACCCAATTCTTACTTCACCCAGCATTTATTGGAAATTCACTTCCTGTTCTCTATCTTTTTAATTCTGCCCTGAATATCTTCCAGCAACTTCCTGTTAACAGCCATGAGATCAGCTATCAACCCTGTCACGCAGAGAAAAAAGCCGCTTCCCATCAGGATGGCAGACAGAACAAGAGACTGGATATGGCCGCCGCCGTGACCAGTCAAATAAAAATACAAAAAACGTAAACTAATTAATAATCCAAGACAAAATGAAATCACCCCTGGAATGGCAAAGAACCTGAAGGGTCTATATGTCATGAAAATACGGATGATGGTCAGAATTGATCTCATAATATAATCCGGGATGTTCCTAAGTAATCGTGAAGGTCGGAAAGTTTCATTTGTTCTAATAGGTATAAACGTAATTGCCATGTTTTTCTGTCCTGCTTGAATGAGGGTCTCTAAAGTATAGGTATACTCACTAAAGACATTCAATTGCACTGCAGCATCACGACTCATCGCCCGAAAGCCGCTTGGTGCATCAGGAATATCTGTCTTACTCGCAGCACGGACTGCCCAGCTGCCAAGTTTTTGGAGAACTTTTTTTGTGGGTGAAAAGTGTTTAATTTCTTCAATCGGTCGTACACCTACAACAATATCAGCCTTACTATCGAGAATCGGCTTTACAAGTTTAGGGATATCTTTAGCATTGTATTGATTATCTGCATCAGTATTCACTATTACATCTGCTCCAAACTTCAAACAAGCATCAAGCCCTACTAAAAATCCCCTTGCCAAACCCTGGTGCGAGGTCAACTTCACTATGTGATCAACTCCATGTGTCCTAGCCACTTCAACAGTGTTATCAGTGCTCCCATCATCCACAATAAGCCATTCAATTTTGTCGAATCCTTCCACTTCTCGAGGAAGCTCGGATAAAGTGACAGGCAGTATCTTTTCTTCGTTATAACAGGGAATTTGGATAATAAGTTTCATTATAATGGATATATGCGTAATCTCGATTTATTGCATTTCATTGTATATTATATCCGAGATTATTTAACCGTAAAAACCACTGGATTGCTTTTTCTTCCAGTCGATTTATCTAAGAGATAAATATCATATTTTCCTGATGTTTTAAAAAGCTTATTTGGAACACATGCTGATAAAAAATTGCTACCTCCATAAGTTGTTTTAAGTTCAACGTCCTTAAAAACAATCACAGTTGATGTTGTTGCATACCTGGTACGGAACCATAAGGCTGATTGACCCAAAGGCTGGACATTAAACCCAACCCCGGCCTTTGTTGATTTTGGCATAAAATCTTCAATGACAGGGACAGGAGCTGTCATAGTTATTTTATCCCAAGTGATATCATACAGGTAATATTGCATTTTACCTACACGATAGGTAGATACTTTCATGTAATCATAATGTGCACCACTGAGAAAATACTGCTTAAAATTATCAGGAATTTTCTTCTGATATTCCTTCATCGTACATACTATAACTTTTGATTTAGGTATCCCCCAAAAATACAAGGAATTCAACAAACTTTCAGAGCTTAATTTAGGAATGTCAATTTTCAGCGCTATGGCTGCAATACCATTGTTATACTCATTCTTCAAAATGGGAGCTAATATCCGGCCATGCAGAGGTATAGAAGGATCTGGCATTGCGATTGGGTGCTTGGAAGCAATGCAGAATATATTAAATTGGGAAAAGACTAAAAGCCCTAAAACAATTGGTAGCATATAGCGCTTTATAAGACTTTTATATTCATTATACTTATTGCATAAAATAAGACAAATCTCCGTAAAAAGTATTATTGCGAAAACTCCCCATAAAATAACTTGATAATGATATCTATAAACAAAACTATCTGGAGAATTGAAATTAATATCGGCAAACCACCCGGGAAGGCTCCAGACCGCTTGTTCATATAGAATTTTTTTTGCAGCATAAATTAGAAGTAGAGAAAATAAAGAGGTCGTAATAATGGCAAGGTATTTAACATATTTTGTATTATGAATTACTTTATATAGAGCAATTACTACAGCTATAGAGTAAAGAGGAGTGAGATGCATTAAGTATCTACCGAGCAAATAGTTTGGTTTGGGATAGTTATAATGTGCTCCCCATGAATGTTGTATTGCAAGCAAAAGATAACCAACTGTAAGCATAGTAACAGTTAGGAAAAAAATTTTTTCCTTGAATTGATGCTCGCCATTTCTATACAAACGCATCCAAAAATACAGGCATAGAATGAAGAGAAAAGGCGCCAGGGTAAGGATCAAATAAGACGCGTAGGCCGTAATCCAAAAAACAAGACTTTCAAAATTAGGAATACCTATTCCGGCATCAGAAAATCCAAATTCTGCACTTCTGATATTTGCACTGTATCCACGGACAAAAAAAAGTCCCATTGCCTTACCGACAGATATGCCAGAATAATGAGCATAAAAAAGCCAGGGTATATACATTATGAGGAAACCCATCGTGACCGCTGCCAAACCAGAAAGTTGCAATTTTTCTTGAAGACTTTTTCCTTTAAGGTCTCTTTTGAGCAAGGGAATAAGCCACCAGACCACAATTAAAAAAGGAATAGCAGGCAAGAAAAGATATTTTGTCAAATAAGAAAGTGCTAAAAACACTCCGAGCATAGCAGCCGAGAGTAGGTTCCTATTGTGAATTAATGCAAAATATATAGCGAAAAGGAATATTGATATCGCCAAATTTTCACTCATCAATAAACTTGGATAAACAACATGAAATGGTAATAAAGCCACAATAACAACAGGAATAAAAACTGCCTGTTTTGGAAGCAGACCTTTACCAATCAAATATACAGGAAATATAATCGATGATGACAGAACTATGTTAATGAATATCATCCATTCATACCAGTATTTCTTTGATAAAAAAGCAAGACTCAAAAACATAGGGTATAAAGGGGGAAAATGTGCAGAGCTATATGGTTTCAAGTTAAAAATATTCTGTGCATATATCTTATAAAGAAGTTCATCCCCAAAAATATGCGGGCCAGGGGAGTTAAAGATCCAAGGGCTTTTCAAGATCATTAGCAGAACAAATATAGTGATTAGCCACCAAAGATGAGGAACTTGTTTATCACTATTTTCCATTAGATTATCAATAACCAAAATGTTTATATTTTAAACACATTTCCTTATATGCCTGAATGCCTTTTAGCTTTTTAACTTATTATCGAGCAACAAACACTGGAAATGGGCAACCGCGCTCTATGAAGTCATTTAATTTATATGAATAAAAAGCGCTGATTTCTATACCAGTATCCTTAGATTCTTTTAATGTGTCTTTAAACAACTTAACCAATTCGTCTCCTGCCACTGTTGAATGGTGTTCTTGTGTATAGAACTCGTTATACCCTTTAACATTGTAAGTCTCAAGCGCCTGACAGTAAATATTTACATTTGGATAGGTAAATCCGTCACGGATACTATGTATAAGTCTGACTAAAAGAGGAAATTCTTTATAATTTCTCCTCATAAGCACGAATGAAACTGACAACTGGAAATTACATTGTTTTTCTGTTGCATATGAGAAGAGGTATCTAAGACTTTCGATGAGCCTATCATATTTGACATTTACCCGGATACTCTCAAGTGTCTCTTTCGTGGCACCATCCATACTCACATTGAGATTTTTAACAATTTTATTATCTACTAAAAATCTAATATTCTGAGGTGTTAGAAGGATTCCATTTGTAGAAATAGAAAGTTTTACACCACTGCCTACAAGAGCCATAGCAATTTCTCTCCACTTTGGGCATAACAAAAATTCAGTTCCATTCATAAAGAAGTCTATAATGTCTTCTCTTTTTGAAAAAGCACTGTCGATATAGCTTTCATCCATAGACTGGTTACTGTATATTTCCTTGGTATATCTTCCGACGCACATTATGCAACGTGCATTGCAGCCATTTATTAAGTTTACCTGACGGAAAGGCGCTACTATTTCTGGAAGCTCCGTTCCTTTCAGGTAGTCCCTTACCGCCATTCCAATAATCCTTAACTTCCCCAAGGCGTTTTTTACTACAATATCCATTTTATTTGACTGATTAAGCAGACGGTCAACTTCGAAAAGGTATTCTCTTAAAAACTTTTCATCATCCTTACTGCCAGTTCTATAAGATAAAAGGCTTCTGAGTCTGTTCACAAACGAATTATCAACATAGGCACTCACGATGTTAGAGTTTATCTTGAGTACTTCATCGAATTCAGCTATCAGAGAACGAGCAGTTCCATTACCATAACAGTTTCTGCATTGCTCATCTGGAAATTCTCCACTTGCTATCTTTTCACGGAAGTTCTGGAATGCCTTGCTTCTCCACGCTTCCTCCAGTGGCTGCTCTTTCAGGCAGCCAAAAATAGTGCCATTCCTACAACATGTATGAAGGTTGCCGTTTATGCGTATCAAGCCCTCTACCCATGGGGCAGCGCAAAAATTCTTCATAGAGTCCTTATTTAAATCATCAGTCTTCTTTGTTTCTATACCAGCCACCTTAGTTATTTTTTCATTTCTTATTCCTTTACTTTTTTTTGTTTCTATAAGTGACACCTCATTCTTTATAAATTTAAGATTTTCAATTGCTTCTTTATTTTCAATTGCCTCTTTATGGAAAGGATTAATCTTTAATGCTTCATGTAGGAGGTTTATAGCTTCGGACCACTCATTCTCGTAGATCTTCACAACGGCAAGGTTATTTAATGCTTTAGCATGACCAGGCCAGCGTTCTGTAACATCTGAAAGTATTTTTTTGGCATCTTCGAGTTCTCCCATCCTTAACTTCAATTCGCCTTGTAAATTAAGAAGATCAGGGGAATCAGGGTGTTTTTCAATGGCCTGTTTGAGTGCTATACTTGCTTCTTCAAATTTTTCCGATTTCAAAAGATTTTGAATATATATTATTTGATCAATCATTTTTAGTTGTTATTTTGCTCCTCTATTATCTGTCAACAAACACCGGAAACGGGCAACCACGTTTTATGAAGTCTTTTAATGTATATGAATAAAAGGCACCGGTTTCTATGCCAGTGCCCTTAGATGCTTTCAATGTTTCTTTGAACATTTTAACCAGTTTGTCTCTATCCACTGTTGAATGGTGTTCTTGCAAACTTCTCAGTTATTATTTGTGGGGCGGCCATGGGGTCAGATCTTGAAATAACATTTTTTCATACTGTATAAACTTTTCTTCTCCGAAGAGGCTATACTCGCACAATATCTTCTTGACACTTTCGCTCACTCCTCTCCGTCATTTTCAAATTCCTACCCCGTTTCTAAACCATCTCTTCGAGATATCGTCTCAATCTGTTGATAAACTTCTCAGCATCGGCAACCACCTTTTTGGCTGTTTTCTCATCAATCTTAATCTTTACACTGTAATCACATTCTTCTCTCTTTTTGCGGATATAGTCAAATATCTTCCCACATTCAGTCTCAAGAACCTTTGTCTTAACAAAATTCTGAATAAAAGCTGCTTCTACGCCAGAATGTTTACTCCTCTCAATCCTTTTGGTAAGTAGAACAGCATTTGCCATGCTAAATATTGCATAGTAGGCTCTGTTTACTGCAGCTCTATATCTCTTTAAACCCAGTAGTTCTTTTGCTGTTACCAGATCTTCCTGTGAACTTTCTATGCGTACTTTGACAAGAGTTCTGGTCTCTTCGTCCATAAATCAATTCCATCTCTTTTAATGCTGTTGTAAAGAGGGTCCTTATATCTTTTGTGCCAAGAAAAAGTCTTTTTATCCAGCACAATAGGAGATAATATCGTATTATTTTTTAAGATTATTTCAAAAGCGGCCATGCTTATTTCGTCTCTTAGTTTATTGTCTCCATTCCTTAAAACAATAAGAATATCTATATCAGATTCTTCGTCAGATTCTCCCCTGGCAGCAGAACCAAATAAGACCACCTGCCCTATTTTATCTTCATACTTTTTTTTGAGAATATTCAGATATCCCAAAACTGCTGCTTTCTGGTCCTTTGTTAGTAGATTATAATTAGCGTAAAACTTTTTTCGCATACCCCTCACCGTCCTCTTTTGAGACTTGCCCTAAATGGCATGGTTCGATATATTACTTGACAGCCTCAACTGGTAGATTCTCTATGTTTATGTTCACAATATCGGAAAGACTGAACCTCTGACTTACATCTAACACTTCTATCCCTATTAGCTGTCCTTTTTCGTCAAAATCTATCACGACGCCATCTTCTATCTCTTTAGACTTTGCAACAAAATCCTCTTTGAAATAGACATAAATTGCGGCTGCTTCTTTACTGTATTC
>CAZXCW010000031.1:0-18691 GCA_964639385.1 uncultured Nitrospiraceae bacterium
TTTCCTTTTCAAGTCGTTACAGCATTATATCGGTGCTATTGGCGAAAGTCGGGTAAAAGAAATGAAGTCAGAGCGTAAAAGACAAAAACAGAACTGTTAAGGAAAGAAACTTGTCTAACGGTCGCTTCACGGCCCGTAAAACTTCTTAAAGAGCGTATATTGCAAAATCTTTGAAGCAGGTTTCATCAAGACAAATGTTAAAGGATTAATCTCTAAATTATTCTTCTTCCACGCCCTATAACATTCGATATTAGCTTTTATAATGTTTGATAAAGACCTGTTAGTGCTCCCTCCTACTCTCATCTTAACAATTACTTTTGGAATATAGACTGCGTTTATTCTACATTTGTATAGAAATCTAAGCATAAGTTCATGATCTGCAGAAAATTTAAAGTTGGTATCAAATAAACCATATTTTTCATAAATCTTTCTGGTCACAAAAAATGTGGGATGAGGTGGCACCAAGCCTAAAACCTTTCTAAATTTTCCTTCAAATTCTGGTGATTTCCAGTATCGTATAATCTTTTCAGTGTTATGTCTGTCTACATAAACCAAATCTCCATAGCAAGCGTCTACATTATTTTCTTTCAGTAAATCTATAACTGTTTGAACTACCGACTCATTAGCATATAAGTCATCAGCATTTAAAAACCCGATAACATCTCCTGTAGCCATCTTTATACCCTTATTCATTGCATCATAAATACCCCTATCAGGCTCACTTATACACGTCGAAATTCTCCGACTGCCAGAAAATCCCCCCATCCCCCCTTTGATAAAGGGGGGCAAGGGGGGATTACTTGTATACTTTTTGATCGTTTCAACTGTCCCATCAGTTGATCCGCCGTCAATGATAATATGTTCTATATTGTGATAGGTTTGATTGAGGACACTTTTTATACAGTCTTCAATCGTTTCAGCACCATTAAATACAGCTGTGATTATGGATACCTTTAATGACATCTTTAAGATTTATTCATCTTAATCTTTATGATTTAATTCTTTCTTTGTATTCAAGAATAACACTTTGATATTCATGTTCTATGTTTTCAACAACATTTCCCCAAGAGTATTTTTTCAAAACTGTGTTATAGCCGTGACTTCTTAACTTTTCTTGACAATGCTTATTTTCTAATAAAAATATGACATTTTGGGCAAATTCTTTTTCTGTATCAGCAATTAATAGATCTTTTTTATCTTTGATGTCGATACCCTCACATCCAATAGAAGTAGAAACAACAGCTTTTTTCATTGCTAATGCCTCTAAGATTTTGAGTCTCATTCCTCCACCTATTCTTAAAGGAACTATAAATACTTCAGATTTAGCTATGTAATCACGCACATCGGGAACATTAGGATAAACATTTATATTAGAATTTCTTAATGCCATGACCTGTTTACTTGGATTCTTTCCAACAATATTGAATTTTACCTGTGAATATTTATCACAAATTAAAGGAAATACATTCCTTACAAACCATAAAATCCCATCATCGTTAGCAATCCAGTCCAAGGAACCTACAAAAATGATCGTTCCTTTTTCTTCCAATATATTTAAAGGATAATAATAAGTTTTATCAACTCCTGCAGGAATTGTTAATACCTTAATTGAGGGATCTAATTTCTTAATCCTCTCTTGATCATTTCTTGTTATTGCGAATACACTATCAAAACATTTACATAATTCCTTTTCAAAAATCTTAACTTTTTTAAATTGTAAATAAGAATAAAGTTTTATTATTGGATTGTTTCTTGTTTGATAAAATCTTTCCCAAATGACGTGTTCAACATTATGTTGTCTTAAAGTAATTGGAATCTTAAATTCTTCTTCCAATAATTTTCCGTATAAAGCCATGTGTAAATGATCAACGTGTATGATATCAATTTTTGTATTTTTTACTATTTCTTTTAATCTTTGTAATACATATAGAGAATAATATTTTGAAATAGTATATGGAACTTTTGAAAATAAATTGCCTAACATCCCTATTATATGATTTCTGGTATCTTTGTGTATTAAGATTAAATCACAATATTCTTCTAATTCTCTGTGTTTTACAAATGTTTCATTAACTAATGCTACCATGATAATAGAGTGTCCTCTCAATGAAAGATGTTTTGTAATATTAAAGATCCCGATTCTTGCGCCGCTATCAAGAGGATATGGGATTTGTGGAACAATCTGTAAAATATTCATTAATTTCTATGGATAAGTACTACCCTAACGATCCAATGGTACTTTACCCTTATTATTTTAAAAAGGATAGCATATCTTCTATTTTCTTCAATACCGTGTCTACTGTGATTAACTCCATACATTTAGTGTTACAACTTTGTCTATAGCAACCTATACAATCAATTTCCGGCTCAATAATTGTTCCCGTATTGTATAACTCAAATTCATTCTTATTAAAAATATTATTGAATAATATAATTTTTTTATTTAAGCCTATTGCAATATGTAAAGCCATTGTGACACCGGTAATAATTAGGTCACATTGATTTATGAGTGCAAAAAAATCTTTTAGCGGATAATATCCTAAATATGTAGAACTGCTATTTTCTGAGATTCTTCTATTCTTTTCATGTTCCAGTTCACCACCAAGTAATAATACTCCATATCCTTTAGATTTAAGTCGCATAGCCAAACTGATCCAGTTTTCTTCTGGCCAGAATCTTGTTTCCCACCTTGCCCCACAGCCAATATTTAAACCAATTAAAGGTTTTGGTTCTGTGATTGAGAATTTCTTATTTAAATTCATCCTTGGCAGAATATAACGTTCCCCTTCAAAAGTAAATCCACATATCTCAAAAACCTCTTTTATATAGCTTTTCTGGTTTTCCCTATTTATATCGTCAAATATACCTGTATTGAACTTATGAACTGCGTCTTGGTCTAGAGGTGAACATTTGCCGTCTTTAAGGATGAAGCCTTTTTTGGTATTGGCTGAGATTAAAGAAGCCAAGGCACAAGCTTCCCTATCTTTATCAAGGTTGTAAAGAATATCAAAATGAATAGCATAAAGATACAGAACATTAGGGAGTTCCATACAGAGTATGTGATCGACCATCTCAGGGACTACCTCAGGATAATTTGTAAGCCAAAAAATTTCGGCAGAGGAATAAACCTTTTTGATTCTGGTAAGCAGGGGAGTGCTGCGGATTACATCTCCAATAGCTCCTAGTTTGATTATGAGAATTTTATTCTGTGTTTTTTCATAATGAGGACAACCGTTGCAGTGTACACTTTTCTGTTTATGAAAAACACAGGGGATATCTCCCTTGAAATATCGACAATCTTGACAAATGATCATTTTGGAATTTCCTCGCTTTTTGAAGCAACTATAAGAAGAGCTGCTCCTTGATTATTTTTATTAGTTTGTTCCTGGACTAAATACTTTTTTAAAAATTTATAATAAGCATTTACAATTAGTTTCTTATGAAAATTGATTCCAAATTTTTCAAGAAGGAAACCTCCACGAATTAGAAAGGCGTTAATCCTAATCTTCCAGATTCCTAGAGTGTAAATGAATTCCAACAGATCACAAACAAAAGCTGTTCCAGGTCTTATATAATATTTAGCAGATTTAACTTTTAGACCAGCCTTATTCAAAAAAGATTTCCATTGCGTAAGATCATAAATATTATAGTGATACAGTCTTTTGTTTAATGATGACCTATACAATGTTGATATGGTATGCCACCCAATCTTTTTGAAAAATTGATATATATATGAATATTGGCCGAATTGTGTGGTCGGTACTGTAAATATAAGCTTGCCACCTTTTTTTAAGACCCTCGATATTTCGTAAAGAATAACTTGGAATCCGGGAATGTGTTCTATAACGCAATTACTGAAAACCAAATCGAAAAATTGATCCTTATAGGGTAAATTGTTAGCACTACCAACTTGAAAGGATTTATAAACTTGGGGGTTATAATTGTTCTTTTTCGCCTTTGAAACATATCGTTTGGAAACATCCAGGCCAGACGTGATTTGTAAGCCTTTTGAATTAAATAGATATCGGCTTAAATAACCGTCCCCGCAACCTAAATCCAAAATGGTAGAATTTTTCTGATACTCTAATTTGGATAATAAATCCATTTCTATCGCCCTCCATAGTGCCGAAGAAGGGTACATATAATCTCTATTGAGCATTATTTTTAAAAAATCTATACTATTTACTTTCACAATTGATTTTGTATGTCTTCCTAAGCGATAAATATGAATTTGGATTTATTTTGATATCACAGCAGTTCCACACGTATCGCATAGAGGAAAATAACGAACTTCATTCTCTGAACAATATTTTTGAATAGCTTTTTTGACTCCTTTATATTGGTGATTATTATAATCATGAACAAAGATATATCCTCCCTTATTTAGTAACCGATAGAAATAATTCAACCCATCATATGTTGGCTTGTATAAATCCACATCAATACTTACAAATACGAAATTATCTTTTAAACCAACTGCAGTTTCGGGAAAATATCCTTGCTTGACGATGATATTTTGCGGATATGTCATTTTTTTTAGCACTATATCAATATTCGTATCTGAAAAATCTTGCATTCCTGTTGAGTAGCCTTTTTCTTTTTCTACCTCAACATCTTTTTCTTTAAAACCTTCAAAAGTATCAAACAAGTATAACTTTCTATTAGGAAAAGACTTGTTAATTAGTTTTGCAAAATCACCCTTATAAACTCCTAATTCAGCGACATTTCCTATTATTTTTTTGCTATTTATTTCATAAGCCGCAAGTTCTAGCGATGATATTCTGACATAATCGCCAACTTCTCCTGATAAATATGTAGTCATATTTCTATGCATATATAGCATTGATCTTGTTAGAACAATATTTTGTTTTAGTAAAAATATCTTAATAAATTTAGTAAAAGTTTCTATCATACTTTTTTATTGAACACATCCTAACATTATCTACCACTTTTGGATTTTATAACTTAATTTGGACAGCATTGATCTTAAATTATATTTAACAGATTTCACCTTCTTACTTCTTGGGGCGTCCAAACAAATGTGGATTATCATACGCTGCAATTATTTCAGGCGTGTGATGATTAGGATTGTATGGTGCGATCTCACCATTTGGGAATAACTGTATGAACGTTTGATAGCGATGCAATTGCAATAAAGATAGTATCTCTTTCACCGCTCTATTAAGCACTACGTTTAAAAAATCCACCTTTTTGTGACCTACTACCGTGAATTTCACTAAACAATGGCTTAGGAGAACCCACAAATTTTTTCCTAAACTCTTCCTTCAAAAATAAATATATACCTACATTGAACCAGAGCCTCGGGAACAAAAAAGCACAAGACAAAAATAATTCTATGAAACTCATAATGACAATAATCCTGAACATCCTTGTAAATATCCAAAGGTCTCGATCGGGGAAATTTTTGCCAGGTTCCTCTACAAAAGATTGCTTATACAACATGGATTTTAAAGATCTTACGGACCAAGGTTGTTTAATAATTGCAAAAATCATTATGATAAAAAAAATAAATCCAATTGCTCCATTTTCTGCGAGAATAAGAGAATAGGCATTATCGGCAGCAATATGGAATTTAGGACTTTGGATAGAATGCCACCATATTCCTTTATAAAAATCGTATGTATGAAAACTTGCATTTCCAATTCCAACACCTACTATAGGATTTCTTAACCAAACTTGAAATGCGGCCTGAGCTGAATCCAGACGCATAGACACAGAAGGGTCGATACCAGAAATAGCTGGGATTATTCTACCACCTATTACACCAGCGAAGAATTGAGAGGTAATTTCCCAAAACATCATAGGGATGACAATAATAATAACGATCAAGAACAACTGACGTCGGCTGGTTGGAAACTCGTATGATACTAAAAAAATAAGCGCTAATAATCCTATATAAGATCCTAACGAAGCACTGAAAAATAACGCAATTATTAATGGAATAAAAACTAAAAATTCCCTCTTCCATTTTCCAGTTAAACTATATGCCAATCCAATACCCATCCAATCCAATAAGAAGAACGAAAAACCTGATGGCTCATTAAAAATTGATGTAATTCTAATTGGTCCCGTCGTATATAACTCCTTACATCCAAAAAGTAATCGATCCATCCCTGAAAGCTGAAATAAATTTAAATGTATAAATTGTAGGACACCGAAAAAAGCTACTATGATTCCACAAAAGTAATAGAATCTCAAAAGTTTTTGAAACGATGGTTTATTAAACAATTGAATTATTACAAAAATAAACAAAACATAGAACAGGAAATGAATATCTGTCTTGAAAAATTGGAAGACTTTCTCATTTGTTGGGTCATTAAAATATAAACCAAAAAAAGATAACTGCACAACAAAGGAAAAGATAAGAATAATGCGAAATTCTTTAGCAATTCTTATAGGACTTTTTTCAATAAATTTCTTGATTATAAGATAGATAAATGCTAATGTTGTAGCAATAGCAACAGAGACAAAGGGTACAGGTACAATCTTTTCCCCATACCATATATAATCGTAATAGATCATAAATAAAGACAGTATTATTAAAGTTCCTAAAAAAAATTGCATAATTCATCTATTGCATCTATAACTTCTTCAAGTTTGATAAGTTCCATGCAATTTGGTATTTTTTTACAATATCTCTGTTCGCAAGGAGAACAATCCCTCTCACGATAGATTACTTTGTTATTTTCGCTCCAAGGACCAAACAATAAAGGAGTTTGCGGACCAAACAGTGCTACTAATGGTATATTTAAAGCCGCTGCTATATGCATAGGACCACCGTCATTGCAAATAAAGAGATCAGCCTTTGAAATCAAAGCTACAAGTTCCTTTAATGTAGTTTCGCCAACTAAATTACATGCATTGCCACCCATAAGATTCATCATTTCAATTGCTTGTCCTTTATCCTCTTTTTTGCCAGTGATAATAATTCTTGCATTGTGATGTGAAGAAAGATAATCTCCTACTTTTGCGAAGTTATTTATCCCCCATTCTCGTCCCTTCCATTCAGCAAAGGGATGGATGATAATAATAAAATCATTTGAATTTATTCCAAAGTCACTAAATTTTTTTCCAACCCATTTTCTATCTTCATCATTAACTTCTAAGAATAATGTTGTTTTCTTTTCTATTGGTTTGATTTCATCAAGCATATCCAAATATTGGAGACAATAATGTTCTACTCCTTTGAGAATCGATTTTTTCAAGTGCTTTTTTATTCTCACAGTTCCAAAATCAATTCTGAACTTTGCAGTACAAATTATAGAATAAAGCATAATCCAGTAATCACTTCTTAAGTCAAATATCAAATCAAATTTTCTTCTTCTTAAATTAACCATAAAATTTATTGATTCCGAAAAAGTAAGTTTCTTCTTAAATTCTCTATTATATAAATTGCTGTTATAAATAAGGATTTCATTTATAAACCCGCTATCCTCCATAAGGGGAGTAGCCCATTTTCCAGCCATTAAAGTTATCCGCGCCTCAGGGAAAATATCTTTTACATTAGCAATTAAGGCTGTTGAAAGCACCATTTCCCCAAGATGCCCAAGGTTGATAATAAGAATCTCCCTAATTTTTTCTCTCTCAGATAATATCTTCTTATTACTTCGAGTATAGAATAGCAGACTAATCATATAGGATATGGAGTACTCAAGATAGCCGAGAAATTTACTCCGATATTTTTCCGTAATCTTTCTTGTCATGGGTTAACCTTCATTACCCAGAATTTTTCAGAACTATAAGGGAAATGGAGATGTTTTGAGGACGGAAAAAATAAGCAAAGAATTGCTCGTACCGAACAGGAAATTTATTAGCTAAAAATTCTATCAGGGTCCACTTAAAGATTCTATGAAAATCAATTCTTCTGCTGATAAGCTTAAAAATGGCTTTTGTATAATGCTGGTGCGGCTTTTTTTCAAGAAAGTGGTCAAAACTAAAGGGGCCGAATAACCTTTTATGAGTAGGATCACTCCATCCCCACCAACAAGCATAATGAGGAACCCTAATTTTTACTATTGCATTAGGTTTTGCAATCCTATGAATTTCTTCCATTACTTTTATAGTATTTTCTAAATGTTCTAATATGTCATGACATATTAGAAGATCAAATTCATTATCCTTAAAAGGGTAAGGGAAAATGTTCAAATCGTGAATAACATCTGCTTCCGTATCAGGATTTATATCAACCCCGATAGCCCCCTTTTCCTTTCTGTTTCCACAACCTATGTCAAGAATTTTCATAATGTATTATTAAGGAATTCATCTCATTGCTGATGTTTAATGTAGTGTCTATAGTAAATCCGATTGTATATATCTTTTACGAACAAGGGCGTAATAGGGTTCAAGACACTTAGAGCTTTAAGCCAGAGAACTCTGCGAACCAATAGAGGGGTCAGAAAATCCCTATACTGACTCTTGCTCAGTAACAATTTTATTAGAACCTGAAATTTAAAACGCGATAAGATGGCGGTCCTTTGAAAAAAAGAGAGTACATCAGAAAATTTTTTTGACTCCAATAAATGAAGCATATGCTTCAAGTTATTAAGCTGTACTGATGACTGTTTATTCTGCAATAAGCTATTTGCATTTGGATGGAGGCGAGCAGTTGCTAAAGTCTCGGGAATGTAACACATTCCGTATCTGAATCCAACAGTGAAATCAACAAACCAATCACATTGCCAACCCAACTTCTGATCGAAACCTCCAATCTCAAGTAGGGCTGCTCGTTTCATTACAATGGTTACGCCTCCTATGGGAAAGTACCTCTTTCGCATCAATTCAACCATTTCCGCAGGTGAGAAAAAATGTGGCTTAGAACTCAGGTGGAACTTCTTCTCTCGGAAAACACCATTAGGCTCTTCGAGATAGAAATAGTCGGAGCAGCATAAACCTGCCTGTGGATATTGTGTTAGTAGGTTCATAGATTTCTCAAAAAACCCAGGTAGTACTTTGTCATCAGCCGCAGCAGAATATATATAATTGCCAGAAGCATGCTCTAAACCTAAATTTAATGAAAAGACAATCCCCATATTCCGGTTATTTCGTATTAAGCGGACGATTGGATCACGCCTCGCGTACTGCTCAATAACAGCAACGCTATCATCGGTTGAACCATCATCAACCACAATCACTTCTAATGGTCTAAAAGACTGGCTCAGTATAGCTTTAATGGCCTCGCCGATATAATGAGCATAGTTGTAATTAGGCAAAATCACTGAGAGCGTGGTGTTTCCCATGGAGAAAAATCTTGCTTTTTATAAAAAGTCTTTCTTATTTAGGCCTCGCGGGGCATGTGGTGCCATTGAGTCTTGCAACGATACCAAACAAGAACTATAAATGGAAATATGATGATGTTAGCCAATAAATATCCAGTCGCTATCCCAATTGAAGAAAAATATCTCCCCAAAATCAAGGCTGAGAGAGCGCTTAAGCAAGCGAATATAACTGATAAAAATAGAAGAGGCTCTTTCTTATGAGCTCGCAGATAACTCGAGATTGGGAATGAAATGGTTTGGATAACTTGTGCTAATAAAAAGACCCCTGTAGGCAATGGAGGGAGAATACGAGTTGCAAATGGGTGATCCAATTTATAAAGAATATAGACCAGAAACCAGATGGTTATTGCTAAAAGGCTGGTAATGCCCGCAATAATCTTTGTTACACGCCAAAAGATCCTGTCAAGTTCCTTATATTTTTGTTGAGCAATTAGAATACCGAAACGCGGAACTTTAGGGAAAAGGAAAGAAGAGGAAATTGCCCCTATGGCAACAACAAGGCTCCATGTCATACCCATCTGGCCTGCAACCTCGGGTCCTTGATACTGAAATAGAACCGGGGTAAAAAGTGAAAATGCAAAATACCCACTAATCCATGAAAGTGCTATTCGCCATTGCATAGGCAAAATCTCTAAACGCCATGCGATACGAGGTCCCGTCGGACGAGTAAAGAGTAAAGTTCTTAAAAACTTCCAATAATTTCTACGAATAAAAGTGCCGGCATATATGAGTCCTACTAAACTTGAGATTGAAGGAGTCCAAAGGTTAGCACCTAATAAAATTGCGAGCCAAATAGACACGCTTGTACACAACCCTTGGAAAAACCTGTAAAAATACACTTTTGATACCTGATTACAACCTTCAAGTAATGACCAAATCGGTACTAAAGAGAGGTTTATCCCCGTAAGTAGACACAGGATATACCAGGGCATTTTCCATTCAATAGTTGTGTTTGAGGATTGTGAAAAGAAGATATGACCACCAATCCCTAACCCCAGTGTAGCCATAATACTCGCTACCAAGTACCATTTAGAAGCTACTTGAGCCAAACTAACCAATCGAGATAAAGAGCTTATGTCCCCTACAATTCGCCTTTTCTCGTCTAATCCTAATTTGGACCACTCATGGCTGGCAAATTGAATGATTACTGTGCCAAGTCCTAATTCTACAAAAATCTGTAGGGCAAGAAGGGACCCGAAAGTATAATAGTACCCCTGTAATGCAGGTGTAAAGTTAGTTACGATAAGCAATGCTGTAACAGGACCAGCAGCCCCACCCCAAATCCTTGCTAAGATCGCAAATATAACAGCGTGGTCAACTCCGGCTTTACGCAAGAGGCACTGAACGAAGGCGATAGCATGCGACACCCTCATCAGCCTATGTAACACAACGGGTTCTCCAGAATCTATCGGTTGCACGAAAGTTCTTCTCCCGCCATATCAATCAGTAACCGCCCTACTTTACCCAGATCAAGGCCTTCCAATGCCCGGCTATTGGGATCTATATTGTGAGTGTAAGTAAGTGACGCCAAAGAGATCATAAGAGCATATAGTGATAAGTTTCTCCGCGGTACACAGAATACATGTGTTCTCGCTCAATTCGTTATACCGTCCAAGACCTTTGGATTTTTAAAGACCTGCTCGATTGTCCATGAAGCTTCTGGCGGCATAACCCCGAGTTCCAATTTGAGTCTGTCCATGTTGAGCGCCGTTTTAGACGTTACTACCAGCTGGGTTACGATGCCCGATTCTCTGGCGAGAATTGGCTGTATCTGGTCTTCTTTCGAACCAAGTACCCAGCCTCCAATCCGCGCCACTTCTGCATAGGAGATGTCCCTGTCGCCAGAAAGATGCAATATGCCGTTCAACCGCCGGTCAATAACAAGACGCATAACGGAAATGACAAGGGACACAGGAATAGGCGCTATGAACATATCAGAAAAAGGGCGGATAATATTACCCCCCTTTAATGCCTCGGCCCATTTCTCAAGAAGTGGGTTATGCGAACCTATTACCTTAGTTAAACGGAGAATCGCGACCCTTTTCGGATAACTATCGAGAAGCCTCTTTTCAGCTTCTGCCTTCTGTTTCCCGTATTCTGTTATGGGCGAAATCTGGTCTCCGGGTGAAGGATACGATATGGCACCGTCAAAGACCTGGTTTGTCGAAAGGTATATAATATAGGCTCCTTTTTCGATGAAAAGATGAGACAAGGCGGAAACAGCCTCTACGTTTACCCGGGCCGACCCTGATGGGTCTTTGGCGCAAGCCTCGACACTTGTAATACCTGCACAGATTACAACTACATTGACGGAGTTGGGCAGGATCCATCTTTCGATATCATCGGTCAGGTTCAAGTATATCCGGTCCTCACTTAGGGTGTCGCACCTCATGGTCGTGGCCGTTACAGATTCCCCTGCGCATTTTAAATACTTTACAAAGGTGGAGCCGATTTGGCTGTCCCCTCCCACGACGAGGATTTTCGTCTTTGGCATCATGTCAAATATTTGAGGCACTGAAAAAAAAGAGCAGAGTTCTATGGTGCATGGTTCTTAATCTATCTCTTTCCAACACACAGAGCAAAAAGGTAATGGGCCATGGGATAAAACCCTGTGTGAACCATCTCATCATTCATAGAAAAGAGGAATACGTTGTGAAAATAATTCAGTATGAGCTGTTTGAGCTCCTTATGATCTTTGCAGTTGACATGCCCCTCTTTGCTCTGGGCCGTAGCGTAAGCCTGTGATTGAATACTGGGTGTGCCGATGATCAAAACGCCGTTAGGTTCAAGCGACGCGGAGATATTTTTCATGAAAACATGCTCCATCTCTTTAGGGATATGTTCGATGACGTCCAAAGAATAGGTGGCATCGAACATACCTTCCATCGGTCCTGAGACCATATCGTGTACTTTGCATTCAAACCGCCACTTCTCTTCCATTCGCTCATTGACATCTTTTATAAATATAGGGTCAAAATCCACTGCGCAAAGGTTTACAACTTCCTGTTGCACAATTCTTGTTCCAAAGGCATCGCCACATCCCACTTCCAGGACCCTCCTCTTTCCACTCAACATCTTTGAGACAAATTTGTATCTCGCCAAGTAAAAGAGGAACCGTCTTGGGTCGTCATGCCACACCTGGTTTGTCATAAGACCAAGCCTTGTTAAACCCTTTTCCCTCTGTAAATCCAAGAGAATCTGATATTGAGGCTCTTTTGTTTTTTCCATGCATTCACCTCACATGTTCTATCCGTCCGCCCCGATATGGCATGCTTCAGTCCATGGCAACTACTACCCTGCCAGCCTGTCCACTTTTGAGCACCTTTATGGCTTCGTTGATTTCGTTAAGGCTGAACTCGTGGGTAATGAGTCCATCTAACTTCAGTTTACCAGCCTTCACAAGGCATATGTATCGGGGTATATCAATATGGGGTTCTGCGCTGCCGCCGTGTGAGCCAGTCAGAACCTTCTTGAAGTGTAGTGGCAATGAGTATATGGAAATGTTGTCTCCCTTCTTGGGAACGCCGACCAAAATGGTCTTACCATCCGAATGAGTGAGTTCATATGCCTGCTCGATCACTCTAGCTATGCCAGTAGTATCAATGACCACATCCGCGCCAGCAGGGCCAACAATCTTATGAATCTCAGCAATTAGGTCGCCGTTTGTATTGGAGTTGAGACCGTGGGTCGCCCCGAACCGCTTAGCCATCTCCAGTTTGGTTTCTATAAGATCTACACTGATGATAGGGTTAGCAGAGACCATGCTCGCTGCCTGAATAATGTTCAACCCGACCCCGCCTACGCCAAAAACTACCACCGACTGCCCGATTTTAACCTGGGCATCGTTGTTGATAACACCCATGGCTGTGGTAATAGCGCAACCAAACAGCGTAGCCAGCTTAAGGTTGAAGTCCTCGGGGATAAGTGTAAGACGGTTCTCAGAAACTACGGCGTATTCGTTAAAAGTAGTCACCCAGCCAGCGTTGACCTTTTGTCCGTTCCAGCGGTAAGTAGGTGTCTCAGATTGAATACCATTGCTCTGGCGCCAATGCATAACTACCCGGTCTCCCGCTTTGACTGTTTTGACTGCTTGGCCGACTTTTAACACAGTTGCCGACCCCTCGTGTCCTAACAGATGGGGCAAGAACTTGTCAGGACCCTTGGCACCTTCAATTTCGTTAACCTGAGCACCGCAAATGCCACTATAGTGAACTTTGACCAGTACTTGACCACAAGAGAGTTCCTCCGGCAACTCCACCTCAGCCACCTCTAGTGGCGCACGCTGCTCCACTAAGATAGCTGCCTTCATCTTCTTAAGATCCAAAACTCAACTCCCTGCCTTTATTCAAAATAGATAAACTCGTAATCACCGGCGTAGCTGAAGTGTTTGTATATCCAAATCCATTCGGTAGTATCGAAAAACGATTCGGCGGTCAGTGCCCAACACTGAAGGTTGAACAGCTCCTGCTCGTTGCGGTAACTCTCAACCATAATGTACTTGTTCTTGCCCACCCGCTCGATCTCTGTCAGGGCAGTCTTTAGTTCGAAGATGCGAAGATTGTGCAGACAGCCCAGAGAGATAACCAAGTCAAAATAACAATCAGCCCATGGATAGAAATCCTGAGCCCTATAGCGGAACAAATGTTCACGGATAGCCTCTGGAGCGTCTCCAATCCCGTGGCGGGAGATGTCGAAACCGATCCCCTCGGACTTAGGAAGAAGTTGTTTCAATTCGTAGAGCAGATGCGCTTTCCCGCAACCCACGTCTAAGATTTTGCAAGTGGGCTGGAGGTTATAGATCTCGATCAGCTTCTCAGCCACCACTTTCCATCGCCCATCGTAGCTGTAGCCGCCGTACCCATAGCGCCGGTCACCGTCCCAGTAGTCGAATTCATACTCTTTTGCCTTGATCATACAGTTGACTTTATCGTCAACCATCCTTCCAATGTAATCCCTTTTAGTCTTCTTGTGTAACGGAGTGACGATATTAAGTAAGCGACCCATTAATTACCTCCTTCCAAAATCTATAAATCTTATGTGGTTATTCTAATTTTTGGATCCAAAAGTTGTTTGATAACGGTGACAATCGCCTCGGGCGAGATATTATAATGCGCCATAAGGTTGTCCTGGGAGCCGTATTTGTCTGGGAAAATATCTGGAACTCCTAGACGCTTGAACCCCTTGGGAACGTTGAAGTTGGCCTCAGCTAGAATTTCTGCTATCCCACTACCAAGTCCACCAGATATTATCCCCTCTTCTACTGTTACAACAGCCGAAACTTCATCAGCATGTTTTAAAACTGCTTCTTTGTCAATAGGTTTTATGGTAGGACTATGAAGGACAGCCACAGTTATACCTTGCTGTTTTAAGGTTTCCGCCGCATTCAAGGCAGGTCTTAATGTTATGCCAGTAGTAATTAGCAGAGCATCATTTCCTTCTTTCACCAGGATGGCCTTTCCAATTTTAAATGGTTTGGCTTGCGGCGTCACAATTGGGTCCCCACCTTTGCCAAGCCTTATATATATTGGGCCAGGATATTCTACTGTTTGAGGCATAAATCTCTTCATTTCTGTTGCATCTGCTGGTGCCACAATAGTCATATTTGGGACCGCCCGCATAATAGCTATATCCTCTATAGCCAGATGAGTAGGGCCAAGTGGTGCATAGACTAATCCACCTCCATTTCCAATGAGTCGTACATTCAGATTGTGGAGACATACATCAAGGACAATCTGTTCATAGCAGCGCCGAGTCAAAAAAGTACTAATAGTATTTACATAAATAATCTTACCCTCAAGTGCCAGACCACTAGCCATGCCGATCACATGTGCCTCAGAGACTCCTTCCATAAAAAAGCGATCAGGCATTTCTTCCTTGAACTTTTTTAAAGTACCTGCACCCAAATCTGAGCCAATAAAAAATATTCGTTTATCTTTTTTTGCAAGTTCATAAACAAAGTTAAGACACGTCTTACGCATTATTTATCCTCAAGGGCTTTAAGTAACGGCTGTATATCGCAATCCTTAAGCCCACTTTTGTGGTGCCACTCAAGATTATTTTCAGCAAATGCTATGCCCTTGCCTTTCACGGTGTGACAGATAATAGCAGTAGGTTTGCCTGCTTGCACAGGAACTCTTGTAAGTACCTCTTCAAGTGCTTTAACGTCATGACCATCCACCTCTTTCACACCGAAACCAAAGCTGCGCCATTTGTCTACAAAAGGCTCTAAATCCAAAATTTCATATGTGCTGGCATATGACTGCTGTTTATTATAGTCCACTATTGCAATCAGATTATCCAGCTTGTGTTTGCTGGCACTCATAGCAGCTTCCCAGACCGAGCCCTCGTTACACTCTCCATCACCTAAGACGACAAACACCTTGTGGTCTGATTTTTCATACTTTGCGTTTATAGACATACCTACAGCTATAGAGAAGCCATGGCCCAAGCTCCCTGTGGAGACCTCTATCCCGGGGATTTTGGTATCAGGATGGCCACCTAATATCCCTTCAAATTTGCAGAACTTCCAGAGTTCATCTTCAGGGAAAAAACCTTTCTCGGCTAGCAGTACATAAAGAGCCAGACAGCCGTGTCCTTTGCTAAGGATAAACCGATCCCGTCCAGACCAATTGGGGCTCTTAGGGTCGTAACGCAATACGCTATCAAAAAGAACACGTAATATCTCCACAATGGAAAAGGCTGCTCCTAAATGTCCTCGTCCAGAGCAGCCTAAAACATTTACAATTGTCCTGCGTAAATCAATGGACCTTTCATCAAGCACAGGCGATTTCTGTTTCGTCACATTTATATCTTATATTCTATAGGAAAAATTCTCATACTTTGTCAGAATCTTCCGTAACATACTTTCTGCTTTTGTGAGTTGCTTCACCTGGATATCATTTACATCATGTTGGAATCCCGTTGCAAACATGCGTCTTTGAAGACTCTCTGGCGTAAACTCGTTCAAAAGAATCATGCACCATTTAAGTCCAAAGAAGGGATAGACGACTTCCAGTCTTTTCCTAAGATTGACGTCCATTCCAAAAAGGCCCAAAATCTTTTCAACGAACTGATGTTTAAGCATATCACTCAAATCCATAGCAGGGTGTAACAGGAAATCAGAGATTATCTTGGCAGGATCATCCCAACCAAAATACTCAAAATCAACAAACACTATTTCTCCATTCCTCCGCCTTAATGCGTTATGAAATCCATAATCTGACGGACTGAGAGTCCGCTTGTTATTAGGAAGTTCAGAAAAAAAATCAGAGTTGGTCATTTTTAGTTTTGCACGTTCTATAAAATTCTCAAGGACTGGAATAAAATCTTCTGATAAAAAACGATGCATGGCTTTGCAAGTAGTCCCTTCAGCGTGTAAGGCTTCTAAACGTGCAAGCCTGACTTGTATATTTTCAATTAGGGCTTTGATGGAAAAACAAGCTTCAGAAGCAGGACTAAAACGCTTACTTTCCCTTACTGCTGTCAGTTTTTTAAGGGCATAGAGAAACTCTGCTGCTCTGTTTATATCTTCTTCTGAAACCTTTTCAGAAGGGATATCCTGTCCATCTATAAATTCATAAACTGCTACCTTATTTTTTACATCGAATACAATGGGTTTTGGTATAACTCTAACACCGTTAGCCCACAAAAATTTTAAGGCGGGAAATTCCACTGACATTCTGTCTAAGCCATCCACGGTGCACTGAAAATAAAACTTTGAGGCATAAACACTACCATCCTTGCAAACAATGCGGTAGACTTTGCTATTGGCGCCTTTCCCGATTTTTTCCATGGATACCACAGGGCTTTTAATCAACTGGGTTAAAAAAGTCCTCATGTTCATGAAGGTAATATTAAATAATATATTATTAAGGATAAGCGGTATCAAGCGCTTTTAAAAAATATCCTCGAATTTCATACCAGCTGGCAAATGTCTTAACACCGTCAACTATTGCAGGGTTTCCATGGGGAGCAAAGAGTATCTTTTCCACATCAGTTGGAAAGGTGGGTTCATTAAATGTCTCCTCAAGATCATCTATGAAATGCGTCACCTTCAAGGTTTTTATTCTTTCTATCTTGCAAGCCCTTGTTGACTCAAAAAAGACGTGGACTTTTTCCAGCCCAATATCATTTGGGGTAAAAAACCCCTGACTTTCTATCCAAGTCATCGCAACTTCGCGAAGATTTATATCAGCCATTCCAATGTTTGGATATTCGGTTTTATGACTCACAATCCTAACAGGAATCCCTCCTTTTTTACATAGGGAAAAGAACTCTTTAACATTCTCCATCAACCTCGCCTCTTGCATCTTATGACCATATGACATGACCTGAAGACGCTGCCAATGGGTTTCGCCTTCCGGCAGACGCCTGATGGCATCACGGATAAGTTTCTTATTTTTCCCAATATTAGCGTCTATAAGACCCCATTTAAAAGCTATATTGTACATCAAGTCATCATAGTCTACGATTGTGTTATCAAAGTCAACGCCGATTATTAACCTGGAAAACTGCATCATCTTAACGTTGTGATACCTAACTAATCTATTTCAATTTCAGATATTGCATGGTTTTGATATTATAGTATTTCATATCCTCCAAAGGATTAAGAATTTTCCCTTCTTGGAATGCATTTTTAAGATCTCTTATTGCTTCTTCAAGAGAGTGTTTAGCTTCAAACCCAAGCTCTTCCTTTATTTTCTTTGAAGATACATGATAAGAACGATTATCATTTGTTGAAATAATCTTTATAGGAATATGTGAATCAATATTTTTTCTCACCATTTCTGCAATATCTTTTACTTTATTGTTTTCATAGCCAACATTATATATTTTCTTTTGAATTTTTTCGTCTGGCAATTCTAATAGATAAACATATAAATTAGTTATATCTTCAATATGAATGTTAGGACGCATTTGCTCACCACCAAATACCGTTATCTCTCTCTTATTAATTGCATGGTTAGTCAAGATGTTTACCGCAAGGTCGAGCCTCATGCGAGGCGAGTAACCACAAACTGTAGAAGGTCTAATAATGGTCACAACAAAATCATTTGTTGCTTCATTTAATAGTACCTCCTCACATTTTGCCTTATATTTGGAATAATCAGTAAGTGGTTCTAAAGATAAATCTTCAGTAACCTCAGGTTCATTTTTTATTCCATATACACTTGAACTTGAAGCATAAATAAAATTTTTTACCCTAACTTTTTTTGAAATATCTACTAAACCAATAAAGGCATTATAATTAATAGATTTACCGAGTGCCGGATCAAGCTCATAGCTTGGGTCGTTGGAGATACAGGCAAGGTGAATAACCGTATCATAACCGGGTATTTCCTTTTCAAGTAGTTCGCTATTTCTAATGTCACCCTTGACCTGAATAAGATTAGGGT
>CAZXCW010000032.1:0-18365 GCA_964639385.1 uncultured Nitrospiraceae bacterium
AGGATAACCTTTCAAACCTATATCCTCATCCTCTCTATGCAGCATTCTACTATTCACATCCTCCTATAATTCAGCGCATCAATAGTATTCTTAGGACAGAAACTGCTTCATAAATGGGCTACTCATAAAACAATAGTCGATAATGGTGGATATAGTATTTGCTCTTTGTTCCACCTACAAAGAAACAGCCCAAAGGTGTTTAAATATTTGAGGATTACAGAAAGAAGTAAACTCAATCACCTTTTAACATTGGTTTGCAAGTTCGTTCAATAATTGGAATAACTTTCCAGTAAGGGGGATTTACCCCCTTGTAATCAATAGGTTTTTTCCCTGAAAAATTTATTAACTGTATTACTTGAGAACCTCGCTCCGATTTAACCATAAGCTTACCTATCTGACTCCAACCGCTTATTTGTAAGTTTCCATTCATCGCTCTGCGAATAGCGTTAGTAAGAATATCAATTATTTGTAGCCCATAATTCTTATCTGATTGTTCAAAGCGTAGATTGCGCTGATAAATTTCTTTGATTTCGACATAGTCAAAAGGCTTTTTACCGCTTGCAACGGACTTTAAATGTTCTGGCGGTTCAAGTTTTGAACCAAAATATTTTGAAAAATAGCTATAGTCTGCCTCAGTTAATTGTATGAATGGTTCTTTAAAAGATTTAGTTTGAAGCATAGGGCAAATGATCTTTGTCCATAATTCTTCATATGGAGTTATTTTTTGATCTTTAGCATCTATTGTCCAATAAAATTCTGCAAGTTCTTCAGGTCTGCGTTGAGCATAATATAGAGTTGCTTTTTGTATTACTTTATATAAAAGCTCAGAAGTACAAACAGCTTGAACATATAATTGATTAGATAGGTTGCGGAGTTGCTTTTGAATTTCAAGAAAGCTTTGGAAAAGAGCAGGTTTATGGTTTTTAGTAATATGTTTTGTAATTCTTTTTGCTTGGTTCATCCGATGTTTCGTCAATCCTTCAGAATATTGCATTCTCATGTCAACGGCAGTAACTTGAAAAATTAAATCATATCCAGATAAAAATGTTATTACTGATGAAATTTCTGGTTCATTAAGATTGCTACCTTTAATCTCTCCAGCATTAGACCCCCACCCCTGCCTTAGCTTTTTAAATTTACTTAGTATTTCGGTAGTATCTTTCTCCGTAATAACAAGAGAACCGATACAGGATATTGACCATTTTCGCCCTCTTGCAACTGAGAATGTTCCGGCTTCATCGACAAATATATTCATCTAACGTGTAGATTAATTGATCTTTTTACTACAACTATCAATTATTAAATCAAAAGGAGAATACGAGGTCAAGTATCAAAATTGAACTCGTACCTATAGATTATTGGTTAGAATATACATCTTTTTTGCTGGACTGTAACCCATTTAGTTCAGGAAGGTTTATTGGCTCTCATCTCCAACAACTTATCCCTAATGAAGAGCTTACTTATCTGAGTCGGTCTTGCCCGCTCTTATTTTCAGGAGGGCTGCGAGATACGGGATATTCAAAGCCTCTTTCTTATCTCTGAATTCTGCCCGTAATAGTTTTAGTGCCAGCGCTCCCGCCTCCTTTTTCTTCACGGAAGGGAATAAGATAATAAGTTTATGTAGTATCAAAAATATGACACCTTGAAAGAATTCTGACCACTCAATCAATTTGGTTTTGTCGAATTCAACTTGAGAGTAGCAGCTTTTTATTTCAAAATCATTATATTTAATACTTTCGCCCGTTGGCGTTTTGCTTATTGTATGAACAAATTGAGACAAACTACTGAAGAGCTTTCCCCATGTTCTGGTCTCTTCCTTAGAGATAAGGCCACCTTTTTGAATAATGTCCAGAAGATAGTCATCGGACTTCCTAAAACCTCCATCCATCCAAGATTGAAATCTCTTCTTTACCTGCGTCCTATCGTCATCCTTTCTTGAAAAGATATGCTCTTCCGTATAAAAGTAAAGACCGTATAGGAAGTTTTCGAGTACGCTTCGCTGTATCAACACGGCTTGTCTATAATGACCCGACATCGCTAAATAGAAGCTGGCCTTCATGTCCCTTACAAGTTCATTGCTGGTAATAGCAACAAAATCTTCTGGAAATAGCTCATATAAAGTGCCCGTTATAAAGCAGGCGCATTGCAATAAACGCCCATTAGAGCACACATGCGAAACTATCTGCTCAGCCATAATCTTTGGATGAGTCAGTTGATTGTATAGATAAAGTTCTCCTCCGACCAAGACGACATCGCCCTGTTTAAATAGGTCGATGCATTCAATTACACGGCAATGAGCACAAGAATCCCTAAGATTCGTTTTCTTCTTCATGGTTACACGACATATCCTATAATAACCTCAACAAATATAAACTGAAATCTGCATGATTATAACTTATCGAAGATATGCGATGTACAGGAAGAAGGTCGTGGGCATCTGCTTCTTGTGAAGAAGAAATGTCACCTCATCATGGGCGATACCAATTGTAGTTATCTGTTTGCTCATGGCCACAATACAGACATTTAGCACGAAACTCTCTGAGGCTGGCCCTTTTAAGTTCATCTTCGCCTGGATATTCTCTATTTAATTCCGCCCATCGTGTCTTTCTGCATCTTCCTTTACATAGCATTTGAACAAGCTTACTTCGATTTGCTCGTTGAGCATACCGCGGAAGAGCGCCTTTATATTCGGCTATTCGCTGTCGCGGCGACTGAATTAGCTCCGACGGTTGTGCTTCCCTGAGGCCACGGGCAGATGCATACGAAGGTACTTCTTTAAGCTGAGAGTGCTGGATTTCTTGAGTTTTGATATTACGCCCTGTCTCCTGTTGCGCTTCAATCATGTCAAACCAATGCGACTGGTTTTGTGCATTGATCGGCCCAATAATGCAATACTTATTGGTATCGTAATCCTCTAAATAGATGAACCATTCTCTATTGGGCATATTCGCTCCTCCCTCAAGATAATATTTCAGGCATAGTGTATAACCTTCCTCACCCACTTGCAAACGCACGTCGTCTTGCAGAGAAGCATATCAAATTTCAGTAATAGTCTGCACAATTATCTTATGCGTGAGAGCCGTTTGTTTCAGGAAGGACTCTTACCTCTCAATGCCACCTGATAGCCGTTAGTTTCGCACTGGTCAAACAGACGCTGATTTCCAAACGAACATTGCTTTGGCTCTGGTTCGACCAATTCCTGTACTTTGCCCAGCCTGTCCGCGCCACAATCCGCCTCTCGCTGGACACTGTTAAGGACAGGTATCTTGCCAGCTTGGTTGTTGACTTGCACACAATCCCGAACTATGACACTGATGGAAGACGTAAAGGTAGCATCTCAGCTCTCTTTTTTACATCTTCTCGGTGAAGCTGGTGGTGTAACATCAATAACTATAGCTTCTATGCAGTGACGCTTATCAGTGGGAATCAGTGATCGGAGAGCTGTCTCGAGATGCTGTGAAGACTCTGGAGAAACAATTCCCTTGGGCGGCTTTGGCAAGTTTCGGCCGCGCTTATTCCCAAACCAAAACACGACGAAAATACCATAACCAGCAGCCTCAGGATCGCGGGCATATAACCTCTCTAACTGACTTTCACAAGCTTTCCACAGATCTGGATGTGTATCGCGTTTAAGCTCAAGTGGCAGCTTTTGTCCTGGTGGTGGCAGTATAACAATATCTGCTCGTTTATCAGCTGCCATATGCCCTTCGGGCTCGATACGAAGATCAAAATGACTCAGGCGAGGCCTCAAAAGCTCGATTAATCGATCACGGCAGATATCTTCGTGTGCTGGTCGCTCAACAATCCCTCTTGAGTTAGAACGCCAAAATACCTTGTATGTATCAGTGTTTGATCGCCTTATTTCGATCTTCAGTGCTTCAAGATGATCCAAAATAAGTGCATGTAGATCTGGCATGTTCGCAGGTCTGCCGCCACGCAATGCCTCCGTGGCTTGTGACCAAGATGGCTGTTTGTATTCTGCTGCCCTGCGGAGAGTTGCTTGGGTCGATATTGCATGCTTAAGATAGTCGTGATAGGAAATTAGTTCGTTGTCAGCTAAAAGACCCTTCAGAACATTGGTAGCAGACGCCTCGGCGTTTGAAGAGAGTTCGTTAATCTTCCCGAGAACAAACTCGCCTGCATCCCAAGGGTTTCGATTACCAGTCCATCCGCCGCTTGGGTAACGAACATTCGCAAATTTCTTTCCGATAAGTTTTATTACAAACTGAAGCTGATCTGGGGTTAACTCAATAGGTCTACTCGAAGTGCTATTTTGAACACTTTCCACGACTTCCTTTATAATCCAAAGTGCCCAACCATGGGAATCTGCATAATTTTTAAGTCGGGACTGGAAAAAAGTGGGATCAAGTAGATATCCAATGATAAGCCAAATAGCCCTTTGTTCCTTCTTCACACGATTACGGGAAAGAATTAATGCCTTTGCAAGTTCCAGCAGGCCGCCACGGGATTCTGGGTCCGAAATTGTAGCCAATACCAAGTTCCGTAAATCCTCCTGCCTTGCCGTAGGAAAATCGTGCAAAAGAGAAGAAGCCAAATCTGCCCGCCACAGCTTTGTCTGCTCGTCATGACAAAGACTGTAGAGAACACTGCAGTGCACTTTTCTGCTGAGACCGATTCTTGCCATGTCCTCATAAACGCTTCGCACAAGATCGGGCCGTTCTCTGAATAAACACTCCTTCCATTGTCTTTTGGTTTGCTCACATCTATTACCAGTTTTTTCAAGAGTATGCAATTCAACTGATATCGCCAAAGCAGATTTGAGCACTGTATCTGAAAATCTATCCAATCTTTGTTTATCCTTCCATGATTCATCCATTCCCGCAAGAACTATATACCACCAAGGGTAATGTTTGTTCTTCGCTGCGAGCAAAGCAACGTCAACGGGAGATGGCAAATCGCTCTTACGAAGAACTGCGCGAAATCCTTCGAGCCCGATAAGACAAAGATCTTCGCCCACCTCCTTGTTCAACCTTTCAACGGATGGTAGTGTTTTATCTACATCATGGAAAAATCCAAAAAAAATTCTCACAAGAAAGGTGAGAGCATTAAGGTTTTCTCCTACCCTAATGCTTTCCTTCCTTTGCTCCAAATATGCAATATTTTTTGCACGTCCATGTTCCCTGTTACGCTCGCGTTCAAGCCTTCTTATATTGTCTTTCTGCCGCCAGTCTTGGATCTGACACTGGCACAATTCTTTACGAATTTCCTGAAGCTGCTCGCAGCAATCAGCGAACAGGAAAAAATCTTCAAATAAATCTATCACAGGAGGGTCCCCGAATAGGATAAGTTCTCCACAGATTCTATATAGGAAGCATTCCTTATGCGTAACTACTTTTCTTGAAGTCAGCATCTCAAATGCTGATCTTGCCAGAATTTCGTGCGGAACTGAATGCATGATAGCACCTTGGAAGTCGTACAATAAACGCCAACCAGTGTTATCCTCTTCTTCGACCTCTTCAAGAGCAATTTTAAACATACCAAGAACAACGGACTGGTTCTCGGATAGCCAAGTTCGAATATCGTTTTCCTTGTCTCCATGCCCCCGCCTATGGAAAAAATGTAAAGTCTTGAGCCAACGCCAAAGTGTTTCTATACCCTTTGGGATATTGGATTTTAAAACACGACCAAGCATTCGTGAGAATGCAAATTCAATCTCATGCTCGTTGGGTCGGCGTTCAAAATCTCGGCCGATCATCATATCACACATGCCATCCAGTATTTCAGGCAGAGCCTCTTCCGGAAGTGAATGCGCAATATCTATTATTTCGCCAACATACTGTTCATCAGTGTCATTTAGTATATCCTTAAGGATGGAAACCACATCAGCGGGACAAAAATGATTTGTGTAGATTCGTGCCACTATCTCTGAGCGCAGACGCACAGAACTGGGATCATCTATCAGGGATGATTTGAAAACTCTAACAACTTCTTGAGTACCATCGGGCACGACACGCAATAAAGCATCTAAAGCGGACGAACGCACGTGATTTGACACACGAGAATCTGCGAGAAGACCGGTCAATTCATCCCGTAGCTGTGGAAGCGAAGGCCCGTTCCGGACTGCGTCCAAGACTACACTCTTCAAGTAGAAGCTCGAATCAGGTGCAAGCAAAATTCGCCGGAAAGATGCTACCATATCCACTCCAGATAATCCGCCAAGCGGCCGATCGGACCAGTCCCCTGCACGAAACCAAGGATCTGTTGTGGCTAATTTTTCAAGCGCTTCTAACAAAAGCTGTCTATTAGATAGCGAAAGGGATGCGGAATCCCCATATATCAAAACGCCGTAGGGATCATTGTTGATTAAATCCGGAGACAGTTCCTCAAGAAGCGTTGCAAGCCAAGCATGAAGCCCTCTCAGTTCTGGCGCCGGATATCCCTCAATACCCATCAGGCTCTGGACACGACGGAGTGAAAAGCCAGAGCGGATCTGTTTGGTCAACCACTTAGCAGCGAGAAATTCAGCAATAGTCCTGTGAATATACGAAACTGCTTCCGGTACTTGATCTATACCAGTAAAGACACGTCTTGTTAGACAAGCCAGAACCTTTTCAAGATCTTCATAAGGTGTCTCACGATATGTCACAATATCATCACTAAGTTGATGACTAAGCAAACCGATGCCTGCGACGCCAGAAATAAGAAGGGAGGCGCATACTGCGCCAGCGGGATCCATGAGTTCCGTTGAACCATATTGCCCCAGACCATTTTTCATTCGCTCTGGATTATGCTCTGATAGAAGCTTGATCACTGACTTGTCGTAGAGTTCACATTTATTATCCGGCCAGGCACCATCTTCGACGATGTCAGAAAGCATAATTAATGTTTGGGGATTACTTAGGAGCCTATCGAGACCCCGATCTTTTACATTTTCGACAAACTTCTCAGCGTCTTCAACTCCTCTTTCACGCAGAATTAGTACTATTTCTTCCTCACTGAGCGGTTCGAGAATTAACACAACGTATGGATTAGAGCCGAAATATGTACGGAACAGAGACATGTCCGTTTCTCCCAGCCAATCAGCGATACGACAAGATAGCCTGAATCGTTGTTGATTCAACTGGTTCAATGATTTGATGACTTCAATGATAAAGTTCTTATTGTCAAGACGAGACCGAAATTCATCGAGCCCATCGAGATATAAAGTTTTTCTTTTACATCCTTTCCCTTGCGTCGCAAGAAACTGACGGACCGAAAGGAAGTCGCCATTTTCTTTTTTTGCGGCTGCTTTAAAGGTGTATGTCTTACCGGACCCGGGATCTCCTAAAAGGATTATATTTGGCAGATGAAGATATTGGGCAAATGATCCTGAAGATTTGTCAGAAGAATTAGTATCCTGTGGCTCGACCTTACAGACTAAACGACTAATACCTTTATTCATCATTTAATAATTAGCTACGATTTATTATGCATTAAAGAGACTTTTTTGTCAGGACCAGCGAAGTGGCAAGGGGACCTTAGCTACAAGAAACGATGAATTCCGTTAGTACCCAGTAGTATGTCATGGACAATCGAGGGTGTTTATTTCTGTGAGTACTCGAAAAGGATTAAAAATATCACAATAGAAAAGCTTCTATATGAAAGGATTAAACGAAACCTAATCTGGCGTGTCTGTAATATTGAGCCTATCTATTATAATCCCCCATAAAAGAGGGATGAAGTGAGTCATTGACTATCAAGGGAGGGAATATTTAAGAAGCAGTGTCGCACCTTGACTTTTGATTTTTCGGGCAAGCAAGAAATCATGAAGCTCTTTGGGAACATTCTATAATGCATTCCGAGGGGTAGCCGTTCAATATCGCTCCACCGGGCAAGGGTTAGAAAGTAAGTAGTGTATAAAATGAATTTGAGACTTGCTATTTTCCACCACAAAATAGATAATAAAAGCATGAAAGTGGTGGAAAAAGATAAAGTCATCAGTGGTATGCTTCAAGACGAATTGAATCGCTGTCAGGAAATGCTTAACGGCCTTAAGAAATCTGTTTCTGAGCTTCCGAAAGGCGTAATAAATGAACGAAAGAAACGGTATAAGGACAAAGTGTATTCCTATTTCTATCTGAAATACCGTAAAGGCAAAAAGGTCATCAATGAACATATACCAAATAATCACGTTAAAGATTTATTAAAAAAGCTTGAATTGAGGAAAAAATACGAGAAGGAAATTCAGTCCTATAAGAGCAGAATCGTTTATCTGAATAAAATCATGAGTGCTGGTAAAGGACGAGGACATGCATATCTATCTTCAAAAAGGTAAAAAAATAATTTAGTCTTTAGGTATTGCCTGTCCTCAGAAGAAATTGAACCTTTTCTTAAAAGCGCAGAAGTACAAAAAAGCCAAAAAACCATAATAGACCGTAGAACTGAAGCAAAAGTCTATAAGAGGAAAAGCTTATAGATTATTAAACTCTTCTATCGTAAGCCCAGCCTGTTTAATCAACTTTCTTAATAAGCCCGGTCCGAGTTCATCGTGTTGGGGGACAGATAAGGTCCACTGGTAACCTGGCTTGGTCAGCATAACATGCGAACCTTTCTGGCGGATGGCTGTCCAGCCTGCATGCTGAAATTTTTTGACGGCTTCTGCACCTGAAACGAGCGTAAGACCATGACTCATTATATTAAACGGTTACTTCAATAAGGCGGGAAGATTCAGAAACTGTCTTTGATTCCATTACCTCAAGCCATCCCTCAATGGCCTCTTTGATGTTTGTGAGAGCCTCTTCATGGGTTTTCCCCTGAGATAAACACCCGGGCAAAGCGGGAACTTCTGCTATGTAGTAACCAGCTTCATCCTGCTCTATGATTACATGCAGTTTCAAAGAATTCCTCCTTGTTCAGGCTTTAAGCAATTATACCACATGTGAGAATTGAAAGAACAAAGACCTTAGTTTCAAGATGGAGTACGTAAGGGCTGAAGCTACTGCGAAGTCTCAAAGTGTCAGAGTGTCAAAGTACAGAGGAACCTACCTTTTCAGGCCTGACCATATCTTCAGTCTCACCATATAGTAGAGCCACATAAGATGAGATTTAAGAAAATAATAGGCTTCTTCAGGATAACTTTCGCTTCTGATATTCCTGATGACTGCAGGAATATCTATTGATAAAGGGCAATTTTCCTTACACTTCCCACAGGTAAGACAGAACTCCAGTTTGTTATGAGCTTCTCCTTCTGAAAGGCTGTGGCGAGCAAGGCCTTTGCCTCCAAGATCTTTCTCTTCTGCAAAGAAATTGCCTACTGTATTAAACATAGGGCAGTGGAGAAGACAGTTCCCGCAATCAATGCAGAAAAGAAGTTCACGAAACCCCTTCTCGATTATCTCTGTCCTTTTATTATCGAGAAGGATAAGGGTAACTTCTCTCGGTGAATGAACACCCTTGAAGAACTTCTTTTCAACGTCAGCAGTCTTGCTTACCCCGCTGATAATCTCAATAAAAGATGGAATGAGAGAACCTGTAGCATTGTATGTAATGATTTTGATCATATTTATAGCATCCTCAATTGTCGGATAGATCTTATCAATAGCAGTGACCACGATATGTTTCTCTTTGCGTATGATCTCAGCAATATTTCCTTCATTATGCACCAACACTATTGAACCTTCCTCTGCAGTAACAGCATTCGCACCTGTTATTCCAACACGTGAGCTACCTATATAACCCTTTATTTCCTTTCTAACAAACCTGACTATATCCTCAGGATCTTCACTAATCTTTTCACCATAGATTTTTGAAAGCCCTTCTGATATCTTCTTAGCTGATAAATGTGCGATTGGACCAGTAGGGTGAGATGGTTTTTCTTTTAGAACCTGCAGTATCCTATCTCCAATATCAGTCTCTATAACCTTGATGCCTCGTGATTCTAATTCTTCCGTGAGATGAATCTCCTTGGTCACATTTGATTTTGATTTTACAATGAGCTTTTCATCTCCTAATTCCTTGAGTATTATATTTACAGCCTCGGTGCTGCTTTTAGCGGAAAAAACTCTTATACCATTTTCTTCTAGTTTTTTAATGGCTTTTTGGAGAAGTTCCCTGTTCCCAACAGACAGCTCCCTTACGGTACACAGTCTTTTAATCCTCTCTTGAAGATCCGAAGGCAGGGCTTTCCGTTGTCTCTGTTTAACAGAATTGAAAGCCTTTCTAAGAGAAATGATCTCATCAAAATCCATAGGATATTTTTACTCTTTTTAGTTTTAATATGCAAACGTGGACTGATTTACAGTTCTCCAAAATTGCCGACAGGAAATTGTCATTGCGAGGCGAAGCCGAAGCAATCTCATTAATAAAGAAGATTGCCACGCACCTTTCAGGTGCTCGCAATGACAGTCTAATCAACAGGCTTCAAGCAACATCTGCTGAAATGGTATAATCGAAAAAACATTGTGTAAAGTTGTTTCCCTACAATTAAAGAATTCTTCGAAGCTCAGCTTCGGGGTATAATTACCATAATTTTCGTTTGTCATTCCTGCCCCCATCTTCATGAGGGTAAACTCCAGCAGGAATCCAGAAAAAAGACAATCTGGATTCCGCATCAAGTGCGGAATGACAGACTTAGTACGATGTTTTAATATTTGATACCTCGCAGCTTGCTGCTGGGTAGTTCATTTAAAGCTTTTATAAAGTATTCGACTATGTATACCAAGATACTCGCAGCAGTCAATGAACACCTGAATTCAGAAATCTCGGCAAGATATGCTCTCAACCTTTCGAAGGTATGTGAGGCCAAATTATATATTTGCCTTATTGTTGAGAAGGGTATGTCCCGGTCAAGCTTAGACAGGGCAGGGGATGCTATGAAAAGACTTTTTAATGAAGCAATGAATAAGAATATTCAAGTAGAAAGTATCACAGAGACAGGCGAACCTGTGGGAGAAGTTGATAAGATTGTAAGACGCGAAAAAATAAATATTGTTTTTACATCCACAAGAAAAGAGGACATCCAGAGAAGATTTTATGCAGGTACCATGGCACGAAGCCTGTCTCTTCATCTTCCATGCTCTGTAGCGCTCCTAAGAGTTGTTCATATTGGAAGGACACATCCGAAAAAAATCCTCCTTCCTCTAAAAGCAAAGATTAATCATATAAAGGAAAGGGCATATTTTGCTGTAAAGATGGCAGAAAGTTTTGGTTCAAAGGTCTTTGTCTTTCATGCTGCAAAACCTCTAACAAAATTTTTCCATGGAGAGATACATCTTACCCCTGTGGAATGGGGAAAAAGATTACCAAAGGACATATCGGATTTTATGGAATATCTAAGAAAATACAAGATTGATTATGAGGGAAGACTTGCGCCAGGTGCCATAGGAAGGAGCATAACCATCGAGGCTGCTTCAAAGAGACATGACCTTGTTATAATGGGTGCCAGCGAGAGGAGCCTTCTGAGCACTCTTTTGAAAGGCAATCCTGTAGAGGATGTACTCAGAGAAACTACCTGTGACCTTATAATACTAAATCCAAGATATGAAGATTAATAACCTCACGAAAGAAGAGGTCCTTCATAGTCTTGTAACATCAGAAAATGGCCTGACAGAAGAAGAAGCAAAAAAGCGATTTCTTGAGTTCGGCCCGAACGAAATTCAAGAAGTAAAGAAAAAACCTCTTATCATTAGATTTTTAAGCCAGTTAACACATTTCCTTGCTGTTCTTCTTTGGATAGCTGCCGCATTGTCATTCCTGTCAGAATATCTCCATCCAGGAGAAGGGATGCTTACCCTTGGCTTAGCAATCGTAGCCGTTATATTCATTAATGCCATATTTGCATTCATTCAGGAATACCGTGCGGAGAAGGCTTTAGAGGCAATGAAAAAACTCCTTCCCTTTTTTGTGAAAGTCATGAGAGAAGGAAAAGAAAGAGAGCTTTTTGCAAGGGAAGTTGTTATAGGTGATGTGATAGATCTTTCAGAGGGCGATAATGTCCCTGCTGATTTAAGATTAATAGAAGCAAACGATATGAAGGTGAACAATGCCTCTCTTACGGGTGAATCAGAACCTGTAATAAGGGTTACAGCCCCTTTTTCAGGAGAGATCATAAATAGTCCAAATATAGCCTTTGCAGGGACTACCGTAGTAAGTGGTTCAGGAAGGGGGATAGTCTTCGCAACGGGAATGAGAACTGAATTTGGAAGAATTGCTCAACTTACAGGCACAATTGATCCAGGTCTTAGTCCCCTCCAAAAAGAGATAATACAAATAACAAAGATAGTTACAGTTATTGCAACAGTTACAGGAGTGGTTTTCTTTGTAACTGGTTTTACAATTGGCAGGACATTCTGGGAAAACTTCCTTTTTGCTATTGGAATCATCCTTGCCAATGTCCCGGAGGGATTACTTCCCACAGTTACCCTTTCCCTTGCTATGGGTAGTCAGAGAATGTTAAAGAGAAAGGCGTTAATTAAGACTCTCACATCTGTTGAAGCCCTTGGTTCTGTTACCGTTATCTGTACTGATAAAACAGGTACCCTTACCCAAAACAAAATGGCTGTAAAACGGATAACTTCTCTTGGCGAGGTCACAAAGACAGAAGGGAAGATGCCTTCGCTGCTCACTGTTGCCTTTCTCTGTAACAATACAAAAGAAGTTGAAGGTAATCTGAAGGGTGAGCCTACAGAAGTTGCACTTTATAGAATGGCAATTGAGTCTAGAGGCCATGTTGAAAGTAGAAGGATAAAGGAACTCCCTTTTGACTCTGACAGAAAAAGGATGAGCACAATAAATTTCCTGGATGGAAACACCTATGTCATGACAAAAGGCGCACCAGAAAGTATATTGGCAATCTGTAGCCGCTGTCTCATAGATGGAGAAATTTTGAATTTTGAAGAAATGCTGAAGAATAAGGCAGTCAACCTTTACCATTCAATGATGGACGAAGGATTAAGGGTCCTTGCCTTTGCATATAAAGAAGTAAAAGATGGAAAAGAGATTGAGAAGATAGAGGATGCAGAGAAGGGCATGGTTTTTTTGGGTCTGGCAGGGCTTGAGGACCCTCCAAGGCCGGAAGCACCAGAGGCGATAAAGAAATGTAGAGAAGCAGGGATAAAAATAATAATGATCACTGGTGATAGCTCGAAAACAGCTCTTGCTATAGCAAAGGAAATCGGTCTTGTAACAGGAGAACCTTTAATAGTGGAGGGCGATGAGTTTTTAAGGATATCTGATGATGAACTTAGGAATGTCCTTTCAAGAGATGAAATAATATTTTCAAGAATGACACCCAAGCGTAAACTGAGGGTTGTTAATATCTTAAAGGAAGAAGGAGAAAGGGTTGCTGTTACTGGCGATGGGGTCAACGACGCCCCTGCCTTAAAAAGAGCAGATATCGGTATTGCTATGGGTATCACTGGAACTGACGTTGCGAAGGAAGCAGCAGACATGATACTTCTTGATGACAATTTTGCTACCATTGTTAATGCTGTAGAGGAAGGCAGGGCAATATTTGAGAATATCAAAAAGTTTATCATTTACATCTTTGCGCATCTTACACCCGAGGCAGTACCATACATCCTTTTTGTATTATTAAGGATTCCTCTCCCTCTGACAGTGATGCAGATTCTCGCAATAGACCTCGGTACAGAGACAATTCCGGCCCTCGGTCTTGGTGCTGAACTACCTGAAGCAGATATTATGAAACGCCCTCCCCGACCTAAAGAAAAAGGGCTTATCGACCGGACGGTTCTTTTTAGCGGATATGTATTTCTTGGACTTATAAGTACTATCGGGGTCCTTTTTGCATATTTTTATGTCCTTAACAGAGGTGGTTGGCATTGGGGCGTTGAATTGCCAATTGATAACCATTTAGTCCATCAGGCTACAACAGCTACATTTCTCGGCATAGTCATGATGCAGGTAGCGAATGTCTTTGCCTGTAGAACACAGAGTGATTCTGTGTTCAAAGTAGGTATACTCAGTAACAGAATAATACTTTGGGGCATAGTGGCTGAGATAATCCTGAGTGTCTTTATCATATATCATCCATGGGGAAATGAAATATTCTCTACAGCGTCAATCCCTTTAAATATATGGCTGATCTTGATTCCCTTTGTGCTTTTTCTCTTTGCCGCTGCAGAAGCAAGAAAGTTTGTAACAAGGAAGTTCAAGAAACGGTCTTTTCCATATGGAGAAAAATGTTAGCTACATCTCAACCCTTGTAATGACTCCGTGGAGTTTGTGAGACGGCAGTTTATAGAATTGCACAAATGTTGGACTCAACCTCTTAATCACTCCAAAGAACTTCCACAGAGGATTTCTCGTAATAATATCCTCGAGTCCATAAAAAATCGCTTTTTCATCTACTCCTCCCTCTTTCAATATTTGTTCAACATCTATAACCTCCATGTATCCCTGATATATCTCGAAGGTTCTCAGACCAGGTGCAAGCTCATCCATAAAGCGCCCTGTAATACCAAAGGGCTCATCAGTCCTCACAATGGAGACAAAAATATTGTCTTCGTAGATGATATTATTATTGAACATTGTGCGAATAATATAAGGCGGGATCTTCACTTTTTCTTTTAAAAAGAAAAGGGCAGTTCCTTTTATCTTGCTTGTGCTCTTGTATATGAGCCTGTACCTTTCGAGAAAGACATCTAAATTGATTGGCTTAAGCGACCTGTACAGTCTCTTTTGCCCGGATGTATATGTCACGATTATGCATAGGGGAATGGAGGCTATCACGAGTGACCAGTAGCCACCATGTGGTATCTTATAAGAATTTGATATAAGGAAAACGATATCAACAAAGGTCACAATTAAAGAAATAACTGTCTGAAATATCTTGCCCCTTAAATAAAAAATCCAACTCATCATTATGCCTGTTAATGTCATAGTTCCTGTAACTGCCAGGCCATAAGCAGCAGCAAGGCGATGGGATTCTCTAAATTCAAACATAATGAATAAAACAGCAATGAGAAGGAACCAGTTAACAGAGCCTATATATATCTGAGACCTCAATTCAGCGGAGGTATAATCAACCTTGAATATTGGCATAACATGCGTTGTTATTCCCTGATAGACTATGGAGAACATCCCGCTGATCATCGCCTGAGAGGCTATAACGGTGGCACTAATGCTGAGGAGGAGAAAAGGGACATAAAGAATTTGTGCCTGGTTAAATATCATTTCAAAAAGCACATTCTTTGTTCCAGGATGCTTTATGAGAAAGGCACCCTGACCGAGATAATTGAGCAAAAGGGCCACAAATACAAAACGCCATGCACTTACAATAGGTTTTCTACCCAGATGTCCCATATCAGCATACAATGCTTCCCCACCAGTGGCGCAGAGAATAACCTCTGAAAGAACAAAAAATCCAGCGGCACCATGTTCTAAAACAAATTTAAAGGCATAATATGGATTTATAGCCTTAAGCACAGATGGAACATAAAGTATCGAGACAATCCCTGAAGCAGCTAACGAGAAAAACCATAAAAGCATTAAAGGCCCGAATGCTCCAGCAACTTTTTCAGTTCCCCTTCTTTGAAAAACAAATAGAAAGATTGCTATGATGCTTGCAATAAGAATAAGAGTTCCCTGACTACTATTCTGAAAACCCGGAATTAGAAGTGAACCCTCTACAGCGCTTAGTATGCTTATTGCAGGGGTGATTACACCGTCACCAACAAGTAAGGATACGCCAATAAAGGAGAGGAATGTGACAAATGCTGCTTTTCTGCGTGACCTTAATAAGGAGGAAAGCAACTCCTTGAGAACAATAGTGCCTCCTTCCCCCTTTTTCCCAAGGCTCATTGCAAGCCACGCATATTCTACAGTTACAAGAATTATGAGGGTCCAGGCAATGAGAGAAAGGACTCCTATGATATTTTGTTCTGTAGGTTTTGTGAGAAGGAAAACAACGGTAAGTGTATAAATAGGACTTGTGCCAATATCTCCAAAGACAAGCCCCAGGGATTTTATTATTTCTCTTGAGGGTTTAGAGAGACTCTTTGAAAAGGTTTGCCCCATAAATTTCGCTTTTATGCAGTCTTTGTGGCGTTTGTATGAACGCTACCTCCCTCTAAAGTGTAAGGATTTTATCCATCTCTTTCAAGTAAAGATTTATTCTTGCCCGAAGCATGAGGAAGGGGTTGATGATATCTATGGGTAAATTAAAAATCTTCTGCTTTTGCAGATGGGGGCCACTACTCTGACCCGTTGCAATTTGCTACCGGGCCCGTATGCAATTCCTACGGTTTTCACTTTAAGCGTTCGAGGGATTTCAGGATATTATCTGCTCCCACGAAGCTTTTCTTCTCCCCATTAGATATAACGCAGGTAGGCGTGGCATTAATCTTATCATATTTAAGATAGGCACTGAGAAGATTCAATGTGGGCATGATATCGAAAGGTTCAAAACCTACACCTCTTTTTTTCAAAAACTCCTCTAATTTTTCCTTTTCATTTATTTTATTATTTGCAGCTTCGAAAAGGGCGGTCCTTGCCTTAAGAATGTTCTTGAATTCTCCTTTTTCCTTTAAAATGTAAAGAAAATATCTTATATAGAGATTGGTTTGAGAATGAATCGGTGTGTCAACAAAGGTAATATTTATAATATTTCTTTTAACCAAGTCTGCAATGAGTGGTTCTAATTTTGGTTCCAAAGACCTGCAAGGATTACAGAAGTAATCAGTATATAGCCTTACCTTTATCTTGCCTTTTCCGAAGGAAGGCAGAAGATCCGCCTTAGGCGGAGCTTCTGCATAAAGTGGCGTAGTAATTCCATGGAAGAAGATCAAAAATATAATAAAACCGAGGGCCAGGGAGGCTCCCATAAGGATTTTTTTAGACATATCAAGATTTAATAGAAAGAGGCTTAAGACAACAGCTCCGAAAGCAAGGCAATAGTAACAGGAAATAAAGTTCTTTATCTGGAATGCAATAAGATACATTTCTGCGCCTAAACCAAAGGAGAGAAGAAAAAGAAAGATTGAATTCTTCCTCAGGAGGTTAAATAGTATTAGCAGGCCCATATAAATGACTCCAAGATATTTAAGGTCCATAGAGAAGATGCTCCCCCTCAGATATGAGCATGATTCTCCACATAGTACATAGAGAAATGGAATTCCCATACCTATAAGGGAGATTAAGACATTGATCAATTTTTTCCCCTTGTAAATCTTTTTAAACGTTTCTCTCATGTTATTCATTATATTCTACCAAGTTACGTGCCAGAAAATATAATCCAGGGCTGTAAAGATGAAGACTGTTATGCTTATATACCCATTCATGTTAAAGAATGCTACATCGAGTCTTCTAAGGTCATCCTCTTTGATGAGGGAATGTTCATAGATGAACAACCCTGCAACAACTATCATGCCGACCCAATAAAAAATGCCAAGTTTGAATAAGAAACCTGAAAAGAGGAGCAAAAGATACGTTATAAAGTGGAATATTCTCGCTAAGAGTAAAGCTCCTTTTATCCCAAACCGCTTAGGTATGGAATAGAGGCCATACGACTTGTCGAACTCGATATCCTGGAGGGCATAGAGGATATCAAAACCAGCAAGCCAGAATACAACGGCTATCGCTATAGGAAGTATCTCTAAATCAAAAGTTCCCCTTACGGCTATCCATGCGCCGAGGGGCGCTGCAGATAACGCTAATCCTAATACAAAATGAGTAAACCATGTAAACCTTTTTGTATAAGAATAGATAAAAAGTACTGCAAGGGCAATGGGAGAAAGTTTAAGGCACAAAGGATTTAACATGTAAGCTGCCAGGATGAAAATTGCAAAAGCCACCGCTGTAAATAGGATTGCTTCTGATAACTGCATGGTTCCTTTTGGAAGCTCTCTGTTTCTGGTCCTCGGGTTTGCCTGGTCAATCTTCCTGTCAATTATCCTGTTGAGCCCCATGGCGCCCGATCTTGCTCCTACCATAGCAATGGTTATCCACACCAGCTTTCTTATGGAAGGCATACCCTCTGCAGCCATAATTGCCCCTATAAATGCAAATGGGAGGGCGAAGATGGAATGAGGAAATTTGATCATCCTGAGATAAAGAACTACCTTTTCAGCTATAGAATTCATCATGCTGTCAAATGAACTACCTCTTTTGGAATAAGTTCCCCGAAGTCAAGAATAGTCATAAACTCTGAAGATGGCAATGGTTTAACCTTTGAATTTGATCTTGCCTTGTAGATAAGATATTTTATACCAAATCTTTTGGCTGTTTTTAAAACACCAATAGTATCATCTACGAGTATTGTTTTTCCTTTACTGAAGCTAATTTTCTGCTCGGCCTTCTGCCAGAATTCAATCTTCTCCTTAGGGAACCCGATTTCAAAAGAGGTTATCGCACCCGTCAGATACTTACCGAGGTCGGTCTTTTTTAACTTCATATCGAGTACCTTGTAG
>CAZXCW010000033.1:0-18223 GCA_964639385.1 uncultured Nitrospiraceae bacterium
GCCATTGAGAATTATACCCTTTTAAGAATTTGCATAATTGATGTTACACTGTCCCGAGGGGTATCGCTCCTTATAGTTATTATGTAAATAATCTGCAAGTTCTGCCAAGAAAGTATCAACCTTAGCCTCAACAAACATGCAATCATTTTTTAAGATACTCTTAGCAAACTTGAACATTTCATTGCTATTCACAAAACCACCTTTGCTATCTACCCAAAATATTTTCACATGTATAGTTAACAATAATTTTTTCAATATCTTTTGAAAATCAGGGTCAGGACAGCTGAAGCCCAAGATTAGTAGAGCAGTCGAATTGCTAAGGATTTTCTCTATGAGATCCTTTTTCTCTTTTTCAAATTGTTGGACAGTTTCAAAAGTGGGCCTGATAGTAGTAGGATAACTTATTGTTCCATGAGGTTTTATCAATAATGGCTTTAAAGGCAATGTACTTCTTCTATATTTAAGTTCTTCAGCCACTTTTTGAAAAATATGCGTAGCTATTACCCATTCATATCCATCTTCGCCTATCTCGTCATCTAAAGAAACTTCCAAATACTCATCAAAATTGAAAGAAATTACATGGTCAATCAATCTATGGCTAATAAAGTGTGAAATGATTTCATAGCCCAAAGGTGGAATCACATTAATTTCTGACTTAGGACTAATTCCCTGTTGTTTCAAAAAAAGGTCGATTTGTTTTTTATAAATATTACTGTAAATTGAGAGCAATTCTTCTAAACTGCATTCCTCAGGTTTCTTATTTATATAAGAAAGTGCATTGACTAAAAGTTGTCTTTCCCCACCATCCTCTAAATTTAGGGTCTTAAGCAATTTTTCTCTTAATACCGGTACTCCAAACCTTCCATAATCGGAGACTCCAGAACCGACAATGATGCTCACCCTCCCTCTTGTAAATTCGGCAACTAAACTCTTTAAGATATTAGTGTCCACTACGGTTTTATCTTTCTCTAAAGTTGGCAATTTCATCTAACGTTCCCGTTGCAAAAGAAGCCCGAAGGGTTTGCATGATAGTCTTTTGCATCATGTTAGCCGTCCGTTGCAGGCATCCTTCCCAAACGAACCGACCCAATTCTCATTGGTATTTTTTACCAGCTCTTTTGGCCCCTCTTGTATTCTGCTATCCTGACAAAAAGTTTCCATTTAGAAAACAAGTAAAACGAAAGCAAACCAAACAATAAGCCTATAATAAAACTTAAAGGTGATAGTGTCTTATTGTGAAAATACATTCCCGCAGTTAGGCCAACGCCACCAATAAGTAAAAAAGAAGAAAAAACTGCTAAGCCAATCTTATTGCCTGCGAGCATTGCAAATGCAGAAGTCACAACAAAAAGACTGATGACCGACATAACTATCTTTGTAAACTCTGCGCCTGGCTGATTCCAATATTGATAAGCACCTGGCTTAATCCAATAATCATACATAAGACTTAACGAACCTATAATGAAAAACCAACCTAAAGCTTTACAAGCCAGCGGTACTTTCGGTCTTTCTTTTTCCCTTTTGTCCCGTGTGATAATCCAATTGTTTTTCTCTTTTTTTTCTTTTTCTACTTTTTGAACAAGTATTTCCTTTCCGCCTCTGGCTAACAATTCTTGCAAGGCTGTCTGCCAAGCCGAAGGCGTATAATTAGATGAATCCTGTTCAAGCATTTTTAAAAGGTCTTCATTTGAAAGATTCTTGATTCTATCAACTATTTGTTTGTCTTGCTCCATCATTTAAGTCTCCCTGTTCACTTGTCTTTTAGACAATTTCAGAATAGGCTGGTTCGTTTAAGATGAATTGCCGTGCCATGCCTGCAATGAACGGCTAACTCGTTCACAAACGCACCTCTATTTCGCTTTTTGTCCAAATTTGGGATGATATCCGAACCTGTTTCGGATATCCCACCTCTGGCGGAGGCGCTGTTTCTCCCCTTTGCGTAGATAGAATCATTTACCTCCTTTCTCAAACTTTATGGTGTCCAAAGGGCTCTGTATCTTTCCCAGGCTCTTTGTGCTGACATGAGTATAAATCTCCGTCGTCTTGCTATGGGCATGGCCCAGAAGTTCTTGAATATAGCGTAAATCCGTCCCACCTTCCAGAAGGTGCGTGGCGAAGCTGTGTCGGAGAGTATGAACAGAGACGTCCTTTCTAAGCCCTGCCTTCTGACATGCATGTCCCAGAACCTTCTCAACCGTCCTTGTGGACAAGTATCTTCCCTCCCGTGCGCCTCCGAAAAGCCACTTCTCAGGCTTATATTTCTTCCAATACTGCCTCAGTACATTCAGTGCAGCCTCTGAAAGGAGCGTGTACCGATCTTTTCTCCCTTTTGCGCCCTTGATCTGAATGAGCATCCGTTTGCTGTCGATATCTTCGGGTCTTAGCCTGACAACCTCGCCAACTCTCAATCCGGCTGAATAGACGAGCATCAGGAGCGCCTTGTGCTTCAGATTATCAACCGATTCCAGGATTGCTGCGACTTCTTCTTTGCTTAAAACAATGGGTAACTTTTTATCTTTACGGGGTCTTTTTATTTCATACAAAAACTTCTTCTTAAGCATTGTTCCATAGTAAAACTTAAGGGCATTGATAGCCTGGTTGAGTGTGGAAGTCGCAGATTGCTTTTCTTCTGCGAGGTGAAACAGATAATTCTTTATGTCTTCTTCAGTGACGTCCGAAATATCTTTGCCTGCAAAACTCAGGAAATCCCTATTGTAGTAAAGATAGCCCTTTACTGTTTTATAGCTATATTTTCTTGAGACGAGATCTCTTCTGAGGTCTTCAAAATTGTGGAGAGATTGCTTCGGAGTTCCTTCACTCCGTTCAGGACTCCTCGCAGTGACATTAGCAGAAAGTTCAGTTCGGAGGGCAGGGTCTATGTGGATTTCTTCCCCTTCAAGAACCTCTAAAATCTTTTCTAATAAGCCATCTGAATCAGGAAAGCTCCAGTATTTTTCATCTTTATGCCATTTTCGACCGTCAATGGTTTTAACCTTCTGGACAAGCTGAGGATCATAATGGAAGGCAACTTTTATCCTGCCTGATGAATCCGTATTGATTGTCACTACCCCATAACCAACCACTCTCCCTTTATCCGCCTAAGGCGGATTTACCCCTCCCATCGAGGGAGGGGGAGATTTAATAGATATGGGTTTGATGGTTTAATTATTGGATTAAAACCCTTGTATTGTCAAGGAGTTCTCTCAGTCGCAGAGATCCAGTCGCAGAGAGCAAAAGGTTTGAGATTGTTATTTTTACATGTTATATTACAAAATGTTGGAGGGGGTTTTAGACTAATGCTCATTGTTCAGAAATACGGTGGTACCTCTATTGGCAGCATAAATAAGATAAAGGCTGTAGCAGAAAGGGCTGTGAGGGCACAGAAACAAGGTAATCAAGTTGTAGTCGTCGTCTCAGCAATGTCAGGTGAAACAGATAAGCTTATCGGTCTTGCAAATCAGATATCTATAAATCCTGATGAGCGGGAGATGGATCTCTTACTCTCATCTGGGGAAAGAATAAGTGCTGCCCTGACAGCTATTGCAATAAGAGAACTCGGCTATAAGTCTATGTCTTTTACTGGCAGACAGGTGGGAATCATCACAGATAGCTTTCATACCAAGGCAAAGATCGAGATGATAACAGGGGAAAGGGTAAGACAGGCAGTAGAAGAAAATATAATCCCCGTTATTGCAGGATTCCAGGGTATAACTGAGACTTCTGATGTAACAACCCTTGGTAGAGGTGGTTCTGACCTCACAGCCGTAGCCGTTGCAGAAGCACTTAAGGCAAGCCTATGCGAAATTTACACAGATGTCGAGGGTGTGTACACTTCAGATCCCAATATTGTACCGGATGCAAGGAAGCTCGATAAGATCTCCTATGATGAAATGCTCGAGCTTGCGAGTCTTGGTGCGAAGATTCTCCAGACAAGATCTGTAGAGTATGCAAAAAAATATGGTGTCCCTGTTGTAGTCAGATCAAGTTTTAATGACAATCCCGGTACCCTTGTGGTTAAGGAGGATAAGGAAATGGAGAAAGTTGTAGTGTCAGGTGTTGCCTATGATAAGAATCAGGCAAAAATAACCGTGGTAGCAGTTCATGACAGGCCAGGGATTGCAGCAAAACTCTTTCATGCAATCGCAGAGGCAAACTTAGTTGTTGATATGATTGTTCAGAATGTAAGCAGTGACGGGAAGGCGACGGATATTTCCTTTACTGTTCCTAAGACAGATAGTAATAAAACACTTAAGTTAACCGATGGAATTGCTGCTGAACTCGGCGCAAAAGGTGTAACCCTCAGGGAGGACATCGCAAAGGTTTCTATTATAGGTGTAGGCATGAGGACTCATTCAGGTGTAGCGGCAAAGATGTTCGAGACTCTTGCAAAACATGGTATAAATATCATGATGATCAGCACATCCGAAATTAAAGTCTCCTGCGTCATTGAAGCGAAGTACACAGAGCTTGCTGTCAGAGTCCTGCACGATGCCTTTGGTCTCGGAGAGAAATAAAATTGCGCCAGATAGAAATCTACGATACAACATTACGGGATGGCTCACAGACAGAGGATATAGCCTTCTCTGTAGAGGACAAGCTCAGGATTACAGAAAAACTTGACGAGCTCGGTGTTCATTACATAGAGGGAGGCTGGCCTGGCTCTAATCCAAAGGATATTGACTACTTTAAAAAGGTAAAAAAACTGAGCCTCGAAAACTCAGAGGTCGTTGCATTTGGGAGCACACACAGGCCAAGGCACAGAGTTGATGAAGACACAACGATGAAGGCCCTCCTTGATGCAAAGGCAGAAATTGTAACGATCTTTGGAAAAACCTGGGATTTTCATGTCACTGAAGCGCTAAGGATATCCCTCGAAGAGAACCTTGATCTCATTCATAGCTCTCTTGCCTACCTGAAAAGATGCGTTAAGAAAGTCTTCTTCGATGCAGAACATTTCTTCGACGGGTACAAAGGTAATCCTGAATATGCAATGAAATGCCTTTCTGCTGCACAGGATGCAGGGGCAGACTGCCTTGTATTATGCGATACAAATGGCGGCAGACTCCCGAATGAACTAAGAAGTATTACAGACTCCGTTATAAATAGTGTCCGGATTCCTGTTGGGATTCATGCACACAATGATTCAGAGTGTGCGGTAGCAAACTCTATAGTTGCAGTAGAAAGTGGTGCAACGCACGTACAGGGCACGATCAATGGTCTTGGAGAGAGATGCGGCAATGCAAACCTTTGTTCCTTAATCCCTGATCTCCAGATCAAGCTCGGAATAAGATGCATTCGTGATGAACAACTAAATAGGCTAAGGGATGTATCGAGGTTTGTGAATGAGATAGCAAATCTAAGGCATTTTAAGAGACAGCCCTTTGTAGGAGATAGCGCCTTTGCTCATAAGGCTGGCATCCATGTAAGTGCAGTAAGGAAAAGACCAGAAACCTATGAACATATACAGCCTGAACTTGTCGGTAATTCACAGAGGGTCTTAATATCAGACCTCGCTGGGAGGAGTAATATACTGAGAAAGGCAGAGGAATTCGGAATTCATCTTGATCCTGATTCAGCTCAGGTGCAGGATATGGTTACTACACTCAAGAACCTTGAGAGCGAAGGTTTTCAGTTTGAAGGTGCAGAGGCGTCTTTCGAGCTCCTAATGAAAAAATCTCTCGGCCTCCACAGAAGATTCTTTGACCTGGTAGGATTTAGAGTTATTGTAGAGAAAAGAAAAGAGGGAGAAGACCCTATTAGTGAAGCTACTATAATGGTAAGAGTTGGTGGCCACATTGAGCACACGGCAGCAACTGGTAATGGCCCTGTCAATGCCATTGACCATGCCCTGAGGAAGGCTCTTGATAAATTCTATCCAGAATTAAAATATGTAAGGCTTCATGACTATAAAGTCCGTGTCCTCACAGCAGGAAAGGGAACCGCCGCAAAGGTCAGGGTTCTTATTGAATCAGGAGACGAGGAAAAGAGGTGGGGCACTGTAGGAGTCTCGGAAAATATTATCGAGGCATCCTATCAGGCACTTGTCGATAGTATAGAATATAAATTACTGAAAGACGGAACCAAATCGTAGATTGTTGATTTTAGATCCTAAATTGAAATTTTGGTCTTTGAACTTTAAAAATAGAGGGGGTATTTATGGCTGACTTAGAGGTGGGCACGATACGAAATGTTGCAATAATTGCACATGGAGGAGCTGGCAAGACTTCTCTTGTAGAGGCTATACTTTTTAATTCCGGTTCTATCGACAGGCTGGGCAATGTCCAAGATGGAACTGCGACAACTGACTACGAGCCTGAAGAAGTGGCAAGAAAGATAACCATCTCATCCTCCCTTGCATTCTGTAACTGGAAGGGTTACAAGATTAACCTTATAGACACCCCGGGCTTTATCAATTTTCTTGAAGACGCAAGGGGTAGTCTCAGGGCCGTTGATGGAGCTATTGTTATAATCAGCGCAATCTCTGGTGTTAAGCCAGAGACGGTAAAAATATGGGGATATGCAGACGAATTTGAGCTGCCGAGAATAGTCTTTATAAATAAAATGGACAGAGATATCGCAAACTTTTCAAGAGCCTTGGGAGAAATTGAAAAATCCTTTGAAAAAGAAGCTGTTCCCCTTTATATCCCTATAGGCTCTGGGGATAGTTTCTCGGGTGTTGTCGATCTGGTAAAGATGAAGGCCTACAGATTCCAAAATGGTAATGCAGAAGAATCTGATATACCGTCAGAGATGGTTCCTGAAGCAGAAGAATATAGGAAAAAACTTGTAGAAAAGATTGCAGAGTCTGATGATAGCTTGCTTGAGAGATACCTCGAGGGTGGAGGGCTTTCCGAGGACGAGATTACTAAGGGTATAAGAGAGGGCTCTTTGACAAAGAGGTTCATACCTGTTACATGTGGGTCTGCAATCAAGAATATGGCAATCCCACAGCTTCTTGATACTCTGTTCCTGTGCCTGCCTTCACCAGTAGAAATGGCACATCTTTCACCCATTAAGGGGAAAAATACGAAAGATGGTAAAGTGGTTGAAAGGAACCCTTCTATGGCGGATCCTTTTTCGGCATATGTATTCAAAACGATAGCAGACCCATATGCAGGAAGACTTTCTGTCTTTAGGGTTTATTCTGGCATACTCAAGGCTGACTCAAATACCTTGAACACATCAACGGGTGCAAAAGAAAGAATCGGCCAGGTCTTTTATCTCATGGGCAAAAAACAGATACCAGCACATACTATTGGCCCGGGTGAGATAGGTGCGGTGGCAAAACTCAAGGAAACATACACGGGAGATACTCTATCGGATGACACCCATCCAATAGTCTTCGAAAAGATGAAGTTCTCTGAACCTGTTATCTCCTATGCGATAGCACCAAAAACAAAGGGAGATGAAGAGAAAGTAAGCGTCGGTATTCAAAGGATGCTTGAAGAGGATCCAACATTACGTTTCCAGAGAGAAGAAGAGACAAAGGAGATGCTCCTATCCGGAATGGGACAGGTTCACCTCGAGGTAACGATTGAAAAACTAAAAAGGAAGTTCGGCACAGATGTCTTGATGAAGACACCGAAAGTCCCCTACAGAGAAACAATCAAAGCACCAGCGAGAGCGCAAGGTAAGTACAAAAAACAATCAGGGGGGCGTGGTCAGTACGGTGATTGCTGGTTAGAGGTAGAGCCGCTACCAAGAGGAAGCGGATATGACTTTGTAGACAAGATTGTTGGCGGTGTTATCCCTCAACAGTACAGGCCAGCCGTTGAGAAAGGGGTTGTAGAAACAATGCGTGAAGGTGTTATAGCAGGTTATCCAATCGTCGATTTAAAGGTAACACTCTATGATGGTTCCTATCATACTGTCGATTCATCAGAAATGGCGTTCAAGATTGCAGGCTCTATGGCCTTGAAAAAGGCTATCTTGGATGCAAAGCCGGTGTTACTTGAACCAATAATGAAGATTGAGGTAATAACCCCTGATGATACACTCGGTGCAGTAATAGGGGACCTAAACTCAAAGAGAGGGAGAGTTCAGGGAGTTGAAACACATGCAGGAGGTACCCAAAAGGTAATTTCCCTTGTACCCATGGCAGAAATGCTTACCTATGCAAACCAGCTACATAGCCTTACCTCAGGCAGAGGCCTTTACTCAATGGAATTTTCACATTATGAAGAAGTGCCGAGCCATGTCTCACAAAAGTTAATCTCAGAGAGAGAGGCCAAGAAAAAAGAGAAAGCAGAAGAGAAGTGAAAATCCTTTCTAAGGACTACAAGAACACCCTCAATCTTCCCCACACAGACTTTCCGATGAAGGCTAATCTCACTGAGAGAGAGCCAATAATAATGAGATTCTGGGAAGAAAAGAGGATATATGAACAGATCCAGGCAAAGAACAGAAATAATAAACATTATATCCTTCATGATGGCCCCCCCTACGCAAATGGCCCCATCCATATAGGACATGCTTTAAATAAAATCCTTAAAGATATAATCATAAAATATAAATCTATGAAGGGCTTTTACTCCCCATACGTACCTGGCTGGGATTGCCACGGCCTTCCAATAGAGTTACAGGTTGATAAGAATCTCGGAAAGAAAAAAGAGGAGGTTGATATCCTTGAAAAGAGAAGACTCTGTAGAGAATATGCAGCTCAATTTGTTGACATACAGAGAGACGAGTTTAAAAGACTTGGGGTCTTAGGCGACTGGTTATCACCCTACCTAACAATGTCTTATAACTACGAGGCATCCATAGTGAGAGAGTTTTCTCATTTTGTAAAAAGAGGTTATGTCTATAAAGGAAGAAAGCCCGTTCACTGGTGTCCATCCTGTGTCACAGCCCTTGCAGAGGCAGAGGTTGAGTATGCCGACAAGGAGTCACCCTCTATATATGTGAAGTTCAGGGTTCAAGATACAAATTTAAAAGATAGATTTCCGGCCCTTGCTGGAAAAAAAGTTTTTATCATCATATGGACAACAACTCCCTGGACATTGCCCGCAAATCTTGCCCTTGCAGTCCATCCTGACCTGGAATATGTAGCTGTTGAAAACGGAGAAGAGGCTTATATTGTTGCTGAGGGGCTTCTCAATAACCTCATGGAAAAGCAGATACTAAAGGACAAAGTTCTTATAAAAGTCAAAGGGAAAGACCTCGAAGGTATAGTTACAGAACATCCCTTTATTGATAGGCAATCACGGGTAATCCTTGCAGATTTCGTCAACATTGACGAAGGAACCGGTATCGTACATATTGCGCCAGGCCACGGAGAAGAAGATTACGAGATTGGGTTTAAGCACGGGCTAGATATTTATGCTCCTGTTGACGACAGGGGAAAATTCACAAAGCAGGCAGGAGAATTGGAGGGACAATTCGTCTTCAGGGCTAATGAGAGAATAATAGAGATCATGAGGAACAATAACTCCCTAATAAAGGAAGAGAGGGTTGTCCATTCTTATCCACATTGCTGGAGGTGTAAAAATCCCGTTATTTTTCGTGCAACGGAGCAGTGGTTCATTTCAGTCGAGCATAATAATTTGCGAAAACGTTGCCTCGAAGAGATTGATAGTATCAACTGGATCCCCCATTGGGGAAGAGACAGGATTTATGGCATGGTTTTAAACAGGCCTGACTGGTGCATATCGAGACAGAGGGCATGGGGAGTGCCAATAGCGCTTATAAAATGCGATAGCTGTGGTGGATTCCTTAGGGAAGAAGAGGTATTTGATAGAATTATACGTTTTTTTGAAAAAAATGGTGCTGATATATGGTTTGAGAAGGAGGCTACCGAATTTTTACCATCGGGATATGTATGCAAAGAATGTGGAGGCCAATCCTTCTTAAAGGAGAAAGACATATTAGATGTATGGTTCGATTCCGGTGTAAGCCATGCTGCTGTCATGGAGACAGATAAAAGGCTTAGATGGCCAGCTAATATGTATCTTGAAGGAAGTGACCAGCACAGGGGATGGTTTCAGAGCTCTCTTCTTGCTTCTATAGGGACAAGGGATCGGGCTCCTTATACCACTGTGCTTACGCATGGTTTTGTAGTTGACGGACAGGGTAAAAAGATGTCTAAATCTCTCGGAAACGTTGTAGTACCGCAAGAGGTTATAAAGGCCAATGGTGCGGAGATCCTCAGATTGTGGGTTTCAGCAGAGGATTACACAGAGGACGTAAGGATATCTAAAGAGATCCTCGATAGGCTTACAGAGGCATACAGAAAAATACGAAACACTTGCAGGTTTCTCCTCGGTAATCTCTCCGGTTTCGACAACAGTGACTATAGCTCTGCCCTGTTAGAGATAGACAGATGGGCAATGAGTAGACTCCAGACACTTACAGAAACAGTTACAACTGCTTATGAGAATTTTAATTTTCATGAGGTCTACCACGGCCTTTACAATTTCTGTGTTGTTGACATGAGCTCCTTCTATCTTGATGTCTTGAAAGACAGGCTTTATACATTTAAGGCAGAGGCGAGGGAGAGGCGCGCTGCCCAATGGGTTCTCTCTCAGATACTTTCAACAATGACGAGGCTTATGGCACCGGTGCTCTCCTTTACAGCAGAGGAGATCTGGCAGAGCATGAAACAGAGAGCAGAAGTCACAGAGGAGTCTGTCTTTCTTGCGATATTCCCAGAGGTTGATGAAAGATATCATGACCAGGAGCTTGAAAAAAGGTGGAGTGATTTATTCATACTGAGGGATGAGGTGAATAAGGCATTAGAGATGAAAAGAACTGAGAGGTTTATAGGGAATTCCCTCGAGGCAAAGGTATTACTCTATTTTTCTGAGGGCAAAGAGCTAAGTGCCCAGCGCATAGAGCAAAGATATAAAACACTTATTACTCAATACAGGGACTTTTTACCAACCTTTTTTATTGTCTCAGCGGTAGAGGTTGCTGATAAAAGCCCTGATGGCTCTTATAAGAGTAAGGAAATAGAAGGGCTTGAGGTTAAGGTAGAGAAGGCGCCGGGATCAAAGTGCCAACGATGCTGGAACTGGAGCGAGACAGTTGGTAGACTTAAAGAGACACCTGAAATCTGCGAGAGGTGTTATAAGGTTATCTTTGAATAAATAATGAGAAGGTTGAAGGATGTATTTCTTGTCTCATTACTCGTAATAGCATTAGACCAGATAACAAAGTCTCTCGCCCTCAACTATATAAATCCCTTTGATTCTATAAAGATCCTTCCTTTTCTATATTTAGTAATCGTGACAAACAAGGGTGCCGCCTTCGGGATGTTTAAAAATATTGGAAGTAGCTTCTTTATAGCAATATCTATAGCAGCTATAATCTTTGTGATATTTCTTCTAATTAAGACTAAAAAGGATTACGTGGGCCTTTCTCTTATACTCGGTGGTGCAACAGGAAACCTCATAGACAGGATACTTTATGGTCGGGTTATTGATTTCATTGATCTATCGATAGGTAACTACCACTGGCCTGCATTCAACGTAGCTGATTCCTCTCTTACAGTCGGTGTCACTTTAATTCTCTTAACCCATCTTTTAAAGACGTTAGAAGCGAAACGTTCCGCAAAACAAAGTTAACTTTCGTCTGATCTTTTTTTATGCGCGATGCGCTGGACAGCAGGCTGCTTGTAGGGCGCTCAACCATTCTGACCTTAAATTTATTTTGACCCAAAAAATGCATTTACATAATGCAGATGTTGTGAAAAAATTTATTTTCCGATACCTTTGTGTACCTTTAACTGATGGTTAACGGAATATTTTCATGGATATAACGAATAAAGATATTCCCAATAAATCATCGAGTTAAATAAATTTTTGAACAATGTCTGCATCATTCGGGTTGAGGGAGAAATTTTTTGTTCAAGACATTAACCCGAAAATTGCATTATTTGGGTAAAGAGCACACATCCGAAAAAAGGTATAATGTAAACTCATAAATAATTGGGAAATGCTATGAAAAAAAGGGGGAAGAAAGTAAGTCCAACGCCATCTCGGGAAGGGCGCGAGAACATCCGCACCGGGCTGAGCGTAGAAGCAATCAAGCAATCCGTGCTTGATAATCTATACTTTCACCTCGCTAAGGTTCCTCATACAGCAACACTAAACGACTGGTATATGGCACTTGCCTATACAGTCCGGGACAGGATGATGCAGCGGTGGGTCAAAACACTCCGGAACTTTACAGAAGACCTGACGGTCATTGCCTACCTGTCTTCTGAGTTTCTCATTGGACCACAACTCGGAATCAACCTCATCAACCTCGACATCTATGAAGAGGTCTTTCAGGCTGTAAAAGAGTTAGGTCTTCATCTACACGAATTAACCGAGCAGGAAAAAGAACCCGGGCTTGGTAACAGCAGTCTTGGGAGGCTTGCAGCCTGCTACATGGATTCACTTGCAAAGCTTGAGATTCCTGCAATAGGGTATGGGATCCGTTACGAGTTTGGCCCTTTTGCACAAGAGATTCAGGACGGCTGGCAGGTTGCAAAGACTGAAAAGTGGCTCTGCCCCGGTAACCCCTGGGAGATTCCACACCCGGAGACCACCTACAATGTAAGTCTCGGTGGCCACACCGAGTCGTATTATGACAAGCAGGACTATTTCCGGGTGCGCTGGATTCCCAAGTTTTCCATCAGGGGAGTTGCACATGATATACCGGCATCCGGATATAGAGTTGGCATAACAAACCTGTTGCGCCTCTGGAAATCCGAGGCCATCGAATCCTTTGATTTCGAAGCCTTCGATATCGGTGACTACTTCGGAGCAGTCAACGAGAAGATTGCTTCAGAATCAATCAGCAAGATCCTTTATCCCGATGATGAGCCATATGCTGGCAAACAATTACGTCTTGCTCAGCAGTATTTCTTTGTGTCTTGCTCCCTCCAGGACATGATACGTCTGCACCTCTTGCGTTGGAAAAGTATCGACAGCTTCTCAACTTCCTTTGCAGTGCACCTGAATGGTTCTGATCCTGCAATCGCCGTGGCTGAACTGATGAGACTCCTTGTGGATGAACATCTGGTGAACTGGGAAAAAGCATGGTATATCACACAGAACACCTTTTCATATACAAACCACGCTGTTTTACCTGAAACCCTCGAAAAGTGGCCCCTTCCCCTCTTCTCAGGCATCCTCCCGAGACACCTTGAAATTATCTATGAGATAAACCGGCGTTTCCTTGATGAGATATGCTTAAAGTATCCTGATGATAATGATAAGCTATCCCGTATCTCTCTCATAGATGAGAGAGATCAGAAATATATCCGCATGGCATCCCTTGCCAGCCTGGGAAGCCATGTAATCAACGGTGTTTCAAAAATCCAATCGGAGCTGCTCAAGGAGACCCTACTCCCGGACCTTTATGAAATATATCCTGAGAGGTTCCTCAACGTGACCAATGGAGTGACACCAAGACGCTGGGTTGTACTCAGTAATCCAAGGCTCGCTGACCTCATCACGAATACAATCGGAGACCGCTGGACCAGTCAGATAGAAGAACTTAAACACCTTGAACCCTTTGCAGATGACACGGACTTTATAAAAAAGTGGCAGCAGGTAAAGTATAATAACAAACGTGATCTCGCCGGGATCATTCATGACCGAACAGGAATTTCCGTGAACCCTGATACACTCTTTGACGTTCAGATGACCCGTATCCATGAATACAAGCGCCAGCACCTCAACGCCCTTCACATAATCACGCTCTATAACAGGATTAAGAAAAATCCACAGATAGAAATCACACCTCGTACATTCATCCTTGGAGGAAAATCATCTCCCGGCTATTTCATGGCAAAGCTCATCATAAAGCTGATCAATTCCGTTGCTGAAGTTGTAAACAATGATACAGATGTGGCAGGCCGCTTGAAAGTTGTTTTCTTTCCCGACTTTAACGTGAAGAATGGTCAAAGGATTTATCCATCTGCTGATCTTTCCGAACAGATATCTACAGCTGGAAGAGAGGCATCGGGGACAGGGAACATGAAATTCTCAATGAACGGTGCATTGACAATAGGAACGTTCAACGGAGCAAACATCGAAATCCGTGAAGAAGTGGGTGCAGAAAACTTTTTCCTCTCCGGTTTGACTGCTGAAGAGATCTCCAACATAAAATCTCATGGCTATAATCCCGTTCTTTACTATAATGCAAATCCAGACCTGAAAGAAGTGATCGATCTTATCAGTTCAGGATTTTTTTCCCGAAGAGACGTGAATCTATTTAAGCCTTTAGTTGACTCGCTTCTTTGTCGCGATGAACAAATGGTTCTCGCCGACTATCAGTCCTATGTTGACTGCCAGGATCGCATAAGCACAGCATTTAAAGATCAGGAAGGGTGGGCAAAGATGTCGATCCTCACTGTTGCGCGGATGGGGAGGTTCTCATCTGACAGAGCCATAAGTGAGTACAACAAAAAAATATGGCATGCCGCACCCCTGAAAATTGACCATGATACAACATAACCTGAAGAATGCAAGAGCATGATACAGACGTTGTGAAAAAAGAGATATTATCCCGAATAATGTACTTCAATAAAATTATAATTCCTGCGTATAGGCTGGACATAGTATCTTCGCTCATTCTCGTCCCGATAAGATCGGGACTCTCTACGAGTCGTAGACCGAGGCTTTTGCCTCTTTATATTAAAAATATTTTAAATGGAATATCAGCAAAAGAATCCGCTCAAATACTATGCCCTGCCTTCTATTCAGTTTATGATTGATATACAGTAAGGTATCGAAAAATAAATTTTTTCATAAACATCTAATATAAAAGGGAGTATGCAATGAATTACAAAGGGTTGTCGAAAATCTTACAGTCATCTTCGCTGCTCAGTCAGGTTGTGGGCGCCGAGAAACTTTTCCTCTCTGGCCGCCGGAAACGTGGTGAAGACCTCGAGAGCGCAGTTAGATTCTTTCTTGAGTTTCTGCATGGCTTCGAGAGTTTCGACTTTGATGGCCCCTGCGTCACAGTCTTCGGATCGGCACGCTTTCCGGAAAGACATCGGTACTACGAGCTTGCCCGCGAGCTTGGAAGGACGCTCGCCAATGCAGGCTATACAGTCATGACCGGTGGCGGACCCGGGATCATGGAAGCTGCGAACCGTGGTGCAAAAGAGGGCGGAGGATTAAGTCTCGGTTGTAATATCAAACTTCCAGCGGAGCAGAAACCGAATCCATACCTCGATAAGTTTATCGAATTCGAGCACTTTTTTGTGCGAAAGGTAATGCTCGTAAAATACTCCATAGCCTTCGTCGTGATGCCGGGTGGTTTTGGTACGCTTGATGAGGCTTTCGAGGTAATCACCCTCGCTCAGACCGGAAAACTTGAGCGCTTTCCTGTCGTAGGTATGGTCAGGGACTTTTGGGACCATCTCCGGCACTTCATGCAAGACACCATGCTGGCTGAAGGCACCATTAGCAGTGCAGATATGGATTTAATCCATGGAGCAAACACGGTTGAGGACGCCATCCGCATCATCCGCGGCCTCTCAAGGGGAAACTTTTAACAATCGGCTTCCCTCGAACTACACTTCCTCTCTGACCCTTCTTCGGAGAAAGCTGAAAATAGTGCGGAACTCCTGTCCGTTGTTGACATACTACGAAGGCATATGATACACCTAAATCTGCGACAGGTAAGAATATCCGTATAATGTACTTTGGGGGAATAGGAGTTTTGAATGGCATTCGAAATTATAAAGGCATCCGGAAAGACTGAGGAATTCAAAATACAGAAGCTTGTCGATTCACTCATCCGTTCTGGAGCTACAGAAGACGCAGCCCTGGATATCGCCAGGAAAGTAGAGAGCCAGATAAAGCCCTCGATGCATACAAAACATATATATAGAATTGCCAGGAAAATATTGCGGCAATATAGCAAGACAGCGGACATGAGATATTCTATAAAAAAGGCTATCCATAGGCTGGGACCTGCAGGCTATCAATTCGAAAAATATTTTTCAGGAATACTTAAGGCATATGGATATTCAGCCGAAACAAACAGGTTTCTCAAGGGTTTTTGCGTAACGCACGAAGTCGACATTTTTGCGATTCGTGACAATATCGGGGATGTGATAGAGTGTAAATATCACAGCAACGGGGGCAATCCAACCGATGTAAAGATAGCGCTCTATGTCTATTCCAGATTCATGGACATTAAAAAGGCCTATGAATTGAATCATGAAAACAGAGTCTCGATAAATGAGGGCTGGCTGGTAACAAATACCAGGTGCACATCAGATGCAATCAAGTATGCCAGTTGTGTGGGTCTCAAGATAGTAAGCTGGAAATATCCTGATGAAAACAGCCTGGAAAGAATGATCGAAAACAAAAAGCTGTATCCTGTTACCATTCTGTCATCAATAAAGAAGAGTTCTCTCAATATTCTCTTCAGGAATGACATTGTTCTCGTAAGAGATATAGCTGACATGGATGAAGGAATTTTCATAAAACGAAGCGGTCTTGATATGGCATCTGCAAGGACATTGAAAAAAGAGGCTGACGAACTCTGCCGCAATCCTTAGACGTATAAATTTTAATTCGAGAGGGAAAACCCTGGACAATCTTTTTGCCGTTGCAGAGCAATTCAACCCACAGGGCAAGGTTATTGACATCCGGGAATTCGGGAATGGCAATATCAATAAAACCTTCCTGGTAACGTTGGATGCCGAAGGGGAAAAACACTTTATTCTGCAATGCATGACAGTGTTTCGTCAGCCTGAACTTGTCATTCACAATATGCGCATCTGCACCGAACATATGAGTCAGCGCCTTCAGCATATCCCCCCTGGTGCAGGCCGCCGCTGGGAAGTTCCAAGTGTGCTTTTGACGCAGGACAGCCGGGACTTCTATCTTGACTCAGATGGGTCGTTCTGGCGCGCTATCAGCTTTATTGAAGGCTCGCAGTCTTTTGACACTATTAAGGATACTTATTTCGCACGTGAAGTTGGCTACGCGCTCGGCATATTCCACACCCTCCTCAGCGACCTGCCTCCTGACAGACTGTCTGATACACTAAAAGGGTTTCATATTACACCCCTCTACCTGCGGCACTATGAGCAGGTCCTGGCGAAATACAATGCAGGTAAATCCCCGGAAGTAAATTATTGCTTACAGTTCATAAGTAGCCGAACTGCCTGGGCGCGTGTCCTCGAGGATGCCAGAGCACAAGGCAGATTGAGTATTCGCCCAATTCATGGCGATCCAAAGGTCAACAACATCATGATAGGCACTGCTACCGGACAGGCCATCAGCATTGTTGACCTGGACACTGTCAAACCCGGCCTCATTCATTATGATATCGGCGACTGTCTTCGCTCGGGCTGCAATACCATGGGAGAAGAAACCGGACAATGGGAGAAGGTTCATTTCGATCCCGACCTTTACAAGGCCATCCTGCAAGGCTATCTCTCAGTGACAAAGGAGTTCCTTACCGAGAATGACTTTTCCTATATATACGATTCGATTCGCCTGATAGCATTCGAGCTTGGTTTGAGATTCTTTACAGACTATCTAAAAGGTAATGTTTACTTCAAGGTCAGGCACCCGGAACACAATCTTGCAAGGGCGATTGTCCAGTTCAGGCTGACCGAGAGTATCGAATCACAGGAAAAAGCTATTCGCAGTATCATCCGGCAGATCAGATGAAGAACCGGAGCTTTTCCCTGAAGCCATTCCCATCAGCCGGCCTTCTGCCCTATTTGAAGATTACAGGCAACATCGAACGCCGTTCCAAAACGCTTACCATCAGCTATGCTTTCCTCGGCCCTCTCAGAGAAGTTTTGATTCCTGCGCCTGCAGACATGCCAGCACGCAAAACCGCCCTGTGGGAAGAAACTTGTTTCGAGTTCTTTCTCGGTGTAAAGAATTCTGAACAATATTGGGAATTCAATCTCTCGCCAGCCAGACACTGGAATGTCTATAGCTTCAAATCGTATCGACAAGGTATGCAGGAAGAAGCAGCCTTTGCGTCGCTCCCGTTTAGCATCGAGAGACAACCTGACGCTTTGAGGCTTTCCTTAGAGATCGATCTTGGCAAGATCATCCTTACGGACCAGAAATTAAAGGTTGGCATCAGTGCTGTCATCAAGCCGTTAAATGGTGAGTTGACTTACTGGGCGTTGACTCATCAAGGTTCCGAGGCCGACTTTCACCTGAGAGACAGTTTCATTCTCGAACTTTAAGACAGACCCCGACTTTCAAAAACTTGACCCAAAAACTGTAATCACATAATGCAGATGTTG
>CAZXCW010000034.1:0-17985 GCA_964639385.1 uncultured Nitrospiraceae bacterium
ACCTCGTCCCTACGGGATAACGAGGGTTTTTTATTTTTTTGATGGTGAATCAAGGGTAGTTGGTCGCGCAAAGCGAGGGCGAGGTTTACATTTATTCAAATATGATTGAAAAGTAATACAGAATTGTATTGAGGGTTGATAAGATAATCATATCACGAAATGAAAAATTGACAGGACTCTCTTTATTCCTTGAAGAAAAGTTAAACTGCCGTGTTGATGTTTTAGTCCTTTGAGGAGATGAAGAATCTCGGATGTAGACATTTTAGCATCTCTCATTTTAACCTCCTAAAGTGGGTTTACTTAAAGTTTACCCTTTCCCCTCCACTCTATGAGTCGTAGACAATCTCAATCTCCCGCTTCTACCCACGAGATAATGTGCCTGTCCCTTTTTTCTTTTCATGCATTTTTTTGTTTTTCATAAAGCCTAAGAGCCGGTTTGACTTTACCCCTGTGGCTCTGTGATACACTAAGGAACTGAGCCACTAAGCTACTGTAATCCCGAATTTTTTTAGACTTTCTGTCAGAGCGAGCAAAGGAAGGCCCACTACATTTAAAAAATCTCCATCAATTCTTTCAATAAAAACTGATCCAAGCCCCTGAATTGCATATGCTCCTGCTTTATCCAGCGGCTCTTTCGATCTGACATATGCGTTTATCTCTTTTCTGCCGAGCTTTTTGAAATATACCTTAGTTTCCACTGATCTCGATAATATTTTTTTGCTGGCAGTATCCATAATGGTAAAACCGGTGATTACTGAATGTGCTTTTCCATTCAGCATATTCAGCATCTTCTCAGCTTCTTTGGCAGTATGGGGTTTGCCGAGCAGTCTGTTTTTAAAGACTATAAATGTATCTGCTGCAATGATTATCGCGTTTTCATATTTGTGAGCGACAGTTTCAGCTTTTTTGCGTGACAGGAATTTTGCTAGTGCGCGAGGTTTTAACGACAGATTAATATCCTCTTTATAATCACTCGTGCAGATAGAGAAATTAAGGCCTGTTTTTCTCAGGATCTCTTTTCTCCGCGGTGATGCTGATGCAAGTATTATTTTTCTCATAGCAAAAATATTAATTTTCATAAGAACTAAGCGTACTGGCCAGCTGCATAGCCAGACGACCAGGCCCACTGCAGATTATAGCCTCCGAGCTGTCCTGTTACATCAATAACCTCTCCAATAAAATATAACCCCGGGACCTTTTTCGCCTCCATTGTCTTGGATGAGAGTTCATCTGTATCAACTCCGCCAAGAGTAACTTCCGCCCTGTTATATCCTTCCGTACCTGCTGGTTTTATCTCCCAGTTTTTAAGATGTCCAGAGATGCCTTCAAGTTCTTTATCCGCATACTGGGATAAGGGTTTTGACTTAATATACAATTCGCACCATTTGTGAATAAATCTTTTGGAAAAATATTGAGCCAGCAGGTTCTTAATTTGTATCCTGCTTTGCCGCTTTTCAATAAGTTTCCCATAGATATCAATGTCTGGCAGCAGATCAATGTGAATAACATCTCCTTTCTTCCAGTATGATGAGATCTGGAGTATAGCTGGCCCGCTCAGTCCCCTGTGGGTGAAGAGGATATTCCCTGAGAATCCTTTATTATTGCAGCTTACCTTAGATTTGACAGAGACACCGCTCAACTCGCTGAAGATCTCCAGGTCTTTGCTGCTGAACGTCAGCGGGACAAGTGCCGGTTTCGGCTGGATAACACGCAGTCCAAACTGCGCGGCTAATCGGTGGCCAAGCCCAGTTGCCCCGAGATTGGGATAGGAAAGACCGCCTGTTGCTATAACAAAAGATTCTGATTCAATTACCCGGGAATTCGTTTTTGCGCTGAACCTGCTTTTTTTTGTAATTTCCTCAATCTTGCAGTTCAGCTGGAATTGAACCTCTGCCGAATCGCACTCCTTTCTGAGTATGTCCACAATCTGCCGGGAACTTCCGGCGCAGAATATCTGCCCGTCTTCTTTTTCACACCAGCTAATGCGGTGTTTTTCAATCAGGGTGATAAAATCCCGTGGTGTGAACCGGGCAAGGGCAGATTTGCAGAAATGAAGGTTAGCGGAGAGGTAGTTATCCGGCTGAATGTTAAGGTTTGTAAAATTACAGCGGCCTCCGCCTGAGATGAGAATCTTTTGACCGACTTTCGATGCGTGGTCCAAAATGATGACCGACCGTCCCCGCTTCCCCGCCTCAATGGCACACATCATTCCTGCCGCACCAGCGCCTATAATAATCACGTTACTGCGCATTGTCTTTCTATAATACACAAAAAAATATCATCATATGGAGAGTGTGAAGAACTTAGGGTCAGGTCTTTACAGCTCTGTGTCCCTCTAATTCATTTCCAAGGGTTACTTTTCTTTTTCGAGGATTGTCTGAATGCCTTTTTGAAGCTCTGGGAGCTTATTCTTGATGATGTCCCAAAAAATCTTATAATTTATTTCAAAATATTCATGGACAAGAACATTTCTGAAATCAGATATTTTTCTCCACTCAATGAAGGGATATTTGTCTCTAATCTCCTGTGCTATTTTGCTTGAAGCTTCCCCAATGATTTCTAAATTTCTTACAATCGCATCCACCCTCATTCTATCTCTCACAAGATCTTCAAAAGAAAGTGCACCTATGTAATTATGAATGTTTTTTGTTGAGTCAAGAATATCCTCAAGATAAAGCAGGTAACTTCTACGCATAGATTACTTCTTGTAAAATGTCATCCTTTAACTGGGGCTTCAGTGCATCCTCGGTTACTAAATCTACCTTCCCGCCATACAAGTCCTCAAGGAAATATTTGAGATCCATATAATTATCAAAGGTTATATAGCCGTCTTTAAATTCTACGAGAATATCAACATCGCTTGCCTCTTTTCCCTCACCTCTTGCATGCGAACCAAAGACACCGATTTTCTTAACTCCATATTTTTTCTTAATAACGTCCTCATGTTTTTTTAGTATCTCAATCGCATTCACACGTATCTCCTTTAAATCTAATTTTACATGTCATGAAAAGAGAAAGCAAAGATATATTTCAAGAACTGGCCCATTAAACTTTGGAAATTTGAGCTTTAAAACGTGAAACTATGCCACTTTGACACTCTGAAGAGTTACCTAATTACTGAGCATGTACAACCGTCCTTTATCCCTTTCTTCCTGTTTTGCGAAGATTCTTGACATTAACTGAAACCAATATAGATTAAAAATTATCTCATGCTAAATTGCAAGACTTACCCCCTGCCCCTACTCTTCACTTCTATTCTCCTTATCTCAATCTTCCCTCTTCCAGCCACATAATGTACCCGTCCCTTTTCCCAGGATTTGAGGCAAATCCCTTTTCTGCTTCTTGCACTTTAGTAACAGTGGTCTTATTTTTTTTTGCTATCTCCTCAACCGTATATCCAGAACTTTCGCGGAGCGTTTTCAGTACGTTAGGATTAATTTTTATTTCCGGACTTTTTATCATTTTATTTATCTCCTTCTATTATCTTTATCCTAATGTCAGCTCTGCCCGACGAGATAATATGCTGCCCGTTTTAACATATTTTTCACAAATCATCAAATAACTTATTCACATCAAATTGATCGCCAGCATTACCAACGGAGTGTTCGCCTCCATAATCATAATCAAAGTCCGGTTCTCCGGGATCGAGTTGAGAAGCTTCTTCTTTTAACCCTTCCGCTTTACTCTGTAATTCATCCGCAACAACTTCCAACTTTGCAGACTCAGAAGGTAAGACATCACTGAATTTTGCAATCATGTCAGCCAAATCGGACAATTCATCAGCAAATTCATTTAACTCTTCAGCCTTTGAAGAGACAAGATCAGAAGATAGTTCTTCTTCAGCAAAGTCAATAAAACTATCAATCATTACTTTGTACTTGTCAGGGAATAAGCTCAGTCTTAGAAATCTTGGTTCATTAACATTGATGACGCTGACAAGGTTAATCAATTCCTTAAAACAGTAGAGTTTTATGAAATGATCCTCTCGCCAAGATCTTATCCCTTCCTGAAATTCACAAAGAGATGCCTTCCAAGTTGACTCCAGGTCTGGTGAGGGCAGAAGCTTCTTGATAATAACACTGAGTTCATAGAATGCGTTAAGCAGCTCAGAACCGAGAAGTTCTTTTCTCGCATTCCACCTGAGCAACAATTTTTCAAGCAAATCCGTTGAGACACATGCAATCTTGCCCTTTATAGATTGCTCGGATGCGCTTGAATAACTACTTCGCAAAATAGTAAGAAGAGACGTCAGCGAATATTTGTCCGTCATTTCATCGATTATTTGCAGACATCTTGATTTGAGAATATTCCATTGTTCATTGGTAGAAAGGAGTGGCAGTTTTCTTTCACCTTTAGCTCCTCCGGCGTCAGAGAGTGCCAGCTTGATAATGTCTATTGATGCAAATTCCAATAATCTTTTAGTTACTGAAATGTCACTTGATATTTCCTCGACAACGAGATCTCGATAACTTGGATGAATCCAACTAACATACTCAGCACTTGCTACTTTGATAATTCGTACGAAGGACTCCACCAGTTCATCGATTACGTCCTCAAATAATGGCCACTCGTCAACGGATGGACAATAATTATTATAGACTCTTTCCAGTTGGTTTATGTAAACAGCTTTCCCTTCATCGATTGATACTAATGATGACAATAGCCATTTGTGAGATAAAGGCAGTTTATCGTATGTTTTTTTCATTCGCTGCGTAGGGTTATTTATTGCCTCATCAATCTCTTTCTGCAGCGCTTCATTGTCTATGAGTCCCTTTGAAATACTATCGCTCAGATAGGGGAGTCTTTCCTTTACAAAACTGCGTATTCTTTCAGGTGTAAAATTCGGACTATATACAATGAATTCCGCGTATTTCTTAATTATTTCCTTTGGAAGACTCAGTAAACTTTCAGCTTTAGCTTGGCGATAGAGCATCAAAGCTTTCTCTTGAACTGTTAGTCTAGTTGCATCTACCAAAACTTCTGCTGGCTTTGGAAAGTCTTTAGCCATATCTTCCAAGTCCATGTCTTTATAAGCTCTCTCTAAAATGTGCTTCCTCGAAGTTAAGATTAACCAATGTTTCTTGTTTATTAATCTCAAAATATGAGGAAGATCCTTTTCCCATAGCTTACCCCTCGCAGGATCATACTCAGTTCTACCAAATGCGTCATCTGCCATAAAAACCTGTCTTATTTCTGGTTTGTATAAGCCAATGAACTCCTTGGGTTCCTTACATGCTACAAGTTCCCAGTCGTCTGTTACTTGTGTCAGGAATATCATTTGCGCTATGGCAGTTTTACCTACTTCAGGTGGTCCATCCAAGACTACGAAATTATATTTTTTTAATGTTTCCAGTGCCTTTTGATAAGGGCCCGTCGGAACAAAAACAGCAGCTATTTCTTTTGCTTGTTCTATGGCTATTCTACTTTGCGTATGAACATGCTTGTTGATAATGTTTTCGAGAAGATAAGTTAAGTCTCTGATGCCCAGTAATTGAGGAAAAGCTTTTCTTATGGGGGGATTGTTATCAAGCCAATCACATATGTCATTGCCTCCATGGGTATAGACTTTTGTCTCCGGAAAATTCTCCCCAAAAAGATTTTCAATAGTGGTTCGCAAGGCTGAGGGCAAAAGCGCATTTATTATAAAGATGTAGAAATCAGCTTTCAGCCAAAGACCCTTTTTAACCCTATTCATAATATTGTCTATTTCAGCTTTCACCGCTTTCAACAAAAGAGGATCTGGATTTGCTCCACTAGCATTTGCATTTTCAATGAACTTTACTTGGAAAATAAATATCCCATCATTCTGAACATCTATAGATGGATAACTCAGTCTACCTCTGTAATATGCATCTCTTCCCCAGTCGCCACGACCTCCCCAAGACTGTATACCAAAGCCAAACTGTGCTTTCAGAACACTTTGAGTCACTTGCTCAAACTGAAACCAGCCAAGATCATCTAACCGATAACGGATTGTCATGTTTTCAGTCCCCTTATGTTCTCCTCCACAATCTCAACCTCATCAGGTGTGAGGCCGTAGAGGTCATAGACTAATTTATTGATTTCCCCTTCGAGGCGGGGTACATCAGGACTATCGGGATTAGCAAGGATGGTCTGAACACGTTCGATGATGTGGGCTTTCTGCTTGTCATTAGCAGGCATTACGGGCACTGTTTCCACATACATAGGTTTATATTCCAAGAAGCCGCCTGAACGAACAGCAGCCTGCAAACTTATCCACCATCTACAAAGCGGGGAATTTACAATAGCCAAAAGATATAAATCGGTAGTTGGGATTATGTTTGCTGGAGCACTTACATAGCTTAATGATGAATCATGGGCAAACTTCGGCTCCGTCGCAAGGTTCCCCCATACTATTTTGGGCTTCTCAAATTCTTTGTAGTAAGCGCATGACCTCAGCTCCCAACAAAATTTCCCTTGGTCGTCGCGCTTGACAATCTTATCTTCCCACTGTGACAGGTGCTTGTGGATAGACGGATACGTCTGTGCAAATATCTTCCTTGCCTTTGTCTCGGTCTTTTCATCCGACCACGGCCATTGCCTGTTAGCGCTGCTGGGGATATTTATCACATAGAGCCCTGCCCACTCAGCCTTCCATTTTTTAATGTCACGGCCACGCAGCCACGGTTTGATAAGCTCTTCGCTTTTGGGGTCTTCGGCAATCAGCTTTTCGCGGGTGGTGGCATCAATCACAAACGCCTCATTGAGGCCAGTGAGAATACCTCTGTAAAAACGGCCTTGCACAAATTCACCAAGGGGCTTGCCTGTGTTGCGCAGTTTTTCCATCAATGTCAGGACTTCAGGCTGTTCAAGATTCCAGCTTTTTTCCTTGAGGGCGGAAACCGGCATAGGGAATCCGATATTGGAAAGGGTCTTTTCCAACCGTTCCAATTGTGCGGTATCCGTAAATGTAGCGGCAAGGAATTCCGTTTGCAGGGGCGATTTATGAATCGCCCCTGCATCAGACGTTTTCTCAATGAGGATTATTGATGGATAGGTCGTTGCATCAAATATCGGCAGGTCACAGAAATCTATAACAACCTTCGGTGTTACCTGCGTAGCAAGCAACTTTCGGGTGTTCTTTCCATAACCAGCCCGCATAAATTTATTGGGAGCAATGAAACAAAGATGACCGCCGTCTTTCAGTAGGTCGATTCCCTTTTTATAAAAATAGGTATAGATGTCGGCGGTTCCGCAATAGAAGCTGCCGAATTCCTTTGCCAAGTGGGGCTTAATATCTTTGATCGCTTCCTGCCGGACATAGGGAGGATTGGCGATTACGATATCAAATCCCCCCTTGCTCCCCTTTTCTAAAGGGGGGGCGTTGGAATTATCTCCTTTTTCAAAGGGGGATGAAGTGCGGATGCCAAACATCCACTCAGGATCAAACCATGACAAGGCTTCATCAGCAAATGGATTCCATTCCGATAGCTTATACGTCTGACTGCTGGTAGCCTGCCAATTCAAAGCATGCAAGAACATTCTACGCTGAGTCTCCTTAAACTGCTCTTCAATATTTCTCTTCTCATCCCCGTAGCTTGTAAAATATGCATCCCTAAGTTCTTTCAGCCTTTCTATATCCTTATGAGACTCAGCAAGTCCACCCTCCGCCTTTGGAAGCCCGATAAGACTATTGGCGGCTACAAACTTAAATTCAAGGTTTGGCAATGGCACAACGCCTCTGTTTGGCTTATCATCATCTATCTTTTCGTCAACAATTAATGATAAAAAGAACCTGAGCTTTGAGATTTCTACTGCAATAGGTTGAATATCAATGCCATAAATGGAGTTCTGAATAATACCGAGTTTATGCACATAGTCCCAGTTTTCTGTTTTCAGTTTCTTTTCAGCCTCTTTCCGTAAAATCTCATTATCAATACGTGCAAGCTTTTTGGAAAGCCATTGTTTGGATTCAGGGTCTATCTTCTGAAGAATCAGGAGCATCTTATGAAGTATCCCCATAGGGAATGCACCGCTTCCACAGGCTGGGTCAATAATCTTTACTCTATCGAGGGCGTCTATTATCGAGTCTTTTTCTATCTCTGTTAGTTCTATCTCCCAATCACCATAGGAGAGGAGTTTGGAGAGTTTATTTTCATCCAAAAATCCCCCCTCGCCCCCCTTTGCTAAAAGGGGGATTTGGGAGAGAAGGTATTGCTTCAGGCTCTCGTCAACCATGTATTCAACAATTGGTCTTGGCGTGTAATAGCTTCCCGTAGATTTTCTTGCGGTTTCTCCTGTTTCTGGATTTATTTCGGCAAGGAGGTTTTCAAATATCCTTCCAAGCATCTCTGGGTCAACAGAAATATCAACATCAATGCTTGTGCTTTCATCTATAGTAAAGTTGTAGATTTCAAAAATCTTAAAGAGGTCTAAGAACCAGGAATCAGGAACTTTTAAAGTATTGATATATTTGGAGAGGCCAGATTCATAATAAATTTCATAATAATCATATAAATGAGGTTCAAACAGCCCACCGTTTAAAAACGGGACATTGTTCCAGAAGCTATGTCTCACGCTCTTATTTCGTTTATCGATCGGTGTATTTAACACCTGAAAAAACAAAGGCTCCAAAAGGCTATGGTAGTAATCTGGATACTGGCTTATTGCATCTGAGGATAAGAGTACATTTGGTATTAGAGGAACATCACCCTCTGATTTTTTCTTTTTCAAAAACCAGCAGAACATAAGTCTTCCAATAAGCCTAACAGCAAATTCTTTTCTTAAAGTATCTGAGGGCTTTGGATATCTAAGCTGTCTTGCCTCCACAATCTTCTTTGAACCAATTTTCCTCTCACCACCAACAAGCTCTGTAAACTTCTTTGCAATCTCTGTATAGAACTCCTTAGTAACCTTCTCAATACTGAATGACTTTTCAATCTCATCGAGTGTTGGAGCCCTTCTGTCATCAAGCAGCGGCAAAAGCTGTTTCTGTGCCGTATGACTCGGCTCGGTTTTGCCTACTAAAAATGAATATCTTTTTGGCGGTGTGCCGATTTCAACCTTTACTCCCATCTTGTCAAGCCTGTAATCCATTTTGACAAAGGAAAGCCTCCAGTCAGGATTGTCCTTTGAATAGAAGGCTACAAGGGCGGAGTCCTTAAGGTTGGTTTTCAGGTATTTACCGATTAGGTTTCTCTGAAGGCTTCTTGCACGTTCTACTTTACTGCTGCTTTTTAGCTCGACAGTAAGAACATCAAGGCATTTCTTTTCAGCATCTTCATAAGTACCAAAATAAGTGAAGTCATTAAGTGCTTGCCTTTCAGCGTCATTGAATTGATGCTTTAAGGTATGCTCTTTGGAGAAATCAAAGTGGTTGAAAAGATTGACAACAAGATCTTTGTAATGAACTTCATTGAATTCATTTTCAAAGGTTCTCTGTATAAATGTTTCATTTATCCTCATCAGCAATATAAAGCCCTTCTATCTCACTAATAATATCGGATAATTTGACATGTTGTGATTCAACAATGGTTCCATTCTTGAGATGCTTGTGGTGAGGGAATGTTTTTCGGTCGATGTTTAAATTGTAGGATGATACTATAGTGGAGGAATTAATGACAGATTCTAATCCTGCGATATAATCATTTATACTCAAATGTTATGTCCTCAAGAGATTTCAGTTTCACCTTCAATCTTTCAAGAGTTTCAAGTTCCCCTTCCCATTCAAGGAGTTCCATGTCATCCGCTTTGCCGTAAAGAGAAGCCCTGTCGAGTTTTCCATATCTTGTTTCAAAAACCTGAACTTTGCTTTCTGTTTTCTGGATTGCCTTTTTGAGAAGTTCTATCTCTGTAAGTATCACACCTCTTATTTTCTTTTTAGTCCAGTCATTGTCTGTTTCCACAACTAACCTTGTCATTTTTCTCACCCCTTTCGATAAAGCCTTTTTTATGCATATTTTAGCATATCAAATATTCCGAAAGAATGACCTCTCTGGGGCCTGAGGTCTCGGCAGCCGTCTCTGAAATATGCTCTTTAAAGAACTCCTGGGGTATCCCACTCCTAAAGATCGATAGTATCTTTAAAGGTTCTTGCATCCCTGTAAAAGCATTGACCAATTTTTTTGCTGTTTGCTTTGGGAGTGCCCCTTCCTCTACTATTTTTAATAGTTTATTAAGATACTCCTCATCGTCTTCTGTCAAAATTTTATGGTGTTTATCTTTAATTGCTTTAATAGTCTGTAATAGCTTTGATTCATAGCTTCTGCTGCCGGGATGTTTTAATTGCCTTACCTCATCTGCTGTTGCCAGTTCAAATTCCTTTTTATTAGCATCTAAGTAACCGTAAAAATCTTTAGGCAAATTTTCTTTGGGAGTATCTTTCTCTGCCTTTAAGATTTCTACAGCCCTGAAAAAGTCTATCTCTTCTACGCCTTGCTTGTTAGCACTAAAAATCTTACGCAGCTTTCCTTTACGGAAGAAGGTTGTAACGCCATTAAATCCCCCCTCGCCCCCCTTTGCTAAAGGGGGAATGGGGAAATGATATTTTTTTGCAGTTCTCGCTTTTTTTGGTAAACGCTTTATTCTTTCAAAAAGATCTGGAGTATTATCCCTTACCTCTCGGATAATTTTTAAATATTTAAGTTCACTCTCTTCCTCTTCATCTTCACCTGTGAGCAATTTCTTTGAGCTTAAACGATTGAATAATTCATGCGATTGAATAGGTTCACCATCGGTCAGTAGCTTTGCATCGGCACCAAGCATTTCAATGAAGGCATTTATCTTTGCTTCTGCTGCAGCCTTTAATCCGATTTCAGATTCTGCCTGAATCGTCGGGAAGAAATTATACGCATAAATCTTATCGAATTTTGTATCTACGCGGTTGATTCTGCCCACACGTTGTATTACCCTTGTAGGGTTCCATGGAATATCGTAGTTTATGACAACATTAGAACGGTGTAGGTTTACACCTTCTGAAAGAACTTCAGTTGTAACTAAAATCCTATAATCATCTTTAGGATAACGAGCTCTGGCATCGAAATTCTCTATAACCTTTTCTTTTATAGCAGCCCCCGAGCTTCCAGAAAAACCAAGCACTATATTCCCAAAATTATTTCTTACATGATTTTCAAGATAGTCTGCTGTTTCTTTAGATTCAGTAAATACTATCAGTTTATTTGCTTTGAGGATGTTGTCATTTTCGAGCAGGTTAAGGAATTTATCAATCTTCGGGTCATAATCTATTTTTGTCCACATTTCATTAACCTGTTTCAGAATTATCAGGTCATTTTCTAAATCTTTTCTGAAGCTTTCTTTAAATGCCTCTGCCTTATATTCGTCTGCTTTGTCTTCATCTATCAGGCGTTGTATAGCTTCTTCATCATCATTTTCGAGTAATTCGAACACCTTATTTATATGCTTCTTGCTCACAAAGACTCTTCCTTTGTCATACTCCCTGATAAATGTCTCAAAGGATTTTATAAACCTTCCAAGTGTGTTTTTGAATGCAAAGAAACTGCTTTCAAGACGCTTAACAAGGAGTATTTTCATGAACTTGCCCATATTAATCTGGGATAGCTGTTCAGGTTGAGTAATGCCTTCCTTTAAATATAAAAGGGGTGTATATCGAGCATATTTGAAGTCGGTCGAAGTTGCAAGTTTAATGGTTTCTGTAAAAATTTTGTCGAGCTTTGTATCAAACTCGTAAAAAACCTGGTTAGGGTCTGCAACGTCTGGAAATTTTAGATCTTGTTTTTTAAGGTCATCCTCAAAATATCTTACAATTTCATTCCTGGTTCTTCTTACCATCAAATACTTCAGGACATTTTCTCTTATTTCTTTAGCGTTTTCTCTGGTTACCTTAATAAATTCGTCATAGTCTTCAAACCTATCGAGATTTTTTAATTTCTCCTGAAGCCGATTAAAAAATTTCTCAAGGTCACGGACTTTTGGATTAGGCAGAGTGCAATTGCGAGCTTTTTGAAATAACTTCAACTGGCTTAAAATATCTTTAGGTGAATTGTTAAGAGGTGTGGCTGAAACCAATATTACCCTTTTACCCCTGCAAATCTGTGCAAGCTTCTCATAACTGATATTTGTCTCAGTACGGAAACGATGTGCCTCATCAATAAAAACATTCTTATATCTGTCTGTGCCTTCCTTGATAATATCATCCAACTTGCCGATTGACCTGAAATAGGTTCCTCTGACTCCGAAATCACGGAATATATTCGTCCAAGAGCCAGGGTTTTTCTCATCCAAAAGTGCAGGTGGGGCTATCACCAGATGTCTGCCATTTAGTTGTTGTGCCAAAAGTGCAGAGATATAGGTCTTGCCTAAACCAACGACGTCTGCCAAAAATACCCCACCGTATTCCTCAAGCTTTGACTTGGCATCTACAACTGCTTCTTTCTGATACTGATATTCGACAAAGTTCTCTGGCAAGTACGTACTCGATATTTCGTCCGGGGTTCTACTTATCTTTTCTCCAAAATACTCGTACAGGAATTTTAGGTAGAGTTCATACGGCGTAATACTATTATTGAGCCATGTCCTTGTGTGAATCGTTTCAACATAATCCTCTGAAACCGGAACGGACTTTCTCCAGAGTTCGTTGAATTTTTCTAAGGCAAAATCATAATCAGCTCTGTTTTTGAGCTCGACATTGAACTCCAGATTCTCTATTAACCCAGCTTCTGTAAAATTACTTGAACCAGTAATAACCCTTCCTATATCTCTGTCTCCTTCTCCAAAGGTCATTATATACACCTTTGCATGGATAGACGCATGCGGGTATACCCTAATCTCTAATTTGTCCGATTTTATCCATTCGATGAACTTCTCTACGCCATCTTGGACTTCCTGCTTGTCTGGAGCAGTTTCCATTTCGGAAATCACGTTTTCTTTAAAATCATCCTTTGCTTCGCTGTGAGACATGCGTAACGATAACTGTTTTTCCTGTTCGGCTTTTTGTATTAACTCATATGCATATCTATTGAGGCTGATACCTACAAGAATCCTAATTTTTTCCGTTTTCTCAAGGGACTCGTAAAGTTTGAAAAAACCACTCGTTTTGAAAAAGCCCGCAAGCACATCGAAGAAGCGAGTGTTTTGTCCGATGGTCACTTTGAATCTATCAAGAAGGGTCTGGTCTGGTTCGTTGGTGAAAAAGGTCAGATCTGTAATTATTGGTTTGTGTTTTATAGCATACTTTTCAGGCATACAGTAAAGTATCAGGATTTATTTAGTTTTTTCAAGAAATTATGACCGTTTTTATTGCTTGTCAAGCTTATAGATTTTTAGACCACTTAATTTTGCAATATTTTCGAAATCAAAGTGTTTGAAAGATTTAAAAGCTCTTTGTAATAGGATTCGCCGAATTCACTTTCAAGGGTTTTTTCAAGAAGAAATTTCATTTTGGCTGTGAAGGTAATCGGTGAATTCTTAGATTACACATATGAGCCAGCGTATCAAAATCTCTGTCGTTATGCAATAGAATTAAATCATTTTCAATGGCGATCTGGGCAATAAGCAGATCTATAGTATTCCTTATTGTGAGACCTTTCTTTCTGCTTTTTCTGTAAAGGTCTGCAGCAGCGATAAAAGAATCAATACCTTTCAGCGAATAAACAGGAAAAGAAAGAAGTGATTTTTTGACTTCTACATAGTCTTTATCATTTTTTATCCCTTGCAGTACTTCTGTCAGAACAATATCTGCAATGGCAGTTTCTTTGTCTTTGCTTATTAGAGATTCAATTTCCCTGTCAAAAGGCGACCCTGTCTTGTTCAAAAACTCGATGAAGGCACTGGTATCAATTAATATCAAACCTTTTCTTTCTCCATTTTGAAAGGTCTCCTTGCCACATCCCTTTGTGCCTCATACTGAGGAGTTTTTTCCTTCTTAATTGTTTTACAAGTTCTCTGAGTGCAAAATCTATAACCTCTCTTTTAGTCTTGAAAGAAGTTAATTCTTTTGCCTCTTCCACTATATCATCGTCCAGAATAATATTTGTTCGTGTTGTCATTGCCAATCCTCCTTACACATAAAATATACCATATTATGTGTATGAATTCAAATGGCAATTAACGATTATTGGGCATTGGACAGTATTGCCAAGAGAGTATTACTTTTGCAGGACATCTGACTCATCTTATCCGCCCTGGCGAAGGGATTATGTTGATTTACTGTCTTAAGCCTTAAGTTTCTTAACTTCTAACTTAAGAACCTTCTTCGTTTCATCTTTTATCTTAAACCTTTCGTCTCCTCGATATCCCACAATCCAGACGATATCTTCTCCAGATATTATTAACGGAATCCTATCACGCTCATCCCTTGGGACTTTTTCGTCAACGAAAAAGTCTTGGAGTTTTTTCTTCTTGCCAAAACCAAGAGGATAAAAGTAATCACCGCTTTTTCTTGATCTGACAATGAGAGGGAAGAGCAATTTTTCTGCATCAAAGATAGCCTGAACAGTCGAGAGTCTGAAATCTTTTATTTCTAACTCCTGGATCCTAACTCCTAACTCCTGACTCCCAAATATGGAAGTTTTAATCAAAACCCCAGCTTCTTTGAGAACTAACTCACCAGGAACCTCGAGGGTGTAAGTCTCCAATTTTACAGGAGGTTCTGATGTAAGAATCAACATTGAATAGTCTTTTATAGCCCTTATGCCATCAGGAAGATACAGCCTGTTGCCAGCTTTGCCATATTTAATCAACCTAATAATATCTTCTATATGAATGAAATTTATTCCATGAAGACCCTTTGTCTCATCTATCGCCCTCCTTAAAGCCCTCCTCAGGATCACCTTTTCCATAGCCTCTAAGGGACCGAGAAAAAGTTCAATGCGAGAATTAGACTTTCTGCTAATAAGCCTCATTAATGCTTTTGTAACGGCGATCTCAAAATGTCTATCTTCTTCTCTAAATATAATTGCAGTTCTTGAAAGGGTCTCTATGATGTTAGGGTTAATCTCCCGTAACATCGGGATAAGGGAAAGCCTTATTTTATTCCGCAGATAATCTTTTCTCAGGTTTGATGAATCAACTATAAAATCAATCTCCGCTTCCTGAAGATGTTTTTCAATCTCCTGTCTCTCGATATCGCTCAGAGGCCTTATAAACTTGCCCCTTACTGGCGGAATGCCGGAGAGACCTCTTGGGCCGGAACCTCTAAAAAGACGCATGAGAAGAGTTTCTGCCTGATCATCTGCTGTATGGCCTATTGCAATTTTATGCGCCTTAATCTCATTGGCAGTTTCTTCGAAAATCTGGTAACGTAATTCCCTCGCTGCTGCCTGCTTATTAATGCCCTTTTCTTTAGCATAGGATTTCACATCTATGGACTTTGTAATAAAAGGAATGTCAAGCCTTTCGCAAAGCTTTCTACAGAACTCAATTTCCAGCGGTGTTTCTTCTATCCTAAGACCGTGATCTACATATAGAGCATTTAGATCCAGCCTAAATTCATCTTTAAGATTTTTTAGCACATAAAGAAGGCATACTGAATCTGGTCCTCCCGAGAGGGCCGTTAGAACCCTCTCTTCACCAGAGAGCATAAAGTAGTTCTCGATTGTCTTTTTTGCCTTCTTAAGGATTTCTTGCAAGGTCGTATAGGGCTGTCTATAATTTTCTTACAGACCTTTAAATCCTGCGTAGATAGAGAGATAGTCAGAAGTCTTGATCTTTGGAATTTTCGTTATTTGATTATCTTTTATTTGCTTTTGAATAAAGTCTTTACTTCGTTCATGAACTCATTTATGTCTTTAAACTGCCTGTAGACAGATGCAAACCTAACATAAGCAACCTTATCGAGCTCTCTCAAAGATGACATCACCTCTTCCCCAATCCATGTGCTTTTGATCTCTTTTACACCAAGACCTACGAGTTTCTTTTCTATAGAATCTGTAATATTATCAAGGGTCTCTATTCCTATTGGCCTTTTTTCACATGCCTTCTTTAACCCCGCCAGTATTTTTATTCTATCGAAAGACTCCCGCCTCCCATCTTTCTTAACAACTTCAGGTAAAAGATCTTCTACACGTTCATAAGATGTAAAACGTTTCTCGCATCTGAGACACTCGCGCCTGCGGCGTATTGCATCACCTTCTTTGCTCGTCCTCGAGTCTATTACCTTATCTTCTATGCTTCCACAGAAAGGGCACTTCACCGAAAACCCTTATAACCAGCTATTTAGGATTTCTTGCTCTCACCTTGCAGCCCTTTGCTCTTCATATATAGGGAAACTATCGCAAAGAACCTTAACCCGCTTTGCAAGACTCCTGATTAATTTGATATCGTTTATGTTCTGGATGACAGATGATATTATCTCTGCTATCTCTTTCATCTCTGCTTCTCCCATACCTCTCGTTGTTACACATGGCGTACCAAGCCTTATCCCGCTTGTTATTGCAGGTGGTCTTTTATCATAAGGTATTACATTTTTATTGACTGTAATTCCTGCCATTCCCAGTGCCTCTTCTGCATCTTTTCCTGTAGTACCTTTATCAGTTAAGTCAACAAGCATCATGTGGTTGTCTGTTCCTTCTGAGACAATCTTAAAACCCTTTTCCATTAAGCTTTCTGCAAGTTTCTTTGCGTTTTTAATTACCATAGCCTGATGGTCTTTAAATTCCTGGCCCATTGCCTCTTTCAGAGCAACTGCCTTTGCTGCTATGACATGGACAAGGGGGCCACCCTGGATTCCAGGAAATACCATTCTGTCAATTGCCTTTGCATATTCTGCCTTACACATTGTCATTCCCCCCCTTGGTCCCCTAAGGGTCTTATGAGTTGTTGTTGTTACAAAATCTGCATGTGGGAGGGGGGAAGGATGTAAGTCTGCGGCAACAAACCCTGCTATGTGGGCTATATCAGCCATAAAATATGCCCCCACTTCTTTTGCTATATCAGAAAATATTTTGAAATTAATGATCCTCGAATATGAGCTTGCACCCGCAACTATTATCTTTGGTTTATTCTGTATGGCAAGATGTCTAACCACTTCATAGTCTATATAGCCCGTATTTCTATCAAGGCCATAGGTTACAACCTTATAAAAAACACCGGAGAAGTTTACTGACGCACCATGGGAAAGATGGCCTCCTTGACTCAGACTCATAGCCAATATCGTATCACCTGGCTTAAGCATAGAAAAATATACGGCCATATTTGCCTGGGTACCAGAGTGAGGCTGTACATTTACGTGTTCTGCGCCAAATAACTCTTTTGCCCTTTCAATTGCAAGCCTCTCAACAATATCAGCATATTCACAGCCGCCGTAATATCTTTTCCCTGGATATCCCTCTGCATATTTATTTGTAAAGATAGAGCCCTGAACCTCGAGTACCGAAAGACTTGCATAATTCTCAGAGGCTATTAGAACAATATTCTCCCTTTCCCTGTCTATCTCCCTCTGTATTGCTTCAAAAATTTCTGGATCGCTGAGCTTAAGATTTTCAAGATTCATGTCTTTTCAAACGTTCCTCTATCAGGGTTATTTTTTTCAATCTCATACAGTGCCTTTGTCCTTCAAAAGGGGTGTTAATCCACGTCCTCACAATCTCCTTTGCTAAATCCTTCCCGACTATCCTTCCGCCGAGAATTAAAATATTAGCATCATTGTGCAGTCTACCCATCTTAGCAGTGAATAGATCATTGCATAGAGATGCCCTCACGTTGGAAAATTTATTAGCTACTATGGACATGCCTATACCCGTGCCACAGATGAGTATTCCTCTATCTATTTCCCCTGAAGAGACTGCTTCAGAGACCTTTTCACCAAAATCTGGGTAATCTACTGACTCAGGGCTATTTGTACCGTAATCAACGCACTCAATGCCGAGACCACTTAAGAGCGGGATGATCTCATTTTTGAGTTCCAGCCCCGCATGATCACAGCCCACACCAATTTTCATTGAAATTTTATTATCTTATCCAAGAGATTGTCAGGAAGTCAAGGATTCGAATTGACCATAATCCACCATCAAAGTAGGGCGAGCGGAGATAACGAGCAATTTTTGTGAT
>CAZXCW010000035.1:0-17830 GCA_964639385.1 uncultured Nitrospiraceae bacterium
GTGGCATATATCTTGAAATGGCTCACCTTCTTGGGAAGAGGACAGCCGAGCTGCATCTTGCCCTTTCCTCAAATACAGAAGACAGGAACTTCATGCCAGAACCGTTTTCGCTCCTGTACCAGAGGTCCCTTTACCAGTCTATGCAGAGCCTCACAAAAAAATCCCTCGCACTCCTTAAGAGAAACACAAAAAATCTCCAGGAAGATCTCAGAGAGGAGGCAGCTAAGATACTTGATCTTGAAAAACATATCTTAGACCGTTTTAAAGCTCTATTAGACAGAAAACTATCAGCAATGAAAATGAGGGTACATGGGGATTACCATCTGGGGCAGGTCCTCTTCACCGGAAATGATTTTGTTATTATTGATTTTGAAGGAGAACCTGCACGGGCTATCAGTGAGCGGAGGTTAAAACGCTCACCCCTCAGTGATGTAGCTGGTATGATACGCTCCTTCCAGTATGCTGCTTACAGTGCGGTGCTCAAACAGGTAGTCAGGCCTGAAGAAATTTCTCCCCTGGAGATCTGGGCGGACTTATGGTATCAATACGTAAGCGGTGTTTTTCTTAACTCTTACCTGCAGGTTATAGGTGATACCCCTTTGCTACCTAAAGAGAAGAATGAATTAGAAGTCTTATTAGAAGCCTTTCTCCTGGAAAAGGCTGTTTATGAACTTGGATACGAGTTAAATAACCGTCCTGATTGGGTCATTATTCCTATAGGAGGGATAAAATACTTGATGGAGGTTCAATAATGCCGGAGAAAGCAGTAAGCAAACAGGTTATATATAATGAAAGCATTCTTACTGATTTTGATATTTATCTTTTTAAAGAGGGGAATCATTTTAAGCTTTACGAGAAATTTGGGTCCCGTCCGGTTACCATTGATGAAGTTCAAGGTACATGCTTTGCCGTATGGGCCCCAAATGCGGAGAAGGTATCAGTTGTAGGAGATTTCAACGGATGGAATATAGGTACCCATCCATTAAAAGCACGCGAAGATGCATCCGGCATATGGGAGGGTTTTATTCCTGAAATTGCTAATGGAACAGTCTATAAATATCATATAGTCTCAGGATACCACAAATATAGTGTTGAAAAAGGAGACCCTTTTGCCTTTTGCTGGGAGACACCACCGAAAACAGGTTCTATAGTGTGGGACATTAGTTTCGAATGGCATGACGATAAATGGATGAAAAACAGGTATAAACATAATACCCTCAGCGCTCCTTTCTCTGTATACGAAGTTCACCTGGGTTCATGGAGGCTGGTTCCTGAAGAAGGAAATAGATATTTAAATTATAGAGAAATAGCCCATTATCTTGCAGACTACATAAAGGAGATGGGGTTTACCCATGTTGAACTTTTGCCGATTATGGAGCATCCCTTTTATGGCTCCTGGGGTTATCAGAGTTTAGGTTATTTTGCACCGACAAGTAGATATGGAACACCCCAGGATTTCATGTACTTGGTTGACCATCTTCATCAAAACGGAATAGGTGTTATTCTGGATTGGGTGCCTTCTCACTTCCCGGATAATGAACATGGACTCGTTTACTTTGATGGCACACATCTCTATGAGCATGCAGACCCACGAAAGGGATTTCATCCTGACTGGAACAGCTATATTTTCAACTATGGAAGAAATGAAGTGAGAAACTTTCTCATAAGCAGCGCCCTTTACTGGCTTGATAAATATCATATTGACGGTCTCAGAGTTGATGCAGTAGCATCTATGCTCTACCTCGACTATGGAAGAAGAGGTGGTGAATGGATACCAAACAAATATGGAGGAAGGGAAAATATAGAGGCCATAGCATTTCTAAAAGATTTTAATAAAGCCGTCTATGAAAACTTTCCCGATGTCCAGACTATAGCCGAGGAATCTACGGCATGGCCTATGGTCTCCAGGCCTACATATGTAGGAGGCCTTGGATTTGGTATGAAATGGAACATGGGGTGGATGCATGACACATTAGAATATTTTTCAAAGGATCCCTTATATAGGAAATATCGTCACAACCAACTTACTTTCAGTATATGGTATGCCTTTTCAGAAAACTTTATTCTCCCCCTTTCTCATGATGAGGTGGTTCACGGAAAAGGTGCGCTTTTCGGAAAGATGCCAGGAAATGATTGGCAGAAGTATGCAAACCTTAGACTCCTTTTCGGGTATATATACGGCCACCCAGGAAAGAAACTCCTCTTTATGGGAGGTGAGCTTGCCCAGTGGAAAGAGTGGGACCATGATGAGAGCCTGGAATGGCATGTCCTTCAATACCCCTTACATCAGGGAGTCCAAAGATGGATTAAAGACCTGAACTACCTCTACAAGAGAGAGTCAGCTATGCACGAATTAGATTTCAGTAAGGAAGGTTTTGAGTGGATAGATTTTTCTGATTGGGAACAAAGCACTATAAGCTTTGTAAGGAAAGGTAAAAGTCCTGACGACATAATTCTTGTCGTCTGTAATTTTACGCCTGTCCCGAGGTATAACTACAGAGTTGGAGTTCCAAAGGACGGTTTCTGGAGAGAAGTCCTGAACAGTGATGCAAATCTATATGGAGGGAGCGGGCACGGGAACCTCGGAGGTATCGAAGCTACTCCGATACCATCGCATGGAAAATATTATTCTCTATCTCTAATTTTACCGCCTCTTGCTATTTTGTTTTTTAAAAGTGAGGGAGACCGTGAATGAAAATCGGCTCTAATTATTTGGGAGAACGTAGATGTGAGTTTGTTGTGTGGGGTCCATTTTTGAATAAAGTAGATCTGAAGATAGTATCAACAGAGAAAAGGATTTTTCCCCTGAGAAAAGATGAAAAAGGCTATTGGTCGACAGTGGTGGAAGAAATTTTTCCTGGAACTTTATATCTTTATTCCCTTGATGGAAAGAGAGATAGGCCTGATCCTGCATCTCACCTTCAGCCTGAAGGAGTTCACGGCCCCTCACAAGTAATTGACCATAGTTTATTTAAATGGGAAGATAGAGACAGGAGAGGGATACCACTTACTGAAATGGTTATGTATGAGTTGCATGTGGGAACATTTACTCCTGAAGGAACTCTTGATTCTGCAATGAGGAGAATTGATGACCTGAAAGTTCTGGGAATTAATACCATTGAGATAATGCCTGTTGCGCAATTCCCAGGAGAAAGAAACTGGGGATACGATGGCGTATATCATTTTGCAGTTCAAAACTCTTACGGAGGACCAGAGGGTTTTAAAAGATTCGTTAATGAATGCCACAAAAAGGGTATAGCGGTTATCCTCGATGTGGTTTATAACCACCTCGGACCTGAAGGAAATTACCTGTGGGACTTTGGTCCCTACTTTACTGATAAATATAGAACACTCTGGGGAAGGGCTATTAATTTTGATGATGCTTATAGCAATGAGGTAAGAAATTTCTTCATAGAGAATGCACTGCACTGGTTTAAGAACTATCATATCGATGCCCTTCGCCTTGATGCTATCCATAGTATATCTGATTTGAGTGCCAAGCCATTCCTCCAAGAGCTTGCAGAAAGGGTTGAAGAATTTTCATTTCAAGAAGGGAAAAAGTTTTATTTAATAGCAGAGAGTGATCTAAACGATGCGAAGGTGATAAGACCAAGAGAGTTGGGGGGCTATAATATTGATGCCCAGTGGTGCGATGACTTTCATCACTCCCTTCACGCCCTTGTTACAGGAGAGCATCAGGGGTACTATATCGACTTTGGAAAGATAGAACACCTTGTGACTTCCTTCAGAGAAGGATATGTCTATTCAGGTCAATACTCTGAGTACAGAAAGAGGAATCACGGAAACTCCTCAAAAGACAGACCCGCAGAGCAGTTTATTGTCTTTTCCCAGAACCATGATCAAGTAGGGAATAGAATACTAGGGGAAAGACTATCTACACTCGTATCATTCGAACCACTAAAGCTTGCAGCAGGGTCTGTTTTGCTCTCTCCTTACATTCCTATTCTCTTTATGGGAGAAGAATATGGAGAGGAAGCCCCATTTCTTTATTTTGTCAGTCATTCTGATTCAGATTTGATTGAGGCTGTAAGGAAGGGAAGAAAGGAAGAGTTTAAGGCATTTAAATGGCAGGGAGATTTACCAGATCCTCAGAGCACAGAGACATTTCTGAAGTCGAAAATAAAATGGGATAAGAGACTTGAAGGAAAGCACAGGGTTTTGCTTGATTATTACAAAAATCTGATAAAGCTGCGGCGTGATATTCCTGCCCTTTCGCATCTTGATAAAGAATGTCTTGATGTATCTGAATTAGAAGGCAAAAGGGTTTTATTTTTGAAAAGATGGAAGGACGACAGTGACATCTTCTGTATATTCAACTTTCATGATACTGACATAAGGCTTACGGTACCTCTAACTGAAGGGATATGGGAAAAGATCCTCGATTCTTCCGAGAATATATGGAATGGGCCTGGAACACTTCTTCCAGCGAGATTAACACAAGGTCGAACAATAACTGTTAGGAGTCAGAGTTTAGCCTTATATATGAAAGAGAAAATTTAATAGTGGAAAGATATATTTGCATCCATGGTCATTTTTATCAACCACCCAGGGAAAACCCCTGGCTTGAAGAAATTGAGCTCCAGGATTCAGCCTATCCCTACCATGACTGGAATGAGAGGATTAATGCAGAATGTTATGTCCGAAATACAGCCTCACGCTTCCTGGACAAAGACGAAAGGATTACAGACATAGTCAATAACTATTCAAATATAAGCTTTAACTTCGGACCAACACTTTTGTACTGGATGGAAAGGCATAAACCAGCAGCCTATGAGGCAATCATCGAGGCAGATAAACTGAGCTCGAAGAGGTTTTCAGGACACGGATCAGCAATAGCACAGGCTTACAATCACATGATAATGCCACTTGCTAACAGAAGGGATAAATATACACAGATAATATGGGGAATAAGGGATTTCCAGAAGAGATTCGGTAGATTTCCTGAAGGAATGTGGCTACCTGAGACAGCAGTTGACATAGAGACATTAGAGGTGCTTGCAGAACTTGGAATCAATTTTACCTTACTCGCGCCACGTCAGGCAAAAAGTGTAAAAAAATTACAGAATGAGGATGTGGCTTGTGATGTATCCGGTGAGAGAGTTGACCCTACTATGCCGTATCTTTGTAATCTACCATCAGGAAGGTCGATAAATATTTTCTTCTACGATGGGCCTATTTCTAAAGATGTTGCCTTTGGCGGTTTGCTTAACAGCGGTGAAGCCTTTGCAAACAGATTAATTTCGGCTTTCAGAGATCACAGAGAATGGCCTCAGATTGTCCACATAGCAACTGATGGTGAGACCTACGGCCATCATCACAGCTTTGGAGATATGGCTCTTGCCTACTGCCTCCATTATATCGAGAGCAGAAATCTTGCTAAAGTAACCAATTATGGAGAGTATCTCGAAAAACACCCTCCGACCCACGAAGTTCAAATTATCGAAAATTCTTCATGGAGTTGTATCCATGGCGTTGAAAGATGGAGAGACAACTGTGGGTGTAATTCGGGTATGAACCCGGGCTGGACTCAGAAATGGAGAAAACCTCTGAGGGAAGCTATGGACATGGTGAGAGATACAGTCATTCCTATTTACGAGAAGGAGTTATCTAAGTACTTCGGGGACCCATGGGGGGCTCGTAATGATTATATCAATATCATTCATGATAGATCGCAGGAGAATATAGAAAATTTTATCAAGAATCATGCTACGAGTAAACTCTCAAAGGGGGAAAAAGGAAAAGCCTTAAAACTTCTGAGATACAGCGGAATGCTATGCTGATGTACACCAGTTGTGGTTGGTTCTTCGATGAGATCTCAAGAATTGAGACAGTGCAGGTCATGGAATATGCAGCACAGTTAATTCAATGGCTGGAAGAATTCGGGGGAATATCTCTTGAACCTGAATTCTTGAAACTTCTGGAAAAGGCACCGAGTAATGTATTTAAAAACGGAGTAGAGGCATATGAAGTGTATGTAAAGCCGGCAATGATAGATCTTCTGCGAGTGGGGACTCATTATGCCGTATCTTCACTCTTTGAGGAGTACCCAGAAAAAACAGGCATATATTGTTACACAATAAATAATGAAAAATATGAGAGGATTGAAGCAGGAAAATTGAAACTTGCTGTAGGAAAAATACATGTATCTTCAGACATAACATGGGATGAAGCACTACTGAGCTTTGCTGTGCTTCACCTTGGAGACCATAATGTAAATGGTGGGGTAAGGAATTTTGTGAGCGATGAGGCATTTGAAACCATGTATTATGAGGTAAAGGAGGCATTTGATAAAGGTGATGTCCCAGAGGTTATACGCCTTATGGATAAACACTTTGGAACCAACAACTATTCTCTATGGCATCTTTTTAGAGACGAGCAGAGAAGAATTTTAGATCAAATTCTACTCTCTACTCTACGTGAGATAGAGGTATCTTTTCGTCAGATATACGAAAACACATATCCCATCAAGAACTTCCTTCAGACCTTGAATATCCCTATTCCAAAGCCTTTTCATGTCATAGCTGGGTATATATTGAATTATGATCTGGAGAAAATTTTTGAGGAAGATGATTTAAATACTGAGAAACTCGAAAGCTTGATCAATGAGGTACAAAGATGGCCTCTTAAGATCGATACTGCCACAGTTGGTTTCGTAGCAAGTTCTTGGATTAACGGTATTATGTCAAAATTATATGGGCAGCCAGAAAATGTTGAATTTCTTGAAAAGATCGAAAAAGTTATAAAACTACTTAGACAACTACCCATAGAGTTAGATATCTGGAAGGCTCAGAATATGTATTTCATTATCGGCAAAAACCTTTACAGTATTATGAAAGAGAGGTCAGAAAAAGGAAACGATATTGCCAGAAAGTGGGTAGAAGCTTTCCGTAAATTGGGTTATTACCTGCGGGTCAAAGTCCCTTAACCCAAATAATAATGCAGACATTGCTCAAAAATTTATTTAACTCGATAATTTATTGGAAATATCTTTATTGATTATATCCATAATAATATTCCAATAACCATCAGTTAAAGGTACACTAAGGTATCGAAAAATAAATTTTTTCACAACATCTGCATTATGTAAATACATTTTTCGGGTTAAGAAACATAACTAAAGGTTAGGAGAGACCAAAAATGGAGTGGGAAATTTTTTTCCTACCAAGGATACCTGTTTCGACATACAGGTTACAATTCAATCGTCAATTTAGATTCTCCGATGCAAGGAAGATTATTTCTTATCTCCATAAGCTTGGTATTACTGATATTTATGCATCCCCTTATTTTAAAACGAAGGAAGGGAGTCTTCATGGCTACGATATCGTTGACCACAACACATTGAATCCTGAGATTGGCACAGAAGAGGAGTATGATGAACTCATAAAAGAACTCCAGGAATATAGCATGGGACAGATCCTCGACATTGTTCCCAATCACATGTGTGTTACGGGTAAAGAAAATACCTGGTGGATGGATGTCCTCGAAAATGGACCGAGCTCAGTTTATGCAAAATACTTTGATATAGACTGGGATCCAGTTAAAAGTGAACTAAAAAACAAAGTACTTCTCCCTATTTTAGGAGACCAGTATGGTATTGCCCTTGAGAATCAAGAGCTTATCCTGACCTTTGAGAAGGGTGCGTTCTTTGTATCGTATTACGAAAATAAGTTCCCGATAAGGCCACAGACATATACCATCATATTGGAACATGGAATAGATAAGTTAGAAAATCTTCTTTCCAGTGATAACGTCCACTTTGTGGAGTTTCTGAGCATTATAACTGCACTCAAACATCTCCCACCTTACACAGAGAGGGATAGTGAAAAAATTATCGAACGCCAACGTGAGAAGGAGGTTGCAAAGAAGCGCCTCTGGAAACTTTATGATGAGAGCCCAGAAATAAAGACTTTTATTAATGAAAATGTAGGCATTTTCAATGGCGTTAAGAGTGAACCAGGGAGCTTTGATCTCCTTGATAAACTTCTGAGTGAACAGTTATATAGACTTTCTTTCTGGCGTGTAGCAACGGAAGAGATCAATTACCGAAGATTTTTTGATATAAACGAACTTGCATCAATCAGGATGGAAGATCCGGATGTTTTCAGAGAAACCCATAGGTTAATATTCAGACTTATCAGAGAGGGAAAGGTCACTGGCTTAAGGATTGACCATCCGGATGGTTTATATAATCCTTCCGAATACTTTCATCGGTTGCAGAAGAGTTGCTTTGTTCAGTTAAGGCTCGCCAATAGAGAGGAGATTAAAAAAGAAATTCCTTCCGATCTTGCAGAAAATTTGAAGGATGAAGTTCCTTTACTAAGCGAACAATCAAATATAGAGGATGAAATACTTAAACATTATACTGAGATACTTTTATCAAATCCACAATTTAAGCCTTTTTACATTGTTGGTGAAAAAATTCTAATCAAGGACGAGAGAATGCCTGAAGACTGGCCAATTTTCAGCACAACAGGGTATGTGTTTCTGAATACGTTAAATGGCATATTTATTGACATAAAAAATACCAAGACATTCGATGACATATACACCAGGTTTATAAAAGCTAAAATAGATTTTCAGGATATTGTTTACGAAAAAAAGAAACTGATAATGCAGGTAGCCATGGCCAGCGAAATAAATACACTTGGCCATTATTTAAATCGGTTATCAGAGAAGGACAGACACACAAGAGATTTTACATTAAACAGCCTTACATCAGCAATTATTGAAGTTGTTGCATTTTTCCCTGTATACAGAACTTACATTAGTCCATCAGGTGTAAATGACAGGGATCGCCACTATATTGAGCTTGCAATTTCTAAAGCGAAGCGAGGAAATCCTGCAATCAGCGGTTCTATCTTTGATTTTCTGAAAGATGTCCTTCTGCTTAGCTATCCTGAGGGCTTCACAGATGCTGACAAAAATGAATGGACTGATTTTGTTATGAGATTCCAGCAGATCACAGGACCTGTTATGGCAAAGGGTCTTGAAGATACTGTTTTTTATGTTTACAACCGTTTTGTTTCCCTGAATGAAGTAGGGGGAAACCCAGATAGATTTGGCACAACCCTTGAAGCCTTTCACGGGAAAAATATTGAGAGAATCAAATTCTGGCCAAATGCCCTTATTGCAACATCTACTCATGATACAAAAAGGAGTGAAGACGTAAGGGCTCGAATAGATGTCCTTTCAGAGGTCCCTGATGAATGGAAGAAATGTTTGATAAACTGGAGGAGGCTGAATAAAAAGAAAAAACCTGTTGTTGAAGGACAGGCATTGCCTGATATGAATGAGGAATATCTTCTGTACCAAACACTTATTGGTGCATGGCCTCTTGATCAATTGAATGAGACTGAATATGAGAGCTTTAAGAAAAGGATCAAGGATTATATGATAAAGGCAGTTAGAGAAGCCAAGATTAATTCGAGCTGGATAAATCCCAATACGATTTATGAGGATTCCTTGTTGTTTTTTATCGATGGGATTCTGGGTCCCCAGTCTGACAACCAATTTTTAAAAGAATTTGAGGTATTCCAGAAGAAGATTTCGCACTGCGGTATGTTCAATTCCCTTTCACAGACGCTCCTAAAAATTACCTCACCCGGTGTCCCTGATTTTTATCAGGGGACAGAGATTTTGGATTTTAGTCTTGTTGACCCTGACAATCGCAGACCAGTTGATTATGCTATAAGAATCGAAATACTTGAAGAACTTAAAAGGCGTGAAGCAGAGATTGGCCCTATTGGGCTTTCGAGGGAACTGACAATGAACAAAGAAAACGGCATGATAAAACTCTATCTGATACATAAGGCCCTTAATTACCGTAGGGCAAACAGAGAACTATTTGAGATAGGAGAATATATCCCTCTGGAAGCCATGGGAGAGAAGGCTAACAATGTTTGTACCTTTCTGAGGAGAGTGGGAAATTCATTAGCAATGGTAGTTGTTCCCAGATTTTTTACAAAACTTATACAGCAACCCGAAACCTCTCCCTTTGGTAAAGAGATATGGGAGGACTCCTTTATCGTGATACCCTTTGAAGAAACGGGAGGAAAATACCGTAATGTCTTCACAGGAGAGACTGTTACGGTTGTGAGTCACAAAGGAGCAACAGTTTTGTTTCTCTACGAGGTATTTGCGAATTTTCCCGCAGCCTTAATGGAAAAGGTTACTTGATTTGGCAAAGTTTATTTTTCTCTTTCTGCCTATTTTAATCTTCAGTTGCTCTCAAAGGGATAACCATTTAGAAGATAGAAGCACCATTACCTTGGTCTTTAAACACGGCAAGATTGCAGGAGACCCAGAGCCGTTAAAAAGGTTGTTAGAAAAATTTGAGCATGAAAACCCCGGAATTAAAGTAAAGGACGAAACTCTCCCTGCATCAACAGATGAGCAGCATCAATTTTATGTAATAAATCTTGAAGGTAAAAGTTCTGATTTTGATGTAATCAGTATGGATGTAATCTGGGTGCCAGAATTCGCAAGGGCTGGGTGGTTGAGAGAATTGAGCCACTTATTGCCTGTGGAAGAAAAGAAACAATTTTTCCCTGGGCCTATTCAGGCTGTTACATACAAAGATAGAGTTTATGCAATCCCCTGGTACATTGATGCAGGACTTCTCTATTATAGAAAAGACCTTCTTAAGAAATATGGCTTTGATCCTCCAAGGTCATGGCAGGAATTAGTTCATATTGCCCAGTCTATTATAGCGAAGGAGAAGGGCTTATATGGATTCATATGGCAAGGTAAACAATATGAGGGCTTGGTTTGCAATGTCCTTGAGTTTTTCTGGGGCAAAGGGGGGGATGTTTTAAAAGATGATAAGGTTATTATCTACAGCGATGAGAATATTTACGCCCTCCAGTTTATGAGAGACCTTATCACGAAATACAAGATAACCCCTCCGCTTGTTACAACCGCAATAGAGGAACCCACAAGGCATATATTCGGAAATGGTAGGGCACTCTTCATGAGAAATTGGCCCTATGCATTAAGCATCTTTGAAAAAGAAGGTTCAATGGTAAAAGGAAAAGTCGGTGTTGCTTCATTACCCTTTTTTCCTGGCAAAAAGTCTGCCTCAACACTTGGCGGATGGCAGCTAGGCATAAATAGATATTCTAAAAATCCAGAAGCAGCAGAAAAGTTTATAAGATTCCTTACATCATCTGAGTCACAGAAGGTTCTTGCCCTTACAATAGGATACAAACCGACGAGGAAGTCTCTGTATAAAGATAAAGAATTGATAAAAAAACAACCTTTTATCAGTAGTCTTTACAAAATTTTTATGGATGCGCGACCAAGACCAGTATCACCTTATTACATGATGATTACCCAGGTGATACAGCCTGAATTCAGCGCTGCTTTAGCTGGCATCAAGACACCTGAGGAGGCGTTAATTTCCGCACAGAGACAGATAGAACATATCCTTGGGATAGAGACAAGGTAATTAACTTACAGTGATAAGTTAACCCAAATAATGCAGACATTGTTCAAAAATTTATTTAACTCGATGATTTATTGGGAATATCTTTATTCGTTATATCAATAAAAATATTCCAAAAACCATCAGTTAAAGGTACATTAAAGTATCGAAAAATAAATTTTTTCACAACATCTGCATTATGTAAATTCATTTTTTGGGTTAACAGGTTAGAGGTACTTTTTATATGATTGGAAGAGAAAGTGGAAATAAATTTATAGCTCCGGCTCTTATTTTATTGTTTTTCGTCACAATTTACCCAGTTTTCTATGTCTTCTATTTGAGTCTTTACAGAAGACTTTTAATTTTTGATATATCAAGATTTGTCGGGCTCGAAAATTATATATTCCTTTTAAAAGATGCCAGGTTCTGGAATGCCTTAATAAATACTACATATTTTTCTGCAGTATCTGTTTCACTGGAATTGTTGTTTGGCCTTTATATTGCCATCCTCTTAAACAGATCCTTTAAAATGAAAGGATTAATAATGGCCATTGTCCTTATCCCGTGGGCTATCCCTACAGTTGTCACAGCAAAGATGTGGGAGTGGATTTACAATACGGATTTTGGAATTCTGAACTATTTGTTTGGCTCGAAGATAAACTGGCTTGGTACGCCTTTCTTAGCAATCAACGCCGCTGTATTCATGGATGTATGGAAAACAACGCCTTTTGTTGCAATTATTCTTATGGCTGGACTTAAGGTCATCCCACAAGAACTCTATCAAGCAGCAAAGGTCGATGGGGCCGGGAGGTGGGCAATATTCAGAAGAATCACTCTGCCACTCTTAAAACCTGTGGTCTTGATTGTACTAATTTTCAGAACTCTTGATGCCTTCAGGGTCTTTGATGCCATATATGTACTCACAGGAGGGGGACCTGCTAACACAACGGAGACATTATCAATATACGCATATAAGGTGCTTTTCCAGACTCTCCAGTTTGGTTATGGTTCTGCGCTTTCAGTAGTTGTTTTTCTGTGCGTGGGCAGTATAAGTATCTTCTATATAAAGATACTAAGTAGAGGTAGGAAATGACAAGAAAGGTAGGGCTGTATTTCTTATTGATCTTATTGGTCATATATTGTTTTGGTCCATATCTATGGCAATTTTTAACAAGTCTGAAACCAGATTACGAACTAACAAAGATACCCCCTGTCTTGCCTGAAAAGCCGACTATAATCCACTACACCTCTTTATTCAAGGGTCATCCATTTTCAAGGATTATCTTGAACAGTGCAATAGTTGCATCATCCACAACAATTCTATCGCTCTTCACCGGGTCTCTCTGTGCTTTTGGACTTGCAAAACTGAGGATAAGGTATAAGAACTTAATTCTCGGCTTTATCCTCTCGGTCTCTATGTTTCCGCCTATCTCAACGGTAAGCCCGCTTTATATCATTATTCGAGCTCTTGGGATAAGGGACACATGGTGGGCGCTTATATTTACATACACAACATTCTCTCTTCCTCTTTCTGTCTGGATCCTTACTAATTTCTTCAAGGAAATACCAGATGATATATACCTTGCAGCAAGGGTTGATGGTTGCAGTCCCTTACAGGTATTTCACAAAATATTCCTGCCCCTTTCAGCACCGGGAATATTCACTGCAGCCATATTAGTATTTATTTTTTCATGGAATGAGTTTCTCTTTGCCCTGACATTCACCTCGACAACAGTATCAAGGACTATACCTGTTGCCATAGCGCTGTTCCCTGGAATCCATGAAGTACCATGGGGGGATATTGCAGCAGCATCCATTGTTGTAACTATTCCTTTAATCATTTTTGTCCTTGCATTCCAGAGAAAGATTATCGAAGGGCTCACAGCAGGTGCGGTAAAGGGTTAAAAAGTGGCTGAGATAAAATTCGAAAGATTAAGAAAGAATTTCGGAGATATTGCAGTAATCAAAGAACTGAATTTAACTATACATGATGGAGAGTTTTTCACTTTTGTAGGTCCAAGTGGCTGTGGAAAATCTACAATTCTTAACATGATTGCAGGGCTTGAGGCTATGTCCGATGGAAAGATATATTTTGACGGAACTGTTGTAAATGAGTTTACACCGAAAGAGAGAGATGTTGCCATGGTCTTTCAAAGTTACGCCCTCTACCCGCATATGAACGTCTATGAAAACATAGCATTTCCACTGTTAATGAGAAAGACACCAAAGGAAATAATTGATAGAGAGTTAAAAAGAATTTCAGCACTTCTCGGTCTTAAAGACATGCTCCACAGAAAACCAAAAGAGCTCTCAGGCGGTCAGAGACAGAGAGTTGCCCTCGGTCGGGCGATAATTAGAAAGCCAAAAGTATTCCTGATGGATGAACCCTTATCGAACCTTGATGCAGTGTTAAGGGTTGAAATGAGAGAAGAGCTGAAAAATCTTCATCAGGAATTAAGGATAACCACCATTTATGTTACACACGACCAAGCGGAGGCCATGAGCCTTTCAGATAGGATTGCTGTTCTTAACAAGGGTGAAATACAACAGTGTGGAATACCTTTGGGGATTTATACACGGCCAGAAAACACGTTTGTAGCTGGTTTTATAGGTAGTCCATCAATAAATTTTATTGAGGCTGTAGTCATTAAAAAAGAACCCTTTACAGTCACAGTGAATAATGCTGCATTCAACCCTTTAGTAAAAGGAACAATGGAAGCAGAAAGGGTTATTCTTGGAATCAGACCTGATGATGTGCTCGTTTTCCCTCAAAGAGAGGAAGGCACTATGGAAGCTTTTGCCGAGCTAATAGAGGTAGAAGGAGCGGTCATATGGATAAAATTCAAATGGAGAGGAACTTCTATTAAAGGAAAGATGATAGGTGATAGCATCATTTCTCCAGGCACAAAAATGTTTTTAAGGATTTCAAACGATAAAATTCATGTATTCGATTATAAGACAGGAACAAGAATCTAAATATTAAGATTGAAAAAACTTTATGATTCTGTGAAAAGTCTTTAAAATAGCTACTAATGAGAAGCACTATTTTTAAAAAAGAGATTTATGACAAGTTTACCGAAATCAAAAAGGCTGATATTCTTGTTGGAATTCCGAGCTACAACAATGCCCGTACAATTGGTCACGTAGTAAGGGCTGTGCAAGTAGGTCTTGCAAAGTACTTTCCTAACAAAAAATCCGTCCTTGTAAATTCTGATGGTGGATCAACCGACAATACTATGGAAATTGTAAAGAATACCACCATTGAGGATCTTCAATCTATTCTTTTGTCTCATAGAGTAGAGCCTGTTTTTAAGATTGCAATTCCATATCATGGCATTCCAGGGAAGGGGAGTGCTTTTAGAACAATATTTGAGATCGCGGGTACCCTTGATGCGAAAGCATGTGCTGTTGTAGACTCTGATTTGCGTAGTATAACCCCGGAGTGGATTGAGCTACTTATTAAACCTCTCATTGACGGCAACTATGACTATGTTGCCCCTCATTACCACAGGCATAAATACGATGGAACAATAACTAACAGCATAGTATATCCATTGACCAGGGCGTTGTATGGCAAACGCGTCAGGCAACCTATAGGAGGAGATTTTGGTTTTTCTGGTGAATTGGCAAAATTCTATCTCACAAAGGATGTTTGGGAAACGGATGTTGCAAAATACGGGATAGACATCTGGATGACGACTACTGCCATTGCTAATAATTTTAGAATTGCGCAGGCATTTTTAGGTGCAAAGATTCATGACCCTAAAGATCCCGGCGCGGATTTGAGTTCTATGCTCTATCAAGTTGTAGGAGCAACTTTTGATCTCATGGAGACATATTACGATGTCTGGATGAAGAAAGAAGGCTCTGAAGCTGTGCCTACCTGTGGTTTTCAGTATGCTGTGGGCCTTGAACCTGTTTCTGTTAATCTTGATAGAATGATAGACAAATTCAGACTCGGAGTAACAGAGCTTATAGCGATATGGAAAAGGATTCTTCCAGAGGAGATTATAAACTCTCTCAACAGGGTAAAGGGACTTTGGAAGGAGGAATTTCACATTCCTGATGAGGTATGGGCTAAGATTATTTACAGTTTTGCAATTGCAGCCCACAAGAAACTGTTAAATAAAGAGCACCTTTTGAAATCCCTAACACCTCTCTATCTTGGCAAAGTAGCATCTTTTGTCGTAGAAACATGGGAGAGCAGCGCATCGGAGGTTGAAGAAAGGATAGAGGGGTTATGTATTAGTTTTGAAAAAGAGAAACAATTTTTGCTAACAAACTGGGACAAAGAAAAGGAGGGTGGACATGAATGACTTTTTAAGGAGGCTTATAATTGAACCTTTTAATAAGTTTTTTGAAAAAGTGCAGCATTTCCTCCCAATGCTTCTGAGTTCTATTTTGATATTCATTATCGGACTCATTCTCGGCTTGATTCTAAAAACCATTTTTTTGAGGGTTTTCCGTGCAATAAAACTCGATAAATTCTCAGAGAGATCTGGCCTGGTTGAACTGTTTAAGAAAGGCGGGATAAGAGAGCCTCTCTCACACATTCTTTCAAGGTTTATTGGCTGGATGACTATAATAAGTTTCTTAATTATATCTCTGAATTCCCTTGATATTCCTGCTATAGAACAAATACTTGGAAGATTTATCCTCTATTTACCTAATATCTTTGTCAGTGCTGTAATTCTTTTACTCGGCTATCTTCTCAGCAATTTTTTTGGCAGAGCAGCATTGGTTGCTGCTGTTAATGCAGGCATAAAGTTATCAGGTCTGATAGGGAAACTTGTTAAACTGACTGTTTTTCTCCTTGCTTTGACAATGGCACTTGAGCAGCTTGGCATTGGTAGAGGAACCATAGTTATTGCCTTTTCAATCATTTTGGGCGGAGTAGTCCTCGCTCTTGCTATAGCCTTTGGTCTCGGAGGAAGAGATATTGCAAAGGAATATCTCGAGAAAAAGATCAAAGGAGAGGAAGAGAAAAAGGATGAAATCAGTCATCTCTGAAGAGAACATTGTTACGGTAAAAATAAACTCGGACTAAAAATTATCTTTTTCCTTATAGAAGAATTTTCTGATCGTAATACCTGTTTATAATGATTACTGTTGTCCCCTAACAGTTGCGAGGTATTTAAAATGCTCCTTTGGCTTGGATTTATAGTTTGTACCTCAGTAATTTTTTATTCAGGCACTAAGCTTTCGAGGTATGGCGATATTATAGCTGAAAAGACAGGTCTTGGAAGGACATGGGTAGGTGTAGTACTGATGGCATCGGTCACATCCCTTCCCGAGCTTGTTACAGGAATAAGTTCTGTCACCTATGCAGGGGTGCCTGACATCGCCGTAGGTGATATCATGGGAAGTTGCGTTTTTAATATGCTCATTCTTGCCCTTCTTGATGCTGTTTACCGGATGATGCCGATATCTGCAAAGGCTCATCAGGGAAACATTCTTTCTGCAGGTTTTGGAATACTCCTTCTCAGCGTTGTTGCCATAAGTTTATTCTTAGGAAACACTGTTTCTCCTTTAGGGTGGATTGGACCGTATAGTATCCTGTTTGTAATCATTTATTTTATTGCTATGAAGTTGATCTTTACGTACGAGAGAAGAAAGATTTCTGCCTTTATAAAAGAAAAGGCTGCCGAAATGAGATATGAAGACATTTCTCTTAGAACTGCTCTTACAAACTACTGCCTCAATGGAGCAATTGTTATTGTTGCTGCAACCTTCCTTCCAAAGATTGGTGAAGGCATTGCAGAAATCACTGGTCTGGGTCAGACCTTTGTGGGAAATATTTTCATTGCCGTTTCTACTTCTTTCCCCGAGATAGTAGTTTCTATGGCTGCACTAAAAATAGATGCCATAGACCTCGCAATTGGTAACCTCTTTGGAAGCAATATATTCAATATTCTCATTCTTGCAATTGATGATATATTTTTCATTAAAGGGCCTATTCTTTCCCATGTCAATCAAAATCATATAATCTCTGCGTTATCCGCCATTGCTATGACAACAACTGCAGTCATTGGTCTAACCTACCGCGCAGAAAAAAAGAAATTATTCTTGGCATGGGACTCTATTGGGATATCATTACTGTATGTAATAAATCTAATATTACTGTATATGTTGAGATAATCGTCTCTAAGGTTCTAATTATACCTCTACCAGCAAAAGCATATGGGTAAAGAGTAAGTAACTTCTCGCCTGAAGCTTGAATATTTTTTCTGCAGCCTCTTTATAGACATCCATTTGAAATCTATATTTTGCAATGAGCTCTGGTAGTTCTTTTTCCGCTGCTGGAAAGGTCTTGTAATCATATATATATATAATTTTATATTTTAGAAGAGCGCTATCTATTCTAACTGTGAAAATAGTTATCAGTTT